>NZ_DATIDM010000233.1:0-6737 GCF_035456225.1 Flavobacterium sp. | reverse complement strand
CTTTTCATCGTCAAGTTTTTCATTAGCAGCCGGTGTTGGTTACAACTATAAGAAAATATCTGGTGAATTCAGGTACTTTCTTAAATCAAACATAACTGGCCACGCGAATTTGCCAATTGACTTTAACAACATTTCATTCATTCTGCGATACGAAGTATTTGGAAAGAAATAATGAAGATTCGTTATCACATAAAAAGGGCTGTCATAAAAATGACAGCCCTTTTTATTTCATATATTGATTTCGATTAGAAAACAAACATAGCGCGTTCACTCATCATATCGTAAACCTCATCACCGATTTGCTCTAACATTTCTTCATTAGTGTGGTTCATGATAACTCTGTCAATCATATCAACAATCTTTTCCATATCCGATTCAACCAAACCACGCGTAGTGATTGCAGGAGTTCCAACACGGATTCCGGAAGTAACGAAAGGAGATTTATCATCAAAAGGAACCATATTTTTGTTAACCGTAATATCCGCTTTAACCAAAGCATTTTCAGCTTCTTTACCTGAAATGTTTTTATTTCGCAAGTCGATTAACATCATGTGGTTATCTGTTCCTCCGGAGATAATGTCGTAGCCTCTTTTCACGAAAGCTTCCGCCATCGCTTTGGCATTTTTCTGAACCTGCATTGCATAACGGAAAAACTCATCCGTTAATGCCTCGCCGAAAGCAACTGCTTTAGCCGCAATGATATGCTCTAACGGTCCACCTTGATTTCCAGGGAAAACCGACATATCCAATACGTGAGACATCATTCTGATTTCACCTTTCGGAGTTGTTAAGCCCCATGGGTTTTCAAAATCTTTACCCATCATGATCATTCCGCCTCTTGGTCCGCGTAATGTTTTATGCGTTGTTGTGGTAACTATATGACAATGAGGAATTGGGTCGTTCATTAATCCTTTTGCAATTAAACCTGCAGGGTGAGCAATGTCTGCCATTAAAATAGCGCCAACAGAATCAGCAATTTCACGGAAACGTTTAAAATCCATGTCACGGGAATATGCCGAAGCACCTGCAATGATCAATTTAGGCTGTTCTTTAGTGGCAATTTCCTGAATGATATCATAGTTTAAACGACCGGTTTCTTTCTCTACACCATAAAAAGTAGTTTGGTATAATTTACCTGAAAAATTCACCGGAGAACCGTGCGTCAGGTGACCACCGTGAGATAAGTCGAAACCTAAAATTTTATCACCGGGTTTCAAACATGCAGCAAGCACAGCTGAATTCGCCTGTGAACCGGAATGTGGCTGTACGTTAACATATTCAGCCCCGAATAAAGCCTTTGCTCTGTCGATGGCGATTTGCTCGATAACGTCTACTACTTCACATCCACCGTAATATCTTTTTCCGGGATAGCCTTCTGCATATTTATTGGTTAATACAGAACCCGCCGCTTCCATCACTTGGTCGCTCACAAAGTTCTCTGATGCAATAAGTTCCAATCCGTGGATTTGTCTGTCTTGTTCTTCAAGAATTAAGTCGAAAATTTGTTCGTCGCGTTGCATTTTCAAATATTTTGTTAAATGGAGTTCAAAAATACGAAAAGTGTTTGGTAAAATCACAATACAAAGTATATTTGATGTATCAAAATATGAACACACAAAAAACACAATATCATGCCAATCACAGCAAACGATCCTCATAGAAAATCATGGTTACACGTACCGGAAAACAGTGATTTCCCTATTCAGAATATTCCTTTCGGCGTTTTTATAACTAAAGAAGATGTAGTTACCATCGGAACCCGTATCGGTGATTTTGCCGTTGATATGGGCGCATTACAGCAATTGGGTTATTTTGAAGGTATTGAACTTACCGATGACATGTTCATGCAAGACACCTTAAACGATTTTATTTCCGACGGTAAAAAAACATGGCGATTGGTCCGTAACCGACTTGCCGATATTTTTGATGCTGAAAACCCTGAATTAAGAGATAATAAATCACATCGTGATGTGGTAGTCTTCAAGATCGAGGATGTGGAAATGCAGTTACCGGTTCATATTGGTGATTATACCGATTTCTATTCAAGTAAAGAACACGCTACGAATGTTGGTAAGATGTTCCGCGATCCGGAAAATGCATTATTGCCAAACTGGTTACACATTCCTGTTGGTTACCACGGAAGAAGTTCTACAATTGTTCCTTCGGGAATTCCGGTTCACAGACCAATGGGACAAACATTGCCAAATGGCGAAACTCAACCCGTATTCGGTCCTTCCCGTTTAGTGGATTTCGAATTGGAAACCGCTTTTATCACCACTGATGCTAACATTATGGGTGAAAATATTCCTTTAACGGAAGCCGAAGATTATATTTTCGGGATGGTTTTATTGAATGACTGGAGCGCGCGTGATATCCAAAAATGGGAGTATGTGCCACTTGGACCATTCCTGGCTAAAAACTTTGCTTCATCCATTTCTCCTTGGATTGTAACATTGGATGCTTTGGAGCCGTTCAGGACTGCTTCTCCTAAACAGGAACCGAAACCACTTCCTTATTTACAACAAACCGGTAATCATGCGTTCGACATTAATCTAGAAGTATCGATAGCTCCTGAAGACAACGAAGAGACTTTAGTATG
The DNA here is from genome assembly GCF_035456225.1 of Flavobacterium sp. Taxonomy (GTDB): domain Bacteria; phylum Bacteroidota; class Bacteroidia; order Flavobacteriales; family Flavobacteriaceae; genus Flavobacterium. Next base: position 4,138 of record NZ_DATIDM010000233.1, on the reverse strand, counting down.
TAAATCCAATTTCAAATATATGTATTGGACTATGAGTCAGCAATTGGCACATCATACTATTAATGGGTGCCGAATTAACTCAGGTGACATGATGGGCTCGGGAACAATTTCAGGATCAACAGAAGACTCTTTCGGCTCAATGCTGGAATTGACTTGGGGCGGACAAAAACCATTAAAAATGAAAGACGGTTCCGAGCGTAAATTCATTAACGACGGAGATACCGTTATCATGCGTGGTTACTGCCAGAATCAGGAAGTTCGCATCGGATTTGGTGAAGTTGCCAGTAAATTACTGCCGCCGATAACAACGAAATAATAAAAATCACAAAACTCCGAAATTCAACTTCGGAGTTTTTTTTTTGCCTTTTACTTCAAATCCGGCTTAGCCCCGATGGAAACGGCATCCTTTTTGTTTTGTTTTTTTAAAACGAGACAAAAAGATATAGTGTACAGCGGGATTAGCTAACAAAAAATTATATTTTTGTCAAAATTCTATGTTTTATGAATAAAATTTCTACTCTACTTATTTTAGTGCTTTTCGCATTTTCATGTGGCGTTAAAAGCACGCAAAGTATGCTGAGTGACGGTGATTATGATGGCGCTATTAACCGTGCATTCGAAGCATTACGAACCAATAAAAACGCCAAAGGAAAACAGGATTACGTTTATCTGATGGAGGAAGCTTTTGCAAAAGCAAAGCAACGTGATTTAGCCGATATCGAAATGTTGGCTAAAGATGCCAATCCTGCAAATTTGGAAAAAATCCACAATTTATATCTTGCATTAAGTAACCGTCAGGAGAAAATCCGACCACTACTGCCTTTATATTTAATTGATGCGCACAGAAATGCAACTTTCGATTTTAACAACTATTCCGATCAGATTATCAACAGCAAAAATGCATTGTCGAAATATCTTTATGACAATTCAAAATTAATGCTGGAATCTAACGACAAGATGAGCTGTCGTAAAGCGTATGAGGACTTTGTTTATCTGGAAAGCATCAATCCCGGTTACAAAGACGTAAAAAAATTAACCGATGACGCTAAATTTAAAGGAACTGATTTCGTGAATGTTTTCACTAAAAACGAAACGAATATGGTTATTCCGGTGCAATTGCAAAACGACTTATTGGATTTCAGCACCTTCGGATTAAACGACAAATGGACCGTTTATCATAGCAACCGTCAGAAAGGGATTCATTATGATTACGGATTGATTGTGAACTTCCGTCAGATAAATATTTCTCCGGAACAGATCAAAGAAAAAGAATTCATCAAGGAAAAACAAATTAAAGACGGAACGAAAACACTTTTAGATAACAACGGAAATGTGGTAAAAGACAGTTTAGGACATCCGATAAAAGTGGATAATTTTAAAACGATTACTGCTAATATTTATGAATTCAAGCAGTTTAAAGCCTGTCAGGTTACCGCTAAAGTTGATTATGTTGATTTCAAAACCAACCAACTGATTGAGACATTTCCTTTAGCAAGTGAATTCATGTTCGAACATATTTACTCAAATTACAACGGAGACAAGCGCGCTTGTGATGAAAGTTACCTGCCTTATTTCGATTTAAGGGCAGTACCTTTTCCAAGCAATGATCAAATGGTATATGATTCCGGTGAAGACTTAAAAGCGAAACTGAAAAATATCATAACCCGCAATAAATTCAGACGATAATTTAACCTTACCAATAAAGAAACACTTTCAGTATGAGAGTGTTTTTTTTTGTTCTTCACTATTATTGTAAGATTTTTGTTCATTTTTTTGTTATAATTATAAAATAAATACTACTTTTAGTTTTATTAAAATTTTTTTTATATGAAAACAAAATTTTTACTCGCCTCCACATTGATTAGCAGTTTAACAATGCAGGCACAAGAACTGGAACACCTCAAAGCGTTGCCGGTAAAAGAATCTTTCAGTAATCCCGTAGCATCTCCGGACGGGAATTTTGCATTACTCACAAAAGAACACAGTCAGGGTGTGTATCTTTTGGACGTAAAAAAAAACAGTGTCAAACTGATTTCAAATAGCAGCGGCAGTGGCTACGCTTATGCGTGGAGTCAAAACAGTTCTACTTTTTACTTTCGGGAGAAGAACAAAGCAGATTACCATTCGCATGCCATTATTACTTCGTACAACATTAAAAACAAAAGAACAAAGAAGCATAATGGCACAAACCCAAACTGGCTGCCGTCATTTAAGGGATTTGAAGAAAACAAAACGGTGGTTTACACTAATCTTTCCACTTTAAAAATAGAAGCTAAAGATTTAGAAACTCAAAAAAGTTGGGTAATTACCAATGATGAAGGACAATTTTATAACGCCATTCTATCACATAACGGCAAAAAAGTGGCTGTACACAAAGGTGCTGATATCTACATTTACGATATAGACGGAAAAAGTGCAGGAATAAAAATCGGAACCGGAATGGCTACTTCATGGTCACAGGATGACAAATACCTAATTGGTTTTTTAGACGAAAGCAAAGATGGTCATTCGGTAAGCAACTCCGATTTGTACCTGTTTGATGTCGAGTCTGGCAAATCAAAAAAACTGACCGACACCAAAGACATTTACGAAATGTTCCCTTGCTTTTATGGAGACAATAAAGTAATGTTTTCCGATGACAAAACCGGTAAAATCTATATTTCTGAACTAAAACTGTAAGCTATGAAGAACCTATTGAAATTTATTTTTGTCGTATTGGTTTCCTTCACGGCAAAAGCCCAGATAATTGTTATCGATCCCGGACATGGTTATGGGGCAACCACTAGTGATAATCCGGATGGAAGAACTGCAACAGAGATAGAAACATCATTGGAAGTAGGTTTGCGAACCCGAACCTTAATCCAAAATTCCTGTACTTCCTGGACGGTACAAATGACGCGTACAACAAATTTAAACAGCTGGGTCTCGGTGACACAAAGAGCGCAAATGGCCAACAACTGGAATGCGGATCGACTTTTAAGTATTCATTGCAATGCAGGAGGAGGCACCGGGACCGAAACTTTTTATTGTACCGACAGTGATACCAATACTGCACCAGATATAGCTTTTTCCCAAAAGATTCAAAACGATATGGCGACCAATGGTTCCTGGAACAACAGACGATGTGTAGAGGACAACAGCTTCCTCGCCTATCATCTTGGGGTTCTGAAATATTCATCAGCTACTGGATGTTTGAATGAAATCGGATTCGTGGATTCGGCAGACGCTACAAAACTCACCAGTTCGGCATGGAGGGATACTTTTGCGCTTTCCTATTTCAACTCGCTGAAAGCTAATTTGAATGTCACTTGCACTGCTCCCCTTCCCGGTTCATTTACTTTAACAGCTACACCGGAATGCAACGGTTCCACAAGCCAGATTAAATTAGCATGGACAACTTCCGTCAATGCCACTTCTTATGATATTTACAGAAATGGATCCTTGTATGCCAGCAATATAACAGGAAATCAGTTTCTCAACACGTACATCACCAGTGGAACAACGTACACGTATTCGCTTAAAGCTAAAAATGCAACTGGTACTACAAACAATTCCAACGGAACGTTAACTGCTACAGCTTTAACATGTCCGCCCGGAAATTTCACACTTACAGCGACGCCAACCTGCGGAGGAACAACCAGCACCATAAATTTATCTTGGACAACCTCGGCAAATGCAGCGAGTTATGATATTTACAGAAACGGTAATCTTTACGCGTCGAATCTAACGACCACAACATTTTCCAATACCTATCTCATTACGGCCGGATCAACATATACGTATTACATCAAAGCTAAAAATGGTGTAGGATCGGTGAATAATTCCAACGGTACACAAACCGTAACCGCAATCAATTGTTCTGTAAAAATTTCAGAAGAAAACAGCGAATTGGATTCAAATGCTCCCAAAACAGAAATTATTCTGAGTCCAAATCCGACTACAGGAATTTTGAATTTAAGTACAAGCAATGTGAAAGATAAAAAGATTGAATATTCTCTTTTTGATTCAAACGGCAAAATAGTGAATGAAGGGCAAATTCAATCTTACGAAAATGATTCAACCCACAAAATTGACATCGGTCATTTACCAAACGGAATGTATTTCGCAAGAATTAAAATTGATGATCAGGAATACAACA
>NZ_DATIDM010000232.1:0-4265 GCF_035456225.1 Flavobacterium sp. | reverse complement strand
GATTTGAAAGTAGTAACCCGAAAATTAGGTTTTGACTTTACATTGCCAGACGGAAGTTCGCATTTAGATTTAAGTCCTGAGGGAAAACGCTCCCGAATCGCTCAGGCTCACCTGAAAGCCAGACAAGAAGGCGGAAACTTATTTGGATAAAACATTTATAAAAAACAATCAAGAACATGGCTAAATTACCAGTTTCTACAGAAAATATTATTGCCCACTTTGGTCCACATTTAAATTATCCCCCACAAGATGGGTATGAAGGAAGAGATGAACCTGACGAAGTCGTTGAAACCCATTGTTGTTTTTGCGGAATGCAATGCGGAATCAAACTTTTGGTAAAAGAAAATAAAGTTGTAGGCTTTGACCCATGGATGGAATTCCCTTTCAACGAAGGAAGACTGTGTCCGAAAGGCGTTCAACGTTACCTTCAAAACAATCACCCTGACCGATTGTTGAGCCCTTTGAAAAGAGTCGAAGGACAAGGATTTGTACCCATGAGTTGGGACGATGCAATGGACAAAACCGTTTCCGAAATACAACGCATTCAAAAAACATACGGAAACGATGCTTTTTCCATGTTATCGGGAGTTTCATTGACCAATGAAAAAAGTTATCTGGTTGGAAAATTTGCCCGCGTTGCCCTGAAAACAAAAAACCTCGACTACAACGGCCGTCTGTGTATGGTAAGTGCCGGTGCGGGAAACAAAAAAGCATTTGGTCTCGACCGCGGTTCCAATAATTATTCCGACCTGGAATATGCCGAAGTGATTATCGTTGCCGGAGCTAACATCAGCGAAACCTTCCCTACACTGACCTATTGGATTTGGAAGGCAAGAGACAGAGGAGCAAAACTGATTGTTATCGACCCAAGAGTTATCCCATTGGCGAGAACAGCCGATGTTCACTTGGACGTAAAACCGGGAACCGACTCAGCCTTATACGGAGCCATGCTCAAATATTTGGCCGATAATGATATGCTGGACCACGATTTCATCAACAACCATACTTCGGGATTTGAGCAAACTTTGGATTCTGTGAAAGATTACACTTTGGAATGGGCCGAAGAAATTACCGGTATCAGCAAAGAAAAAATTAAACAGGCAGCCGAACTTTGGGGCAAAGCCAAAACTTCCTTCCTGCTTCATGCCAGAGGAATCGAACACCATTCCAAAGGAGTTGACAATGTTTTGGGCTGTATAAACTTAGTATTAGCCACCGGCCGAATAGGAAAACCTTATTGCGGTTATGCCACCATAACCGGACAAGGCAATGGTCAGGGCGGACGTGAACACGGACACAAATGCGACCAATTGCCCGGAAACAGAGACATTGAAAATCCGGAACACCGTAAATACATTTCGGAAGTCTGGGGCATCAACGAACCGGATTTACCAGGAAAAGGGCTATCTGCTTACGAAATTATTGAAGCTATTCACAGAGGAGAAATCAAAGGTTTGTTATCCATCTGTTTCAACCCATTAGTTTCTTTACCTAACAGTAATTATGTTAGGGAAGCTTTAGAAAAACTGGAATATTACGTTTGTATCGATTTCTTTTTGAATGAAACCGCACGTCATGCAGATGTTATTCTGGCTGGTTCATTGCAGGAAGAAGAAGATGGGACGACCACCTCAGCGGAAGGCCGTGTCATCCGAATTCGTCAGGCGGTAACTCCTCCGGGAAATGCCAGAAAAGATACTGATATTTTATTGGAACTAGCCAAACGTTTAGGAACCAAAGACAAATTTACCTACGAAAACAGCGAAGCCATTTTCAATGAACTGCGTGTGGCCTCAAAAGGAGGAACAGCCGATTATTTTGGAATTTCATATAAAAAAATAGAAGACAATATGGGGGTTTTCTGGCCATGTCCGTCGGATGATCATCCGGGAACACCAAGACTTTGGGAAGACCGAAAATTCAGAACTCCCGATGGAAGAGCCCATTTCAATCCGGCACCCTACAAACTTCCTGGCGAAGTTACCGATGACGAATATCCTATTGTTTTAACAACAGGGCGTGTGGTTTCGCAATATCTGAGCGGAACCCAAACCCGAAGAATAGGTAAATTAGTAGGACAATATCCGGAACCTCTATTGGAAATCCACCCCGAGCTGGCCGAAAAATACGGTATTCAGCAACGTGAGTTAATTAAAGTTTCGACCCGTAGAGGTGAAGGAACTTTTCCTGCCAATATTGTTGAAACGATTCGAAAAGACACCGTTTTTCTTCCATACCATTGGCCTGGAGAAAAATCAGCAAATCTTTTGACACCCGGAACTTTGGATCCGATTTCAAAAATACCGGAATTCAAAGTTTGTGCCTGCAAATTAGAGCCTCAGAAAAAGATTGCGCCTCCTTCGAGTGAATCCAAAGCGTATGCGAGTGTCTAATCTATAAAAATTAAAGAAATGAATTATACCACTTTTAACAGAAGCGAAGAATTTTTTGTAGATATGCAGCGCTGCATTGGCTGTAAGGCTTGCGAAATGGCCTGCGCCGAGTGCGAAACCAACGGTCATGATTCGATGATTCATGTGAATTATGTAGAACGCTCGACTACTATCCAGACAACGGTTCAGGTTTGTATGCATTGTGAGGACCCTGTTTGTGCCAATGTCTGCCCAGCTGATGCCATTTCCAAAGACGAATTTGGAATCGTTCATACCGCCAATACCGAAAGATGTATAGGCTGTTCCAACTGCGTTATGGCTTGTCCATTTGGGGTTCCGAAAAAAATAGAAGAATACGATTTGATGATGAAATGCACCATGTGTTATGACCGAACCAGTATAGGCAAAAAACCAATGTGCGCTACAGTTTGTCCTAGTGGAGCATTATTCTACGGCACAAAAGAAGAATTAAAAGAAATGCGTCCCAACAGTACTCCTGTAAACACTTTTGTGTTTGGAAAAGAAACCGTGAAAACAAAAGTAAACATCATGATGCCCAAAGGACACACCGAACTTATCATTTACTAAAAAACGTAACATGTCTAAAGAAAACAATATAAATAAAAACTGGAAAAAAGACTTTCCAATACACAAACAGGAAGCAGCTCAGGTAAGTCGTAGAGATTTTGCCAAATTTCTGACTTTAGTTTCCGGAGGATTAATGACAGGAAGTGGATTAGTGGTAGCCAAAGACTATTTTCTCCCAAAAGAAAAAATCGAAGGAGAGCATTATGTTTGTGACATAAAAGACATTCCGGATGGAGGTACAAAATCCTTTGTTATTGAAGGAAGCAAAATCCCATATATATTAATCAAACTGGAAGATAATACTTTTACAGCCTACGAGCAAAAATGTACGCATCTCTCCTGTGCCGTTTTTTATAAACCAGGCACGGGCCATATCGAATGTCCTTGTCATGAAGGATTATTTGATGCCAAAACAGGTGAAGTATTAGCCGGACCGCCACCAAGACCTTTGCCAAAATTAGAGGTTATTCTGAAAGGAGAAGCCATTTATGTTCAGGAAGAAAAGAAAACAAAAACATTATTTGAAAGGTCATGAGTACTTTTAGAACCGGACAAAATCAGTCCAATACCCGAAAACTGAATATCATATTATCAACCATTATTTTTATACTGATATTAAATCTGAGTATACAAATATGGCTTTTATACACGGCATTGAACAACGCTCTGGACAATAATCATGAAATCCTGATGCCTGCATTCCTGGGCTCAGTGGTATTATTTTTAATAAATTTTGGATGTATCTATTATCTGCCTTCGGGAAATAAAAAAAGTGCTTAAAGAGAACTTTCAAAAAACAATTAATAAAAACGGCTTAGTAATTCTGAGCCGTTTTTTTTTATGTTTTTTAGAAATAAACAATGAGAATATAAAAAAAATAACCTCGCGAATTTTGCAAGGTTATGTTTTTTAAACTGAATTTTTAGTCTTACAACTCAAATGTTTTTATATTCTGTTTCTTCTCTTAGTTACCAACTACAGCTTTTAATTCTGTATATTTTTCAAGGTCTTTAAAATCATGACCTTTTTCTTTCATCGATTTAACAAAGGAAGGAGTAACTCCTAATGCTTTTGCTGCAACAACATCATCCAAAGTCAAGTTAGTAAACCCAAAATTCTTATATTGATCAATTAAATCCGGAGTTATATTCTGTGATTTCAAAGCAAACAAATCATCTGGTTTGAGATTTTTAAAACCTAATTTTTCAAACTCCCCTATATCTTTTGGAGTAATATTTAGAGATTTCAAAGAAAGTAAATCATCAGGCTTGAGATTAGTATAAC
>NZ_DATIDM010000231.1:0-9205 GCF_035456225.1 Flavobacterium sp. | reverse complement strand
TGATAAAACCGATAAAAAAGGTGTTCAGCCCGGAGATATGCCTTTTTGGAAAATTGTGGCTTTCATTCTAATTCCGTCTGTAATTTTCGGGGTAATCGGCTGGATGCTTAAAGGTACGGCTTCAGATGCCAATCCGGATAGTTATATATTTGGTTCCGACAGTACCGATGCTTTTATTTTTGCCTGTATTCCCGTAATTTTCTTTTATGCAAGTTTGTATTTTAAAGCTAAAGTAGAAGACAAAAGACCGATTGGGGCCTTACTGGCAATTTTTTCGGTTGTGATTTTGTTCTGGGCGGTATTCAAATTAAATGGTTCGGCACTTACAACTTGGGCAGATCGTTACACGGATAGGGAAGTGGTTGGAACTTCACAATCGGTTTTCAGCGGATTAAAGTTGGCCAAAGAAGTGGAATTCAAAAAAGATTCTGTCGAATTGTACGATGATAATTTCCGTTTGCAAAAAGAAAACGGAGTGGTTAAAAAAGAAGTGAATTATCCATTGTATTTTAGAAATGTCGCCGAAGATAAAAAACCTGCAGAGGGTGCAAAAGTATCACTTTGGGCAACCAACTTGAGCCAATCCATTAATCCTTTTTGGGTAATTATGCTTACTCCTTTGGTGGTTGCTTTCTTTACTTTTTTACGTAACAGGCAGAAAGAACCAACCACGCCAACTAAAATTGCATTTGGTTTATTGATTTCGGCCCTATCGGTTTTGGTGATGGTGGCAGCTGTAAAAATGGGCAGTAACGGAACCGAAAAAGTAAGCGTTTGGTGGCTGGTAGCTAATTATGGTGTAATCACGATCGGGGAATTATTTTTGAGTCCGATGGGATTGTCCGTTGTTTCAAAATTGAGCCCGACTAATATTACGTCACTAATGATGGGTGGCTGGTTCCTGGCAACGTCTATCGGAAATAAATTGTCGGGTGTCTTGGCCAGTATGTGGGATACCTACGAAAATAAAGCCGATTTCTTCTGGGTCAATTTTGGATTGTTGATGTTTGCAACCCTTTTGATGTTTGCCTTGTTGAAGCAGTTAAATAAAGTAATGAAAGAAAAAGGAATTAATTAATATGAGTTCAACAATAGACGAAATTCAGGATTTCAAAGGGATAAAAACAGAAGATATCCAGAATTTTAAAGGAAAATACCCAAAACAGCTGTGGTATTTATTTTTCAGTGAGATGTGGGAGCGTTTCAGCTTCTACGGAATGCGAGGGATGTTGTATTATTTCATGGTTCACCAGCTATTGATGAATGATACAATAGCAAACTTACAGTATGGGGCGACACAGGCATGGGTATATGCTTTTACATTTATAGGGGGACTTTTTGCGGATAAGATTTTTGGTTTTAGAAAATCATTGTTTTGGGGCGGTCTCTTAATGATTGTTGGAAGTGTGATTCTGTCAATTGATCCAAAAAACTTCTTTTTCATTGGCGTTAGTTTTACCATTGTAGGAACAGGGTTTTTTAAACCGAACATTTCATCGATGGTTGGAAAATTGTATAGAGATGATGATAATAGGAGGGATGCGGGGTTTTCTTTATTTTACGCAGGAGTTAACTTAGGGGCTCTGATTGGAGGGTATATTTGTGTAGCCGTGGGGAAAGGAGAACTGTGGGATAGTTTTATACCTGAAACATTGCGATGGAATGCCGCGTTTGGTTTCGCTGCAATTGTTATGATTGTTAGCTTGTTAACATTTACTCAAACACAAAAAAGCCTGGGCGAAATTGGTTTGTCTCCTTTATCTCATATTGATGCGTCGAAAAGAAGAATTTATGAAATTCTAACCTATATTGGATCCATTTTAATCATTCCGGTTATTATGGTTATGGTTTCCAATACAAAGTATACGGATTGGTTTATGTACATAATAGGTCCGGTTTCTATTTTGTATTTGCTTTATGAAATGAGGAATTTTTCCGTTTCAGAAAACAAAAAGTTGGTAGCGGCTGTTGTTTTTATGCTTTTTTCTGTTGTTTTCTGGGCGTTTTTCGAACAGAGTGGAGGATCGTTAAGTGCGTTTGCCGCAGATAACTTACACAATAAGCTTTTAGGGATGGAATTGGATCCTAATGGTGTAAATAATGCCGTAAATTCCTTGTTTGTCATTGCTTTTGCTGCATTGGTTGGGATGGTTTGGCTGTGGATGAATAAAAGAAAGATAGAACCCAATACAGTGGTGAAATTCGGACTTGGATTCTTGTTCCTGGCCGGCGGTTTCTGGGTATTTTATTACACGAAATTCTTCGCAGATGCTTCCGGGAAAACGTCTTTAGATCTGTTCACCTTTGGTTGGTTCATCATAACGTTTGGAGAATTGTGTTTGTCACCTATAGGAATGAGTGCTATGACCAAATTATCTCCTCAAAAAACACAGGCGGTTATCATGGGGATGTGGTTCCTGGCGAGCGCTTACGGGCAGTATTTTGCCGGACTGTTAGGGGCTAACATCGCTGAAGCTTCTGAAAACGCATCCAACCTTGAAAAGTTAAATGTGTATGCTGACGGTTACCAGCAATTGGCTGTGTATGCTGTGATTGCGGGAATTGTGTTAATCGCCATTTCGCCATTAGTGAAAAAATTAATGCAGGACGTTAAATAAAATTCGGCATTATTTTTGTTATTTAGTAACTGATTAAAAAAGGGATACGATGAAAAAAATACTTTTAGGGTTGCTTATCTGCTTAAACACTTTAGTCTTATCGGCTCAAGAAAGCGGACTGACATGGCATACTAACATCGATAAAGCAATGGAAGTTTCCAAAAAGGAAAATAAACCCATGATGTTGTTTTTTACCGGAAGTGATTGGTGCGGATGGTGTATGCATTTGCAGAAAGAAGTTTTCTTTAAACCTGAATTTGTTAAATGGGCTAAAGAAAACGTTGTGTTAGTGGAGCTTGATTTTCCCAAAAAAAAACAATTAGACCCAGCATTGCAACAACAGAATTATGGTTTGCAAAACGCTCTTAAGGTTCAGGGATATCCAACCATATGGTTTATAACCGCTGAAAAAAAAGCGGATGGGAATGTTAATCTTTCGCAATTGGGCAGTACCGGTTATGTAGCCGGAGGGCCGGAAGCATGGATTACGGGCGCAAATCAGATTTTAGCAAACAATAAAAAAGGATAAATAAATGAAAAAAATTCTATTTGCCGTACTTTTCGTTTTAGGAAATTTGGCAGTTCATGCTCAAGAAGCAGAGGGTAAAGAAATCAAATGGATGACTTTGGATGAAGCATTGTCACTTCAACAGAAAAAACCCAAAAAAGCAAAACCTATTTTCATGGATGTCTATACCGATTGGTGCGGTCCATGCAAAATGCTGGATAAAAATACCTTTCACGATCCTAAATTCGTAGAGTATATCAATGCGAACTATTACCCGGTTAAATTCAATGGGGAAGGAAATTTTGAAGTGACTTACAAAGGTAAAAAGTATGCCAATCCGGGTTTCGATCCTAACCGAAAAGGACGCAATTCGGCTCATGATTTTACCATGTTCTTACAAGTACAGGGTTACCCGTCAATGTATGTTTTTGACAAAACGGGCGAGGTAAAAACGCCCATAGTAGGTTACCGAACAGCCGACGAGGTAATCGAAGAACTGAAAAAGATAAACTAATATCCGATAATTTTATAGAATCCCTTTTCTGCAGTAGCGTGAAAAGGGATTTTTTCATTTTCACAAGTGGCTTTCCATCGGTTTACATAACTCTTGTAATTCGTTGCATCAGCTATTATCACTTTAGGCTGAACAGTGTTGATAACCCGTATCAGATTGATTTTTGGTGATTGGGTCAATAAAAGGATATCCGGTTTTTGGTGAAGTGAATAAACGCCGAGACTGTCAACAACTAAAATTTTTTGGTTCCCGTAAAACACCGTGTTCTGTAGCGGGAATATTTCTACAGCCTGATTGAAATTTCCGCAGTTATAGGCTTTCAGGTTTTTATTTTCCTGTGGTAAACTATCATTGGAGTACACTCGGATTTTATTATTTCGTTTTTCTGTCAGCAGCGTACTTTTTTTGTTGTTGAAAACGATGAATTCGCTTCCCTGTTTTGAGTGCCACAGCGTAACTAAAGTCAAAATTTGAAGGGCAAAGGAACTGCTTAAAAATAAAATGAGTTTTGAGAATTTTTTTTCGTAGAGCCAGAGGACTAAAGCCGTAAGCATCAGATAAAATAGCAACAGTAACGAAAATGAAAATGGGATGTCTTTGATTACAAAGGTTTCAAACGATGCAACCCAGGCAATATACTGATTCATTATTTCGATTGCAAATCCCAGCAGTTTTCCTAAAAGGATGGCCAGATCAGGAACTGTGAAATTAAAAGCCAAAACCGCGATTCCTAAAATCAGCACAAAACTCGACAACGGAATAACCACAATATTTGCCAGGAAAAATAGTAAAGGCATCTGATGAAAGTAATACAGACTCAACGGTAAAACCCCAATTTGTGCTACAAACGATATCGTTAGGAGATCTGCAAAATAATTGACTACTTTGAATCTGGAAATCCGGAACGAACTGTAAAAAGGTTGCAGCCAAACGATTGAAAAAACCGCAATGTAGCTTAACTGAAACCCTACATCGAATAAAAAATTAGGATTGCACAGCAGGATGATCAACATGGAAACTGCCAGTATGTTATAGATATTTCCGGATTTGTTGAGATATAATCCGAAACTGATAAGGCTGAACATAACGACAGAACGTACCACAGAAGCTGATAAACCGGACAAAAGTGCAAATACCCATAAAAAGGTTAGTATCATTATGAACTGCAGCAGTTTGCCTTTTTTAAATTGGTTTAAAGGTTTGAGTAGGAAAAGCAGTATTGCATAAAGTATGGCAATATGTAAACCTGAAATAGCCAAAATATGGACCACGCCCGCATTGGTGTAGTTGTCATTCATTTGGTTATCCATGTCTTGCCGTTGTCCGAGCAGCAGTGCATTGATGATATGATCAGTATTTTTTGAAAAATGATGAATTTTAAAACTGTTCAGTAATTTATTGCGATATGTTTCCACATAAAAGTCAAGGTTGTGATTGGTTCCTTTTTTTATGTAAGTTCCGGATTTTAAATACAGCTGATGGAATACATTTTGTTTTTCCAGATAGGCAGCATAATCGAACTGGTAAGGGTTAAATGATTTTGCAATGGGTGTCAGTTCTCCCTTGATATGCAGTTTGTCACCAGCGTGGAATTGTGTTGCGCCAGGTTTTTTAGGAACTGTCAGAAGGATTTTTCCAAAAACGCTTTTTTTGTTTAATCGCGTTATTTTGAAATAGTATTTTTCGGCATAAGCATTGGGTTTAAGGCGTTCTGATATTACCCCTTCCACTACATTAACATCCGATACAAAATGACTGTAATTATTTTTATAGCCACGATGATAATGAAGCGAATAGGTCAGCATCCCAATACAAAAAGATAGCAAACAAGTAAAAACCGTGAAGTGATTTTTTTGAAAAAAGTGCTTGTTCGAAAGTCGGAATTGAATTCCGAAAGCAATCAGCGCTGTCATATTTGTTATTGCTATCCATGATGTTTCAAGCCGCCAATAATAATTGACAACAATTCCAAAAACAAAAAACAGGGTAATTATAATTGTAGGAAATTTTGCTATTTTCATACTGCCGAAGATAAGCAGAATGAATTATTAAAAAAAGAAAATTCCTACAATTTAAATAAAATTAAATTTACACCGAGTTATTTTATAGCACTATAGATTAAATGGGCTGTTTTTTTACTGGCTCCTTCACCGCCTAACTTTTCTTCAAGTAAATCATAATTGTGTAAAACTTTAGCGCGGTATTCCGGATTCAGTAACTTTTCAAGTTCGGTTTTTATTTTTTTCGGATTACACTCGTCCTGGATTAATTCGGTCACCACTTCCTTGTCCATGATTAAATTGACAAGTGAAATATATTTCAGGGTGATAACGCGTTTAGCGATTTGGTATGAAATCCAGTTTCCTTTGTATAAAACAACTTCAGGAACTTTAAAAAGAGCGGTTTCCAAAGTTGCCGTTCCCGAAGTCACCAAAGCAGCATGTGCCACACTTAACAAATCATAGGTTTTGTTGGAAATGAAATGAACCTGATCGTTGGTTAAAAACTGTTGGTAAAATGAAAACTCCTGACTCGGCGCACCCGCAATCACAAACTGATAGTCCGGGAAGTCTTTCATTATGGCAAGCATTTCGGAAAGCATTTTTGAAATTTCCTGTTTTCTGCTGCCGGGCAAAAGAGCGATTATAGGTCTTTCGTCAAGTCCGTTTTCTTTTTTGAATTGAGCTGCATCCGTTTTTTGACGGTTGTGAATCGCATCAATCAGTGGATGGCCTACAAATTCAACCGGGAAATTATGTTTCTTCTCATAAAAATCTTTCTCGAAAGGAAGGATCACATACATTTTATCGACATCGCGCTTAATTTTTTTAATGCGATTCTCTTTCCAGGCCCAAATTTGAGGTGAAATGTAATAATGGTTTTTAATGCCTCTTTTTTTGGCCCATTCGGCAATACGCATGTTAAAACCCGGATAATCAATATAGATAATCACATCGGGTTGAAATTTAAGAATGTCGCTTTTGCAGAATTTGATATTGTTAAGGATGGTTTTTAAATTCGCAGCTACTTCGGCAAACCCCATGAAGGCCAAATCACGGTAATGTTTCACCAAAATACCGCCGGCTTGCTGCATTAAATCGCCGCCCCAAAAACGGATTTCTGCCTGCGGATCCTCCTTGAAAATGTTTTTCATCAGATTCGAAGCGTGTAAATCGCCGGAAGCTTCGCCTGCAATGATGTAGTATTTCATGCTAAAGCGGTTTTATTATTCTTCCCAAGCTAAATATGGGAACCCATTATTTATTTGATTGTTAGGATCTCTTTTCCATACAATACCAGCTTGGTCATAGTTAAGCTCGTTAATCAAGTCTGCCGACTTCATAAAGCTCTCTTCATATCCAGAATTAGGCATGTTTCCAACTGTTCCTTTTAGGCAAAATGAATACGACGTAGTTGTTCCATAGTTATTGGCGGCAATAGGTTGTGTGTTTTCCGAATAACTGTTACCACTAGTGATGCGGCCTGTTGTAAAGGTATAATTGATTTCACCTCCTCCTCTATATCCCATAATTCCTGCAGCTATGCCGTTTGTTGATTTTACATCACCCATGTTATAACAATTTTTAACTTCATTATATTCGGCACTCATGTAATTTGGCCCTCCGGAGTGGCCAACAATACCGCCAGCTGTTTTAGTGGATTTTACAAGTCCTTTGTTTATACAATTTTCAAAATAACCATTGTAGGTGCTGCCTGTAATACCTCCTGAGTGAACACCATAATATAAGTAAGCATCTGTACCCATACTCGTAATAACTCCTCTATTAACACATTTGCGTATTTTACTGTTTAGGAGTTCGCCCACAATTCCTCCGGTATCTGACTCACCAGTAACAGTGCCGTCAAAAGTGCATAATTCTGTTGTTGTCGCTCCACTTGCTTGTCCTATAATGCCTCCGACACGTATTTTTCCGTTAATTATTCCTGTAACTGAACACGTCTCGAGTCTTATGAAATCCCTTCCGTGAAAAAAGCCACAAATTCCACCGACATTATTTACGCCGGTAATTTCGCAATTCGATAGAATAATATTTTTGAAGTTACCTTCAGCATAACCAAACAGGCCCGTGGCTTCGGTTTCACTGGTTGAATTAATCTTTAAATTTGATATTATTTTGGAATTCCCATTTAAATTTCCCAAAAAATTAAAATTGGATGATTTTCCAATTGGTTCAAAATCAATATTAGCCATATTAATGTCATTAGTGATTTTGAAATATATATGTTCAAACCGATTCTGAGTGTAATATGGTGCTTGGGTGTTCGTTTCGTTTACTTTTAAAGATAGATAAACCAGTTGTTCAGCATTTTCAATCAAGTACGGATTACTTTCTGTTCCGTTACCTCTTGTCCATGATGTGGGAGTAAAAGGGGTGTCGATAGGAGGATTGTCATTATCAGTTGGCTCGGTTGCTTCATCACGGTCACATTGGAAAGCAGTAGAAATTATGAAAATGCAAAAAACTAATAATTTAAATTTCATAAAAAGTAAGTTTGAGAGGATATTAAATGATCTTTGATTTCAAATATATAAAATAGATTACAAAATTACCGTTAAAAGTGCCAAAAGTATTGTTGCCAAAATTACGCCTCTTGCCATTAATTCTTTCTCCATTTTCAATAAAAGGAAAAAAGCGATTAAGTTAAAAATAGCGCCAAGGGTAATTAGTTTTCCCATCAATCCATGCTCGCGGACCATTTTTACATCTTCCAGAGAACGGGCATCGGCAAAAAAATATAAAAATAAACCACAGCCTAAAGTTGCTGCTATTAACCCGATCAGTAGTCCGATTAACAAATCCGTCTTATTCATTTTTGTATTTTGTAATTTCTAATTCGTAATTATTTCAAATCCCAACCGTTTAACTGTTGGATAGCATGATGGGCCGTAAAATCAAACTGAACAGGTACTACCGAGATATAATCGTGTTTCAGTGCCCATTCATCGGTATCTTCGCCTTTGTCCAAATTTACGAATTCACCGGTTAGCCAGTAATATTCTTTTCCCTGCGGATTGGTTCGCTTGTCGAATCGTTCTTCCCAAACGGCTTTCGCCTGACGACATACCTTAATCCCTTTTATGTGTTTTTTAGGAAGATTGACGTTCAGGACAACACCTTCGGGCAGTCCTTTTTCCAGAACTTCCAAGGCTATTTTTTTGACATAAGGTTTAACGGATTCAAAATCAGCGTTCCAACTGTAATCCAGTAACGAGAAACCAATTGCCGGAATTCCTTCGATACCTGCTTCAACGGCGGCCGACATCGTTCCGGAATAAATAACATTGATGGAAGAATTGGAGCCGTGGTTGATTCCCGATACACATAAATCCGGTTTTCGTTTCAGGATTTCGTGTACCGCGATTTTTACGCAGTCAACCGGCGTTCCGGAACAACTGTATTCGTTTTTCAGTTCTTTATCGATGCTGACTTTTTCAAGGTGAAGCGTGTTGTTGATGGTAATGGCATGTCCCATAGCTGATTGCGGACTGTCCGGTGCCACAACGATGACTTCGCCTATTTCTTTCATTGCTTCAATCAGTGC
>NZ_DATIDM010000230.1:0-7582 GCF_035456225.1 Flavobacterium sp. | reverse complement strand
CTTTTTTCTCTTTTTAAGTATTTTCTTATAGCAAAAATCGCTTTCCGTAGCATAAAACCTATTAATTAAGTTAAATTATGCATTTTGTCGAGAAAAAGTGCATTTTAACGATAATTTAATTTTTTTATTTAGATGCTAACTGATAGATTTGCAATGAGTTACAATTCAAATGTGGCTCATGAGAATTATCAGCAACAACTAAAAAGAAAAGATTTATGAAGAAGGCAATTTTAACCGCAACATTACTTTTATCAGTTTTAGGTTTTTCCCAAACTACAACTAATGTAACCTACACTGCTTCGACAGAAAATTTCCCTAACCCTGAACGTGGTTTTTACCACCACAAAGGAACACACTCAACTTCTTATTCCTCTTTAAGTCAGTCTCAATTGTCAGGATATAGAACTAGTGAAAATATTTCCCTGATACTTAGATTATTCTATTTGGAAAATTTCATAAACTCTCCAATATCACAGGATTATCTGAATAAGATGCAGGCAGATTTTACTGCCATCAGAAACGCAGGTCTTAAATGTATTGTACGTTTTGCTTATTCCGATACAGAGACTGCCGGACAAAGAGATGCTTCTAAAGCACAGGTTTTAGCTCATATCGAACAACTTAGACCTCTTTTACAAAATAATGCAGATGTAATCGCTGTAGTGCAAGCCGGATTTATCGGGTCTTGGGGAGAATGGTACTACACCGATCATTTCGGAATGTCACCAACTTCAACAGATTACGCTAACAGAAGAGCTGTAGTTGATGCGCTTTTATCGGCTTTACCTTCTTCGAGAATGGTACAGATCAGAACTCCGAAATTAAAAATGCAAATGTATTCAAGTACTGCGCTTTCATCTGGCCAGGCTTATAATAATTCAAATGTTTCAAGATTAGGTCACCATAATGACTGTTTTTT
This sequence comes from Flavobacterium sp., assembly GCF_035456225.1. Taxonomy (GTDB): domain Bacteria; phylum Bacteroidota; class Bacteroidia; order Flavobacteriales; family Flavobacteriaceae; genus Flavobacterium. The sequence goes on along the minus strand of NZ_DATIDM010000230.1, from coordinate 6,663 downwards.
AGCGAGTTCATCGGATTATGGAACTTACACCAATACTTCTTCTGAATATCCATATTTGGAGCAGGAGACTAAATTTACACCAATGGGTGGTGAAACTTGTGGGGTAAACCTACCGCGTTCCGGATGTACATCAGCTGTAGGTGAAATGAGAAAATTCCACTGGTCATACCTGAATACAGATTATAATGCATCAGTAATTAATGGTTTTTCATCTGAAGGATGTTTAAATGATATTAAGAAAAATTTAGGGTACCGTTTTGAATTGGTTAATGGTTCTTTCCCTCAATCAGCTAATATTGGAGGAACAATGGTTGTGAATTTCAAAGTTAAAAACACTGGTTATGCAACACCGTACAACCAAAGAACAGCATATATCGTTTTCAAAAATACTGTGACTGGCGATGTGTTTACAAAAGCATTGACTACAGATCCAAGATTATGGACAAGTCAGGCAGAAACAACTATTAATGAGACTATTACATTGCCTACAAACATGGTTCAGGGGACTTATAAATTGTACTTACACCTTCCGGATGCAGCATCAGGATTAAGTGCCCGTCCTGAATATGCAATTAGAATGGCAAATACCAGTACATGGGAAGCAGCTACGGGATATAACAGTCTTAATGCTAATATAAATGTTGGACAAAACCTTGGAACAGGCGATACTGCTACAACAGTTAATGCAACAGTTTACCCAATTCCGGCAAATACAGAAATATTTGTGGAATTAGAAAGTGTAGATCAGTACGCAATCGGGATGTACAACTCTTTAGGACAGAAAATAAATGTAAACTCTACATTGGCAACAAATAGATTAACAATTAATACAGAAAGTTTGAGTGACGGAGTTTATTATATCAAAATTTCTAATAGTGGTGTAAAAAATGATACAAGACGTGTTGTAGTAAAACACTAAACTTTTCATATTTTTTTATTAGTTGATTGAGAATGGGGATCGTTGAAAAATGGTCCCTATTTTTTTTTCTTTTGTTTCAAGTTGTGTTTTACTCCAAACTGCAATGCGTTTGAATAGAATTTATCCTGCAGATAAAATTCAAATATTGCTGAAATGGACGTATAATCAAAAATCTGATAGTTGAGATTACCGACAAATCGACCGAAGTCTGAAGCATAATCATCATAAAACCACCCTCCTTCTATTTTCATGTAAAAATCATCTTCCTGTTTTCCTGAAGAAAATCCTAATCCGCCACCTATATAGAAACGTTCATCAATCATCCAATAAGGATATCCGGTTGATAACGGAATCGTAGATTCGCCTAATGATGCTTGAGTTTTGGTTGATTCCACAAATGGCAGTAACCTGTTTTTTTTCTGCATCCAACGATCAAAAATAACTTTTCCTGTTATACTTCCTTCATAGGATTCAAGAACATAAAATGGTTCATTCAGTACTTCACTTTTATTATAATAATTACCCTCCAGCGCTAAACTTGTATTGAAATATTTGAAAAAACGGTAATCCTGATACAGCGTTAATTGAAAACGGTAAATGCTTTTACTGTATGACGGACCATTTTCTGCAGGTGCAATTTTTAATTCTGCTGAAGAATAACTGGTGTTTTTAGAAAAATTGGCTCCTCCTTCAAACTGAAAAAATGATTTGTCAAGCAGACTGTATTCATATCGCAAACTGGACCAATACTGCAGTTTTTCAAAAGCTTTTGGGTTGTTAAACTGATATCGAACACCAAACACATCATGAGTTCGGTTGTCGTCATAATCAGGAACGTCATATTCAACGCGGTACATCGAACTATAAGTAAATCCGAAGCCGTGCAGATTTTTCTTTTTATCATAAACATTATAAGACAACACGTTTTGGAAGGCCGACAGTTTATCCTTATTTGTTTGTAAATCGGTATCGTATTTAATAAAATTCCCGTATTCCCTGCGATTTGTTTTAATCATAGTATTGAGTACATCCGTGTAAAATAAATCCTTATAGTTTTCCATCAAATAATTCTGAATATCGGCTTCTTCATAAACAACATCGGTATTGAGCATTTTTTTAATGGTTTCCTTGTCGGATGATTCATCCGGAAGTTCATTTGCCAATATCCAGGATTCCTTGAATTTACCCATATCGTGATAAGCGATACTCATTTGCGCTTTTACTCTGTAATCATCCGGATTATTTTTGATATACTCATTGTATTCGTTAATCAGTTTTTGGTATTCTTTCAATTCAACCAGCCACTGCATTTTGCTGTAAAAATCGATTTCAGTGCTGAATGCCGACCAATCATAGGCTTTTTGAAATTCGTTATTATCCGCATAAATCCAGGTTATTGGAGTTGCCAGTTCTTTGTATTCCTCGGAAGGTTTTATTTTATTCAGTTCCGCAATAGCGTTTTGCGGTTCATAATTTACCAGATAATCAAGATATTTCAGATACGTTTCCTGGGAAGGATCCACTTTCATTAAATTGGTGAGCGCGAGTTTTATCTTATCCTGATATTCAGCCGAATAAAAATAAGCAATATAGTTGTTGAGTAAGTCTTTATCTTTCGGATTTGCAAGCATTTGCGCACTCATCCATTTTTCCTGAATTACATCATTGGGATAATAAACATGTTTGCTTAATTCCTGCGAATACATTATGTTTTCCGGCAATGGATATTTGAGGCAGTGTTGTTCAAGCATTGTCCATACTTCTTCTGCCCTGTCATCCCAGGAAAGGTATTCGGTGTATTTGTTCCAGACTTCAGGATTGATTTTTTGTTCAGTAAGCATTCTTTGTCTCAATCCTTCTATTTCCGCGGCTAATTCTGCATCCGAATTGTCAACCCATAAGGCTTCTTTTGCCAAACGGGCAACTTCATCTTTGAATTTTTTGAATTCGGTTCTGACATTAGCAGCAGCCAAATCCAAAGTAGCAGCATCATAATCGGCCCGGAAATCAGGCATGGTTATCCTTGATTTATTGGTTCTTACCGAATATAAATAACCATCTAAATAAGGAACTTTTTTGAAGGCGGCTCCTTGTCTTTTCAATTGATCCTCAATTCTTGATGCTTTCCCTTTAGTTCCATACACAAACCAATCCTGTTCGGAAAAGTTGGATTCTTCCGGTTTAAGTTTTTCAACGGTATATATTCCGTGAACCGTTTTATGGTTAAAATAAGAGGCTCTCCAATCATTTGTCATTAAACCGCTTTCACGGGCATCGAGGTAACGAATGTTTGGAAAATCGGTACGAAATGTTTTCAACAGTTTATCAAATTCGGAATACATTGCCCTGTCGCTGTTTGGGGTTTTATACCAGCCCAAATTGTCATAATTGCGCAAATCGTAAATTCCTTTACTTATATTGGTACTTGGTATCTGATAGATATCGTCCGGATGAAGAAAGTGCGACCAGATTCCGGTGTACATATAAAGGGAATACATTGTGAATTTTAAGTCGGGATCTACATAAAATCCACTGGAAATTCTCGGAAAATCGAAGAATTCAGGTTCGTAGGGATCAAAATCATATTCCCTGTCTCCGCCATCTTTTTTGTTTCCAACAAAAATACTGCACATGAATTTTAGTGAAGGCATCCCTTTTTTTAACTGCTTCAATCCTACCCTGTCGATATAATTAGAAGGCGGTACATAGGTTACCGGTAGCGGACCAAAATCGTTTACCTCCCATTTTTTTTCGGCTGCTTTCAGTGAAGTTGCCATAAAATCCGGATTTTTCCAATCGGAAACAAGCAGGGAAACGTGGTTATATCCGTGAAAAGCTAATTCATGACCGTGTTTTGCCACATCTTCTACAAGCCAGGTACTCAATCCAATTTCTTTTCCGTCTATTTCGATTTTATTTGAATCCCATTCCCGGAATAAAAAAGGGGGTTTGATATTCACGTTATAATCAAAAGTAGTCATAGCGGCATACTTAATATCGTGTTTTTTAGCCAATTTTACCAAATCGGGCCACCAGACATTGTGAACATAATCTTTAATGCTTAAATTCATTTCGGAGAGTACAGGTTCACTTTTTATATTATACAAAGGTGCCGGAAAATCATCTAAAAAAATCACTCCCGTATTGATCACAGGATATGGAATTCCCTCCAAGCCTTTCAGAAGACCGGAAACTAACAATCCGCGGTCTTCCTTAATGAAAAAATAAGTGGAATTATAATAAATCACTTTCCCCTTCCCTATTGAATTTTCAGTAATTAAAGGATATGTAGGATTGTTTTCGGCTATAGCATCAATCTTTATTTTATCCGAAAAAACAGTACCCTTCAGTCCGAAAAACTTCAATCCTTTCTTATAACTATGATCATTAAATCCAGGTAAAATATTGGTTTTAAATAAAAAACCTGCTGCTTCAGTATCGGTTTCATAATCATTTTCGGGTTTCATTCCCACCAGAAAAGAAAAACGTTTGTCCTCACTTCCGAAAGGCATGAATAAAGTACCTCCCCTGGCTACAAAATCAGTGATTATGTCTATACTTTTACTATTCAGTTTTTTAGTATCGAGAAGACTTAAAACCCTAACGCTGTTATCAATTTTAGGGTCTTTGTTCCATTCTTCGAGAGAAACACTGCGATATGGAATTTTTATGTAATCGCAAACCTTTCTTGTGTTTCTGTTTAGGGTTAAACTTTCAACATCATTTTTGTCAGTAATGAATTGAACCATTGGGGGAAGATTTAAAGGTATTCCTGAATATCTGCGTAAGGTTAAATCGCCTTTATTGGCATTTAATCCTGTCAATTCGTCAATTTGTACGCACCCGGAAGCGATTACCACCATCAGCAATGCAAAAAAGACACGAATTCGCAGTGAAGTATTATGTTTGACAATCTTCATATCTTAAAAAATTAAATCTTCCGTTTTACTCTGACCGGGATCGTTTTCAATCTCAAAAATTTTGATCAGATCACTTTCATAAAACACGCTTACTTTACGCCCGCGTTTTTTTAGTATTTCAAGTTTTGAGAGTATCACAGGTGTGATTTCGCAGTTGACTATAATGCGGTTTGTTTTATCATCTCCTTTCTTATAAACAAATACCAAGACACTTTTAGGGAGTACATATTGCGGATTATTTTTCAGGAATTTTGTATTTTTTTTATTCTTGAAATAGATGGAATCCCTTATCAGGTAATTTTTGTTGAAATCGGTATAATGAATAAAAAAATGTTTGTTGATACTGATTGATTGGGTGGTGTAATCATTTACAACGGCATATGAAAACGGATAATAACTCGATGTTATTTTTTCATACACATTGATGATGTCTCTTGGGATATCGTCTGTTTTGTGCAGTTTTTTATATTCTTGTTTCTGATAATAAACCGCAGAATAAAGTACGCCTACAATAATAAACACGGCAAAAACTGGTCTGATGACTTCGATTTTCGTATAAAAGAAATAACCGATCCTTATAATTAAGGCTATCGCAATACCAAATAAAATAGGGATAAATACACCTAACGATAATTTTACCAAATCGGTGTCAATCCAATTGTTATCGATTTCCGAAAGGACAACCAAAAAATTGAAATAAACCAGGAAACACATGGCTGCATTCCATTTTTCATTTTTTAAGACAATCAGTAACAGGCATAATATCATGCAGATATAACTTAAATACTGATAGTAGATCATCAGACGTTCGTAAGAAACTATCAAATGTGAAAAATAAGTATAAGCACTTACCGACATTAAACCGGAATGTACAAAGAGCACGAAATCGTCCCCAAAATGTGAGCAGGCTGTTCCGTAAATGATAAAAAGAATCATAAGTGAAATCAGATAAGCCCCTATGACAATTAGGTTTTGAACTTTATGTTTTATTGAAGAAGTTAATAATCCGATGATTAAAAACGGAAACAGAAGCACCACTAAAGTGAAAATATCAATTAAACCGATAGCCGTAAAAGCCAAAATATAATTGATGAAACAATTTACGTTGTTACTGTGCATGATTCCGGGTTTTAAATAAAGAACCATTGCCGGAAGCGCGAAACAAATCGCGAGAAACAAAGGCTGATGTTGTAAAATGAAAGTCAGATTTAACGGCATGATAGTGTAGCTCACACTATAAAAAAGAGCCACTACCATTGGGGCAATTATTTTGGAAGAGGTGATTTTATTAACCACCCAGAAAAGAAGGATACTGATTAAAACAGATTCCAGAATTCCCATGGATTGCAGTGCAACTTCCGGACTAACAGCTGTGAATTTTCCATAGAAATTAATCATTGCAAGTTCTCCAATCGTAAAGATTCCATCAGTGAACCACCTTTGGGAATCAAAATCGATTACGCTTTCAAGATCTGAAATCCAGGAGCCTGACAGTGAAAACAAGTCAAACCTGTAGAAAATATATCGGCTGTAAAATGTAACACCCCCAATTATGGAAAGTAAAAAAAGATACCAAAGGCGATTTTTGCGTTCTTTTGGGTCGGAGCGTGTTAAAACAAAAAAACCGACAGGCTTTTTGAGTTCAATATTCTCGATAAGTTCGAAAATATTTCTTTTTATTTTTTGTGAAATTATATTTACCGAATGAGGGATTTGCTTGACTCCGAAATAATCAACGTAAATTATTACCAGTAAAATGATTATAACATTCAGGAGGTTATACATCCCAAGTTGTACCAGTCCAAAAATCAGCAGCATGATGAT
>NZ_DATIDM010000229.1:0-4692 GCF_035456225.1 Flavobacterium sp. | reverse complement strand
TCCTACAATAATAATTATATTTAACATTTTTACAAAGAAATGTTATAATTATTTATTTACAATTTAATCATTACAAGTTTTTCAATAAAAAAATAGAGATATAAAAAAAAGCCCCACAAACTGTGAGGCTTTTTTTATTATAAGAGCATTAAATTATGCTTCTACTTCTTTTTGTGCATTTGCTTCCGCGTGAAGTCTTTCTACTTCTTTTTTATCAGACTTCGGCATAGTGTCTACCAATACCGGAGTAGCGATGAATAATGAAGAGTAAGTTCCTACCACGATACCCACCAACATGGCGAATACGAATCCGCGGATAGACTCACCACCAAATACGAACATGATTCCCAATACGATGATCATTGTTAATGATGTATTGATTGTTCTGGATAATGTTGTATTAATGGAATCGTTTACAATCTGGTTGAAATCACCTTTTCTGTTTCCTAGGATGAATTCACGGATACGGTCGAATACGATTACCGTATCGTTCATTGAGTATCCGATTACCGTAAGGATAGCCGCGATGAAGTGCTGATCCATTTCCATGTGGAAAGGCATGAATTTATACAACAATGAGTATAATCCTAATACGAAGATAACGTCGTGTGCTACAGCCGCAAGAGCTCCTAATGAATATTGGTATTTACGGAACGATACTACCAAGTAAAGCGCAACAACTAACATTGCTCCGATTACCGCCCAGTAAGAGTTGGTTTTGATATCATCAGAAACCGATGCACTTACTTTTGTGGCCTGAACCACTCCTAAAGTTTTACCTTCAGCAGTATTGATGAACTGATTGTAAGTAATATTGTTTGAATAGTAACCTTTCAAACCGCTGTATAACTTCTCGTTAACTTCTTTGTCAACGCCTATACCTTCTTCCTGAACTTTATATTTAGTGATAATTCTCATTTGGCTAGGATTACCAAATTCTTTTACCTCTACGTTTACTCCGAACTCTTTTCCAAGTTTTTCAGAAACTTCAGTTGGGTTCACCGGTTTTTCAAATTTCACCTGGAATGTTCTACCTCCAACGAAGTCAACACCTTGGTCTAATCCATTAATTGCGAAAGAAATACAGCTTCCGATAACAACGATAGTCGAAATCATGTACGACCATTTTTTAACTCCTATAAAGTCAAAATGGAAGTTAGTAAACCAGTTTTTAGATAGTGGCGTTGTGAAATTTAATTTTCTTCCTGCAGCGATATCTTTATCGATGAACATTCTTGCAATGAAAATCGCAGTGAACAATGAGGTGAAGATACCAATCAACAATGTAGTAGCGAAACCTTTGATAGGTCCTGTTCCGAAGATGAAAAGGATCAAACCTGTAAGGATGTGTGTAACGTTCGCATCAATGATTGAACGCATAGCACCATGCCAGCTGTAAGATTCGATTACCGACTCCCCTAAAGATTTTCCGGCACGTAATTCTTCTTTTGCTCTTTCGTAGATGATGATATTCGCGTCTACCGCAGTACCCATCGTTAACACGATACCCGCGATACCCGGTAATGTCAATACAGCACCTAAACTCGCCAGGATACCGAATAAGAATAATAAGTTCACCAATAAGGCAACGTTAGCGTACCAACCTGCTTTACCGTAGTAAACCACCATCCATAAACATACTAATAATAAACCAACAACAGAAGACATGATTCCGTTATCAATAGCTTCCTGTCCTAATGACGGACCAACAACCTCAGACTGTACGATCTCTGCAGAAGCCGGTAATTTACCTGCTCTTAAGATGTTTGCTAAGTCTTTAGTTTCAGTTACGTCGAATACACCTGAAATTTCAGAACGTCCACCTGCAATTGGACCTGAAGATACTCCAGGAGCAGAATAAACGATGTTATCCAATACAATTGCGATATTACTTTGTTGTGTAAATGCTTTACCTGTTAATTCTTCCCAAGCTTTTGCTCCAGAAGCATTCATCTGCATAGTTACAGACGGTCTTCCCATTTGGTCGAAAGACTCGGAAGCATCTGTGATTACTCCTCCACTTAAAGGCGGCACACCGTCTCTGTTGGTTTTAAGAGCATATAATTCAACTACGTCCGGAGTTTTAGTATTTACTTTACCCCAAGCGAAACGGGCGAAACGCTGTTCTGCTGGCAATAAAGAGCGGATATCAGCTCTTTTTAAATAGCTGTTAACTTTTGCAGTATCTTTTGGATTGAAATAAGCTAAAACCGGGCTTCCTTGTTGTCCGCCACCTTTAACTAAATCCAATAACGGGTTCTCCCCTTTTTTAGTTGCAGTTGAATCAGCTGCTTTGTTTTTAAGTAAAGACTCTACATCAGTACCTTTTTTAGCAGTTGTATCTGCTACAGCAGCAACATTTTTTTCTGTTTTCTTTAAAGCTTCGTTAGCAGCCATTAAGAAGTTAGAAATCTCATCTGTTTTATAAGTTTCCCAGAACTCTAACTGAGCAGTACTCTGTAATAATTTTTGGATACGGTCGATATCTTTAGCACCCGGAAGTTCCACTAAGATTCTACCTGACTCCCCTAATTTCTGGATGTTAGGCTGCGTTACACCGAACTTGTCGATACGCTCTCTCAATACGCGGAATGCACTTTCTACAGACTCGGATACTTTCTTTTTGATGATGGTTTTAACCTGCGCATCTGACATTGTAAAATTAATATCACTTAAATTTCTGTTAGCGAAAATTTCAGGTGATGATAATTTTGTTGTTCCATTGGAAACCTGATCAAAAGCAATGAAGAAAGCATCAAGATAATCCTGATTTCCTTCTCTGTTTTTCGTTGCTTCTGCAAGCGCTTTGTTAAAAACAGGATTTTTTGAATTGTTTGCCAATCCTTTCAATACGTCTTTAACCGAAATCTGAAGGATTACGTTGATTCCTCCTTCAAGGTCAAGACCTTTATTGATTTGTTTTGCTCTTACGTCATTGAAAGTATGACCTAAAAACACTTTTTCTTTACCAATAGAGTCTAAGTAAAACAACTCTTTTTTAGAGTCGCCATTCGCGAATGCCTTTGCTTTACTCTCAATATTATTGGTAACAACTGTGAAGGAAAGCTGGTAAATACTTACCAATGCAAATAAAATTGCAAAAAATTTAATGAGTCCTTTATTCTGCATTATTACTAAAAATTAATTATTCTTTTTTCAAAAACGAGCAAATATATACTTTACGAAAATATTAACCAATTTATTTCTTAATTATATCCAAAAAAAAAGACTGCCTTAAGCAGTCTTCAATTTTTTCTTTCAAAATATTATGCTAAAACCGATTTCAAATCGGCGTTCATAGCACGAACAGCATCTGCACTTTTGGCAAATAATGCTTTTTCTGCATCGTTCAGCTTAACATCTACAATAGATTCAATTCCGTTTTTACCTATAATACAAGGAACTCCCATACAGATATCTTCCTGACCGTATTCTCCTTCCAGATAAACAGAACAAGGAATCATTTTTCGCTGATCGTTTAAGATACTGTCAACCAGATAAGCTACAGAAGCTCCCGGAGCATACCAAGCTGAAGTTCCAAGTAATCCAGTTAAAGTTGCACCTCCAACCATAGTATCCGCAGCTACTTTATCCATCTCTTCTTGAGATAAAAAGTTAGACACAGGAACACCACAATAAGAAGCCAAACGCGTTAATGGAATCATGGTTGTATCTCCATGCCCGCCGATTACCATTCCATCAACATCATTAGACGGTTTGTTCAGCGTTTTTGACAAATAATATTTAAATCGCGAACTATCTAAAGCACCTCCCATTCCAATAATTCTGTTTTTAGGTAATCCTGTCGCTTTTAATGTCAGATAAGTCATTGTGTCCATCGGATTGGAAACCACTACAATGATTGCATTTGGGGAAAATTTCAGCACATTATCCGCTACGCCTTTAACGATTCCGGCATTAATCCCTATAAGTTCTTCACGTGTCATTCCCGGTTTTCTCGGAATACCTGACGTAATCACTACCACATCACTTCCTGCAGTTTTGGAATAATCGTTTGTGCTTCCGGAAACACGGGTATCAAAACCGGTTGTGGTTGCACATTGAGAGATATCCATGGCTTTACCTTCTGCAAAACCTTCTTTGATATCTAACAAAACTACTTCACTGGCTATTCCTCTGTAAGAAATCACATCTGCGCAAGTGGCACCTACATTTCCGGCACCAACTATTGTTACTTTCATAATATAAATATGTTTTTTGGGTTGTTTAATTATATTCGATGCTAAATATATTAAATTAACCGATAACCCGCAGTGGATTTAGAAAAAAGTTGCAGTAATCATTGCACAATTCTCAAACAATGCTCCTGACAGAAACAACAATGCTTAAAAAATCAATATCAACCATAAATTTATTACTGTCCATAAACACAAAAGTCATTTAAGATTTGTGAAAAACTAAAACTTAAATGACTTATATACTTTAAAAAAACGATAGTGCCTAAATGTGCGACCGGCAACAGACAGTACACCTGTTAAAATTCATATTGAACAGAAAAATTTGTGTTTACAAATTTACCAAAACCTATTACGGGTTGTAAAAACACTTTTTTAATTCGGTATCGGCCTGAAATCTCACCGATAACATTGGTTTTGTTCTTACTCAATTCTTCGAGTTTTTTATTCAAAATATCCTGAAGCGGGATTATTTCTTCAATTTCGCCTTTTTCAC
>NZ_DATIDM010000228.1:0-24371 GCF_035456225.1 Flavobacterium sp. | reverse complement strand
AATGCAAATCAATTACACCATAATTAGAGCAACCATTCAGCAAGCAATTGATTATTTGGTTGTGGAGAAGGATACTAATGCCGCAACACTAAAATTAGTGGATGCAGACGAGATGATCACTGATTTGATAGATCATGCAGAAACAGATGAAGATATCATCGAAATAAGCCGCTATCAGGTTTTGCTGAACCAATTGCATCAAAAGATAAATGAGGTAAAGAATAAGAGTTATGATAAAGATGATAAAAATAGTGAAGAAGAAAATTACCTATGTTAAAACATACACTTCTAACTTCTAACTCATCCATCGTGCAAAATTGTTATTGCGGTTCCGGAAAACCATTCGAAAATTGCTGCCAGCCTTATATTTTATGGAAAGAAAAGGCACCAACAGCTGAAGCCCTGATGCGTTCCCGTTATTCAGCCTACTGTACTCATCATGCAGATTATCTTGTGGCTACCACACATAGTTCAACACGACGCCATCACAATAAAAAAGATATTTTAGCCTGGTCTAAAGAAAACAATTGGATCAAACTGGAAGTTATGGCCGCAACCGAAAATACTGTTGAGTTTAAAGCTTATTTCATGGACAATCGTCTGCAAAACCAAATCCATCACGAGAAATCCACATTCAAAAAAGAAGGTGACAGTTGGTATTATGTAGATGGTATTTTCAATGAAGCGATTCGGTAATTATGTTGGCAACCTCTTTTCAGCCTAAAAAAGACTCCTTTAAAAATACGTTTTGTATTTTCAAGGAAGTGCCTTTGTCGGAAATACAACAACTGGAACAGCGATATAAAAGCGAATCCGGAAGCACTTATTATTATACTCCTGAAGGTATGTACCGACTTTCGAATCATTGGGGCCGTTTGGGCAACAGTAAATGGAGGTTGTTAGAGATGAATCCTCCTTCAGCATCTAAAATTAAATTGGGTTTTGCCAAATGGGAAGATTTCTATCCTGACAATCCTTCTGAAAAATTATATTATATCGACGCTGATTTCGATAACTATACTGCGAACTACTACCATAAAAATGATTCTGATTATAACGGAAAGGCTCTTTTACGCACTACAGCAGAAACACGAAAAAGATTAAAAAACATCCGTAATGTTCTCACGTTAACCCGATGGGCCGTTTATTACGATCAGGATATTGAAGAATTGCGCAAAAGAATTGTGTCGGAATTAATCAATACGGATAAAACCCTCGAAGTGATAAAAAGAGAGGTGTCCAACAGTTTTCAAAATTAAAAAAGTGTTCCCTGAACTTCCGTAGGATTGCTGTTGAAAGGAAAAACATCCGAAACATAATACTGTTTTACATTTTCATCGAATGTGCGCAAAACAACGCTACTGCAAAGAAAACTTCCATTTATGTTCGTAAAATGGCTTTTGGCTATATTCAGTTTTTCATGAGACAATCTTCGGGCAATAGTCAAATGTGGGTCGTTGCTTATGTGTAAATCTTTGATGATAAGCGTATCATTGATGCGTTTCATGATTGGTTTCAAGTTGTTTTTGGTATCTTCATCGGGATCAATAAAGAAAGCACCGTTGGGATACGATCCGAAACCTGTTAAACGTACTTCTACGGGTTCAAAAACATCACACAGCCTGATTAATTGTTGTTTAACTTTCTTAATTACCTCGTCTGGTGCTTTAAACTCATTAATAGTAATGTGTCCGGCCGAATTCTTACTGTGGAACCAACCCACTTTTGCCGCAAGTTCTTCTTTCATTTTCTTAACCAAAGCGTTAACTTCTTCCGACGGAATTATTGCAACTGAGTAATGTCCTTCCATGATTGTTAGTGTCTCTATCAAATGTAGTAAATAGTTGGGAATGTTGTGGTATTGAAACACGATGATATAGAATTTGAACGCGGATGATGCTGATTTTACGAATTGTCACAGATTTTTTAAATCCGCTTAAATCCGTGTTGCCTGCATCTGTTTCATTCGTATGCCAAAAATATTTATCACATAAAAAGCCAATAGTTACTGTCGGTATTAATTAATGCCTGTGATGAGTTTTGAAACGCTGATGACACGGATTTTACGGATTAGCACTTTTTTTTAAATCCGTTTCAATCTGTGTTGACTGCATCTGTTTCATTCGTGAGCCAAAAATATTTATCACATAAAAAGCCAATAGTTACTGTCGGTATTAATTAATGCCTGTGATAAGGTTTGAAACACTGATGCCGCGGATTTTACGGATTAGCACTTTTTTTTAAATCCGTTTCAATCTGTGTTGCTTGCATCTTTGTCATCCGCGTTCGAAAAATATGTATTATATGAAAAGCCGATCATTACTGTCGGTATAAATTAATGCTTATGATGTGGTTTGAAACACTGATGCCGCGGATTTTACGGATTAGCACAGTTTTTTTAAATCTGTTTCAATCCGTGTTGACTGCATCGGTGTCATCCGCGTTCCAATACTGTAGCTATAACATAAAACCTATGTTCCAAAAACAAAATCCAGTAAATTATAAATGAGCACATTAACTATTTTTTCTTAAATTTGAGAAAAGCTCTACAGATTATGACCGTAAAAACAGAACAACGTAGTACCATTTTCAGTCATTTAGACGGACTGGTAACTGCACCGGTTGCTTATTCTTTATACCAACACAACGTACTCGAAACCTTGTTGTCTGCCAAGACGATAAGCCTGAATGAGCTAACCGAAAAGTTTAAAGCCAATGAAGGGTATCTCAACGTGGCTTTACGAACTTTAGCCTCCCAAGGTTTTCTGGATTATGAAGTCAATAATGCTACCGGTGAAGTAAAGGTTAGTACTAATGACAAGAGTGCTTATGCTTTTTCGTTGTTTCCTCTGTATAAAGATGTCGTAGGCGTTTTGCAGCAAACCGATTTATTTACTTCTGTACATATTGCCACCGCGTCACTGCACTTGCTTGAGGTGGTTTTTAATAAATATGAAAACCGATTCGGAATTGTCTTTTCGGAAGATCCGAATGAAAAAGCATTGCAGGAGCAGGTGCTGAATCATATTGAAGGCTTTTTAGTAGGACCGATTATTGTCAGTTTAGGAATGACAGGAATGTTTCATAAATATTTCATGGAAACATCTTTTAGTCCGGAAGAATTCCACAAAGAACCCGAAGTTTTTAAAATAATACTGGATTTTTTTACCCATTTGGACTGGTTCAAGGAAAAGAACGGGAATTATCAGTTTACCGAAACCGGACTCTTTTTTGCTAAACGCGCTACTGCCTATGGAGTAACAGTGTCTTATTTACCGATGTTCCGACATATGGACGATTACTTGTTCGGAAATCCTTCGCTATTGAGAAACATAAGCATCAAGGAGGATGAACTTCATGTAAATCGTGAAATGAATGTTTGGGGCAGTGGAGGGGCACACGCTACTTATTTTAAGGTTATCGACGAAATCATTATTGAAATTTTCAATAAACCCATACAGGAACAACCAAAAGGGATTTTGGATATGGGCTGCGGAAACGGAGCTTTTCTGGAACATATTTTTTATATAATCGAACGTCAGACCCTGCGAGGCAAAATGCTCGATGAACATCCGTTGTTTTTAGTGGGTGCCGATTATAACCAGGCAGCTTTAAAAGTTACAAGAGCCAATTTAATCAAAGCCGATATTTGGGCCAAAGTAATCTGGGGCGATATCGGAAGACCGGATTTACTGGCACAAGACCTACAGGAAAACTACAATATCGATTTAAAGGATTTATTGAATGTCCGCACGTTTTTAGATCACAACCGCATTTGGGAAACACCTGTGGTTAAAACTCCTAATCGGGTAAGTACTTCAACCGGAGCATTTGCTCATAGAGGAAAGCGCATCAATAATAATGATGTGGAAGATAATTTACTGGATCATTTCAATAAATGGGCGCCTTACGTACACAAATTTGGACTGTTAATAATCGAGTTACATACGATAGCTCCTCAATTAACGGCTGCCAATATTGGAAAAACTGCGGCAACGGCGTATGATACCACTCATGGCTTCTCCGACCAATATATCGTGGAAATTGATGTGCTTCATAAAATAGCAGCCGAAGCCGGTTTACAGCCCGATCCGCAATATTTCAGGAAATTCCCGAATACTGATTATGCAACGGTCAGCATTAATTTGTTGCGGGGATAAACTTTTCGTAACTATAGTGGAATTAAGTAAAGTGAGATGCTGTTTGCATCATCACTATACTTTTCCATATACGTTTACGACAAAATCACCATTTAAGAATGCTGACGGATTGATGTGACTTTGCAGAATAACTCCGCTTTGAGAAGATTCGAGCAGTAATTGAGCAGCTTGTGCCAAAGGCGCTGCCGTGGTGGTTTGAATGGCTCTTAACTGATGATTGCCTACCTTTTGAGGGAAGATGAGTTTTGCAATTTCGCGTCTTCTTAAAACTCCGGAAACGTCTTTTCCTTCCACGGAAGCGTACAAAACAATCTGGTCGTCTTCGATGTGCGGAATTACCTTCTCCATTTTATCCTGCAAGTCTTTAATCCTGTCAGGCGAATTGCTCAAAGCGGTCAGTTGCTTGTCAATCCAGGAATAATGGCCGGGATGACGCAGTGTTTTGTAGTCAAGTGAACCCACTTTTCCGGATAAAGCATCAGGTAAATCGGCAGCGCCTCCTGAAGTCAGATCTTCTTCATATGTAATTCCGCCTATAATAATGGAAGCTCTTTCCGATAAAGAAGGCAGGGTTGTTTTCTTAAAATCACGTAAAACGATCGTGTCTTTCAGGTATTCCGTGGCTACACCAACAGGACTCCAGGTAAATCCATAAAAGTGAGGAGCCACAGCATGATCGGTTAATGCGCCAACTTTAAATTCCAGCTTGTCGACTTTATCCACATCAAAATCTTTGCAAAACTGTTGAAACAATCCGTGTGCCAGTAAATCGATATAACCGGGAGCGAGACCAGTTTGGAGGATAAAACCTGTTTTGGCATCTTTTGCCAATTCAATAATTGCATCTGTTTCCGCCACATATTCGGTAAGATTGGCATAATGCAGATGGAAATCTTTAGCAAACTGTGCTATTCTTGGTGCCTGGCTGCCGGGTAGGCAGTCAAGAATGATATCTCCTTCATCAAACAATACTTTCATTTCATCGGTAATGCCTTCTTCCGGTAGGTAAAAATGCTGTGCTGAACATGGTTTGGTAGTTCCATCCATAATCCATTGGGCTACTTTCTTGGCTTTTTCAGGAATACGATCCCCGATGAAAAGCGTCGGATGTACTTCACTCCATTCCGCTAACAATAGACCTACAGCTTCGGCAATTCCACCGGCACCGGCAATAATGATGTTGTGATGTTTCTTCATAAGGTTGGTTTGTACTTTGATTTGTTTGATTACAATTTAGCATTTTTTCACATTGTTGCAATCGGAAGTTAATATAACTTATCCACTATGTTTTGTTAATTATTTTTTACTTTGGATGATTATTGCCAAATTATTGGGATATACAGGCTTTTTTAAGGGACGAAAAGGAAAAATATTAATTTCCTTTTAAGCGGATGAACATTTTTTTCAGTAGCGCTTTGGCATCTCTTTTGGTTTTTGGTACTTCAACCGCTTTTAGGCCTTCTGTTGATCGGACAAACTCATAACTGAAGACAAATTGTGGTGCTTTCGGATCATCATTTAAAATTCCGAAACGAAGATCATTGAAATAAGTCTTTCCGTTGACCTGATCTACTAGGTACCAGCCTTCACTCGAGATTTTCAGTTTTTTAAAATCGACATTGTTTTCTAAAGGGATTTCTAAATCCGGGTTTTTAGTGTATTTCGTGAATGTAATTGGCTGGGTGTCGAAAAGTGAATAATCCCCTAACAGATAAGCTTCTTTGGTGGCTACATTGGCATTCCATAAGATGAGGTTGAAAGGTGTTGGTTTTACCATGATTTCATCGTAGGAAACATTTTGGTCGCCCAATGCTTTTTCGAATTTGTAAAGCGCAAAGGACTTAATACTCAAAGCCAATAACATGTATCCCGTACTTAAGAACAAGCCCCGTCGTACATATTTTGTGCGCAGTTCATTGTTTTTGGTTCTCCAGACCATTATTAAAAAAATAAGAAGCGGTATCGTATAGAGCGGATCTATTACAAAGATGCAGTTTAGGGAATAACGGTAAGGCAATGGCCATAATACTTGCGTGCCCCAGGTCGTGCACATATCTAACAACGGATGGGTAAAAAGGCACAAAAACGCCATCCAGGAAGCTTCTTTAAAGGAAATCCGCTGCTTTTCTATTTTGGTGATGAGCCAACCTAAAATGGGTGCAAGAAACAGATGGAATAGGAGGGAATGGCTCATTCCACGGTGTATCATAATGGCATCGATTGGATCCATGAATTTACCTACTAGAACATCCAAATCAGGGATAGTGCCTAAAATGGCTCCATAAAGAAAGGTTCTGTTTTGGAGTTTTTTCCCTGCACATGCTTCTGCAACGGCGATACCTAATACTATTTGGGTCACTGAATCCATACTACAAAGTTAAACCGAATTGCAGAATAATTTTTACAAAAAAGATTGTTTAAAGGCAATCCGAACACAAATGTTTAAATATAATTTTAGCCACGAATTCACTAATTTATACAACTTAATTAGTGAATTCGTGGCTAACTTTTTCTAAATGAACATGAAATCCGTGCAAATCTTTTCAATCTGCGTCATCTGTATACTATTTAGATGATAGATTACTTTGTGGGTAACGTATTTTAATGTTCATTCATTATTTCTTATGACCATTCATGGTGATGGCATATTTCAGAATCAGATCTTTAGCATTGTCATCAAGGGTATTAGGATGTTTTTTGTTTACTTTTTTTACCATCATAGGAACAACTTTTTGCAATTCTTCCTCTGAAAATTTAGTAGGGTTTTTTAATTTGTGACATTCAGCGCAGTGTTGTTCATACATTGATTTACCCTGATTCAGTTCGTCTAAAGTGTAACCGGGATATTTTGCCTGCATCCTGTCGACATCAGTTTGAGTAGGAGTTACCAGTTTTACAGCGCAGCTTACGATTATTAGTGCTGCGGCTAAAGTAAGAATGATTTTTTTCATAGTCAGGTTGGTTTTGTTGTTAATCAAAATCTGTTAGTTTTATAAAAATAATAAAAATTGTACAAATTCAGGTTTTTATATTCATTATGTTTAAAAAAACGGATTGTATTCCCTACAAAACACCGAATAACTTCAAAAACGTGTCTTTTGTCGTAACTCTTTGAATTGCAAAACTTAAAGTTGTATTTTTATAGGAAGTAGGGAGAAATGAGGGATAAGAGAAAAGGGATAAGAGAAAAGGGATAAGAGAAAAGGGATAAGAGAAAAGGGATAAGAGAAAAGGGATAAGTTAAAAGGGATAAGAGAAAAGGGATAAGTTAAAAGGGATAAGTTAAAAGGGATAAGTTAAAAGGGATAAGTTGAAAGGGATAAGTTAAAAGGGATAAGTTAAAAGGGATAGGGGGTTGGAGTGTTTTTAGTTTGTTGAAGTTTAACCAATTATATATCATTATGAAATTTAACAGAAGAGCTAATGCTAACTGGAAAGGCAGTGGCGCAGAAGGAAAAGGAGTAGTAACCACACAGAGTGGCACATTGAACAATACCCAATATTCGTATAAATCCCGATTTGAGGAGGGAGTGGGTACTAATCCCGAAGAACTGGTTGCAGCGGCGCATTGCAGTTGTTACGCTATGAAATTAAGTTTTTTGCTTGGTGATGCAGGCTTTGTGCCCGAAGATTTACAGGTGGATGCCAAAGTTACTTTCGAAGACGGTGCCATCACTGAAAGTCATTTGGATTTGAAAGCCAAAGTACCGGGTATCAGTGAGGAAGTATTTCAGAAGGTTGCTGCCGATGCCAAAGAAACCTGTCCGATTTCAAAATCGATTAAAGCAGTGATCAGCCTTACCGCAACACTGGTGTAAAATAAAATTCCTTTGATCATTTCGGATGGAGTGACTCTAAATTGATTTAACTACAAATTGGATTGATTGTAACCGATGGGTACGCGGTATTCAATGTAATTTGTGGTTGTTTTTTTATTGGGAATGTCTGTGCTGTAACACCAATCTGCCAGGAAACAGTTAATTTTCCAGTTTTAAATAACTATCTTCAAAACTGATAATTACTTTTTTGAATTGACCAATTACGTCTTGTCCGATATTTCCAAAACTTACCTTGCCGTATACACCATAGTTATTTCTGTCGATCTCCATTCTTTGTAATTGTATGGTGTCTTTTCCAAGGAATAGTTCCTGTTCTTTCAGGACCAATACTTCTGTAGAAACAATTTCACCACCGGCACCTGCAGAATTGGTTGTTTCCAAATTCCCAATAGCATCGATATCTGATTTGAATTTTTCGTAAAAAGCCTTATTAAATAGGCTAGTGTTTGCACCGCTATCAAAATTGAAAGGCAAAACTTTGCCTTTGTAAGTCAGCATTACTATGGCCCTGAGTTGATCTATAAACAGGTTCTTTTCGTTTTTATCGGTTTCTGAATTCTTTGAAAAGGTGAGTTTGTCTTTTTCAATGGTAATTGTCCCTAATTCTTTTGCAATTGGAAAACCGATAATTCCATTGATGACATAAGCTCCATTTGCAAATGTAAATGCTGAATCGGGATAGACTAAAAATACAGCATTTTGAATTTTTAATTCCCCTAAATTAATTTCCGGGGCAATACCTATAAGCACTTTATTCTTTTGTCCTGAAAAACTCTCTACTGAAATGTTATTGTCCGGCAGAATGGTAAGTCCCATTCTGTTGGCCAGACTTTCGGTTATGCAGCTAATTCCGGCACCGGTGTCGAAGACAAAGTTTGTTTCTGTCTTGTTTGCACTGACATTTGTGGTAATTAGACCAGCTTTATCTTTTACTGTGGGGATTGTAATTGTTGAAAAAATATCGATGGACTGCACAGGTTTGTTTCTTAGGGTTTGCCAAATGCGTTGTGCGTTTATTTCATCGTTTAAATCCTCTTTGGTCCAATGTTTTTTAAATTTAGTTGTCAGCGTTTTAGAGGAGGTGTATGCCAGTTCATAATTAAACAGCTTTATATAGTTGTCGTTCTTCAGCTTGGTAAATTCATAGCTGTTGACAATTGGGTTGTTTTTTAAGCTGTCTAAATAGATATTCGATAGCTTGGGATTATTGCAGACATTGGCATACAATCCTTTGTAAAAGTAATAGTTTTTGTTTTTTAATTTGTTGTTCAGACTGTCCATTTTGACAAACTGATGTTGTTTGCTTAATTGTCTTAGGTTCTGTTCTGGTTTTGATTGTGCAAACAGGACTTGTCCGGCAAATAAAAAACAAAAAAGGAGTTGGGTTTTATTGTTCATTTTATTAAAAAAGTGTAGTGCTTCTGTCTAAATTACTGTCGATGAGGTTTTTTATTATATATCGTGTTGCTGCCAGTGTTTTTTGCCTTTGTTAGCCTTTTCAAACTCGTCTTTGCCCAAGATGTTTTCCTGTAGCTTCATATCGGTAGCACAAAAATTTCTGAAGAACTCTTCCAATTTGTCTCTTTTTTGCAGGACTTCGTCGTTGATGTAGTTGACGTCTATATTAATGCAGATGGCTCCAATCAAACCATAATCGTTTCTGTAAATTGGGATTGTGGTGCATTTGAATTTCCTGTCGCCGATACTCAATTCATAATTTAACTTGTCTTCCTTGCGTTCTTTTCGTTTTTTTAAGTCAAGAACCAACATGGTGGTTCCCATTCCTATTTTTCTGCCGGTAACTTCGCCATTTTCAATTTCGACGATGGAACGGGAAGGATTCATAAGGTTATGAAGGAGAATTTCGATGCCTGTGTTTTTGAATGTCTGCCCTAAAAGGCGCACGATCACTTTATAATTTTCTAAAAAGGCATTATTATCATCTTCAATTTTAGAACCCTGATACACATGATACAATTTTTCATATTGCTTTAATTCAGGGGATTCAAGTTGGTTTCTGACGTTGTTTTGCTCTCCGATGAAGATCAATTGCCGGGCTGCGGTATGGTCTTTATTCTTTAAAAAGTAGTGAACGGCAAGACGAAAATCTTTGAGATTGAATTGGGGAAAGTTATTCTGATCCGGTTCAAAGGGATAAAAGTCGTATTCATCAAGGTCTTTACCTCTTAATTTGGCTTTTTCCCGATATTTACCAATGAAATAGCCGCCTGCAAATAACAACAAAGAAACAACTACTTCAGAAATCACCGGAACCAGAACGGAGTGTTCTACATCTATTTCTAAAAACATAATCAGAAGCTTTTAACAGGTTATTAAAATAGTTCAAAGTTGATATCTCAACAAATATCCATTAATGTTTCGTTGGCTTTAAATAATTAGTGTTTGGGTTGTTACTGTTACTTACAAAGTTACCAAAATTTTGAATGACTGCTTCGTCGTACCTCCTCGCAATGACAATGAGAAGGAAGCTTTCAGAACGAAAATAAGTCGCCTAGAGGAGGAATGTTGAATACCAGAGGAGAAATGTTGAATAATTAACTGTATTTTTCAGGCCAAATCAATCGTATGCTTACATTTAATAAAAACTACTTTGCGTTTGCCGTTTTGGTTTTTCTTATCGAAACGCTGATTGCGCTTTATGTCCATGACGATTTTATCCGACCTTACCTTGGGGATGTTTTGGTGGTAATCCTCATTTACTGCTTTTTGAAATCGTTTGTGAGGATTCCGGTTTTGACTGCCTCAATATCAGTGCTGTTGTTCTCTTTTACGATAGAGTTTTTACAGTTTTTAAACATAGTGGAAAAACTAAGTTTACAAGATTCGAAATTAGCCAGGACAGTGATAGGGACTTCCTTTTCATGGATCGACTTGCTAACGTATATTGCCGGAATAGTCATCGTAATCGGTACCGAAAAATACGGTTTTAAAAAAGAAATAAAGACAGTGGCTGGCGGTATCTGATTGATTGTGGTAAATTTGCTATAAGAAGCACTGAAAACAAAAGCGTGTAAGTTTCAGGAGTTTCTTAATAGTTTAGCATTTTTATGTTTGATAGCAATTATATCTATTGTCTCGAATCGGTTCAGGATGCGGAAGAGTCCGGAAAGAGTCCGATTCTTCCATCGTTGGAAGCTCTGGCGATGCAATATGGAATTACCAATGTTTACAAGACCTGTGACAGCATAGAAGGGTTTGAAGAGAGCATCAGTACTTTGTTGTATGAAGACAGGCATTTTAAAGATTATGGCATTATTTATTTAGTGTTTGAAGGGAGAGCCAACGAACTTAAAATTGACAATTACTACTATAGTTTCGAAGAAATAGCCGAGTTTTTTGAAGGGAAACTTAAAGGGAAGATCATCCACTTTGCCAATACCATGCAACTGGACCTAGGAGAGGAAACCTTTCAATACTTCTTGGACGTTACCGGTGCCAAAGCGGTTTCGGGTTATGCGAATGAGGTTCCGATTCTGAGTACGGTGCTGGACAATCTGTATTTTTCGTTGAGTCAGGAGTATGTTGATGTGGTGGAATTAACGGAGGCTTTGTTTGAGAAGCAGTATACTTTATGTGCGGGGATGGGGTTTCGGGTTTATTATTAGTTTGCCACGCTGCGCTCGCAATGATGGGGAGTTTGCTTCGCTTCACTTCGTTTCGCTCGCAATGACGGGAGTTTGCCGCTCTCCGTTTCACTACGCTCGCAATGACGGGGGGTTGCCACGCTCCGTTTCACTACGCTCGCAATGACGGGAGTTTGCCGCGCTCCGTTTCACTGCGCTCGCAATGACGGGGGTTTGCAGCGCTCCGTTTCACTACGCTCGCAATGACGGGAGTTTGCCGCGCTTTGTCATTGCGAGGAGGTACGAAGAAGCAATCTCTTGATTGACAAGGGCTTGCTGCGCTCCGTTTCACTACGCTCGCAATGACGGGGGGTTGCCTCGCTTCACTTCGTTGCGCTAGCAATGACGTCTTGTAAGAGGTCTCGCCATTGAGGATTATAGCTGTTAATTAAGGCTTCTTTTTTCGCTCGGGAGCCTGCTTTAAGTTGTTTTTCTCTTGTTATTGCATCTTCAATACTCTGGAAGGTTTCGTAATATACAAGTTTGTTTAGGTTATAGCGAGATGAGAAAGAGTTTTCATATCTCTTTTCTATGTGTTCTGTAATGCGTTTGGGTAGGTTTGAGGTAACTCCAACATAAAGTGTTGTGTTGTTTTTATTTGTGATGATGTAAGTGTATCCTGTTTTCATGTGTTTGTTTTTTTAGTTTGCCGCGCTTTGTCATTGCGAGGAGGTAGGACGGGAGTTTGCTGCGCTTTGTCATTGCGAGGAGGTAGGACGGGAGTTTGCCACGCTTCACTTCGTTACGCTCGCAATGACGGGAGTTTGCCGCGCTCCACTTCGTTACGCTCGCAATGACCGGGAGTTTGCCACGCTTCACTTCGTTACGCTCGCAATGACAAGAGTTTGCCACGCTCCACTTCGTTACGCTCGCAATGACCCGGAAATGGTCTTAGGGTCGAGACCCATGTATTCGCAGAACTCATAGACGGTTACGGGCTGGTGTTTTTCTTTGTTGTATTTTTTCTTAATGTTGGCCAGGATCTGACGGCTTTGCCTTTCGCTTTTGCCCAAAAGCTGCATGACGTCTTTTGGGTACATTACAATTCTTTTCAAGGTTTTACGCTCTTTTTTCGGGTTATTACTTTTTCTTTCTCTAGCTTGTTTCCTGACCGTTTCCTGACTCGGTCGTGTTGTAGTCGAACTATAGTCGGCTTTAAGTCGGCTTTAAGTCGGCTTTAAGTCGGAGTAGTAGCTTTTGAAAGCTTGCTATTTTTCGGGGGCAATATTACAGACTTTTCTTTCACAAAACAAAGCGGTAATGTGATTTTTTATAGGAAAAAACATTATTTACTGCAAAAAATAACAGTTTTGTCCTTTTTCGGCGATAATGACCGTTTTCGGCTATGGCTGTTTTTTCTTTCTGGCGGACTGTTTTAGTATTGCACCCAAAATCATTAAAAACTATTCGTTATGGCCAAGACTAGTGGCATTATTAAAATTGAAGGAACTTTAGAGGAGTTGACTTTTTACAAGAAGAACGGTAAAAATTTTGTGCGTAAAAAAGGCGGGGTATCCGGGGATCGTATTGCGAGTGATCCAAGTTTTGTGCGTACCCGTGAAAACAATACGGAATTCGGGCACAGCGGTTCGAGTGGCAAGGTGCTTCGCGGTGCGTTGGGGAGTTTGGTGTTTAAGGCAAAGGACAGTCAGCTTTCAAGTCGTTTGCTTGGGGTGATGTCCAGGGTTAAGAACATGGATACGGTATCGCCAAGGGGGAAGCGCAATGTTAGTATTGGGATTACCACGCCCGAGGGAAAACAGGCTTTACGCGGTTTTGATTTTAACGCCAATGCCGCTTTGAACAGTGTGCTTTTTGCACCGTATGACTTAGATACCGCCAGTGGGGAAATAACAGTAAACAATTTTATCCCTGCCGAGCAGGTACAGTTTCCGCAGGGGGCAACGCATGTGAGTTTTATGGGCGCGCTTTTGGCATTGGATTTCGCTACGGAGGCTTCTGAGGTTGCTTACAGCAACGTTGTTACTATACCGCTTAACCTTACTCCAACCAATATTGTCTTAACTCCCAGTAGTTTAGTTGCAGGTACGGGACAACAGTTTTTTCTATTGCTTATTTCGTTTTATCAGGAGGTGAACGGGGTACAGTATTCTTTGAAGAATGAGGAGTTTAATGTATTGAATATTTTGGAGGTGGTGTAGGGGTTGCTTCGCTGCGCTCGCAATGACGGGAGTTTGCTTCGCTTTGTCATTGCGAGGAGGTACGACGAAGCAATCTTTTGATTGACAAGGGTTTGCCGCGCTACGTTTCACTACGCTCGCAATGACGGGGAGTTTGCCGCGCTGCGCTTCGTTACGCTCGCAATGACCGGGAGTTTGCTTCGCTCCACTTCGTTATGCTCGCAATGACGGAACCCTGTACTGTTTTGGTATGGGGTTTTTGTTTTGAGGTGCTAAGGGACTAAGGTTTTGGAGTTTAGTGTTGAAGGGAGAAAGGAGAAAGGAGAAAGGAGAAAGGAGAGACTTACTTATGCTTAATTGAAGCCCTGTGCCGTTTTGGTATGGGGTTTTTGTTTGCAGGTGTGCCTTTGAAAGCCTCGGGTACCGGAAGAGGAGAGCCTCGGGTACAGGAATGAGGAGAGCCTCAGTTACTATGCTTGATTGAAATAGGCTTTTTCTTTTACCACGTTTTGGTGGCTGAGTCTCTCGAAGCCACACGTTCTCTTAATTTCGAGGTATGATGAGGTTTCTGGGATTGTAGAAGCTTCGAAGCAACATTTTAAATAATTTTTAAAAATCACCAATTTTAGTGATTGCATGGTTTGTTTTTTATTATTATGTTTGATAATTACGAAAACTTTAAGAAGAAAATTAAAAAATTGAAAAACTATATTGTATGTCAGTAATAAACAAGAAGCAGGCTTTTAACCATTTAAAGAAATCATTGGATAATTTCAATTTTGAACAAAAAGCTGAGAATTGTTCAAATGAAGCACAAACAAAAAAGTTTTTAATAGATCCTTTTTTTATGCTTCTTAATTATGCTCATGAAGATTTGATTCCAGAATATGAAGCTGATTTTGGAGAACGGGTAAGCAATAAAGTTGATTATGCAATAAAGTTAGGCAGAAAAGATATAATTATAGTAGAATGTAAAAAATTGACCAGCAAGTTAACAGATAAAGAGGCTGGCCAGTTAAGTGGTTATTTTCAAAATGCTAAAAACTCAAGAATAGCGATTTTAACAAACGGAAAAGAATACCGCTTTTATTCCGATGTAGCTTTGATAAATACAATGGATTCAAAACCTTTTTTTGTTTTCAATCTGGACAATTATACTGATAATGATATTGAAAGTCTTTTAGATTTTGATGCGAGAGTCATAAATGTAAATGAAATAATTCTCAAAGCACAGGAATCTGTTTTTATTGAAGATTTTGAACTTACCTTTTTAAAGGAAATGATTGGTCCTTCAAGCGATTTTTTAAAATTGCTTCATAAAAAAATGACTTTTAAGTCAAAATTCAATGAAGAAAAAATGAAGGAACTTATGAATTCATCGCTCTTTAAATCTTTGACTGAAAAAATAATACTACACGAAACAAAGACAAATTCAAAATCAGCAGGTATTATAACTACTGAAGAGGAATTACAGGCTTATCATACTATTAGAACTTTGCTTATTCAGAATAAAAAAATTCCGAATCTAAGAATTGGCTATAGAGACCAAAAAGGTACTTTTAATATTTTAGTGGACGATAATCAAAAGAAAATGGTTTGCCAGCTGAAGTTTTCAGACGCAAACAAAAAAGTTTTTATAGGTAATAATGAGTATCAGATTAGTCATCTTGATGAATTATTAAATTATAAATCTGAATTAATTGAGAGAACACTTTCTTTAATTGATTAATTAATTTTAAAACATTTATCTCGATGGATAAATACAATAAGGTATTACAAGAGCTAATCCAGTTTAGGAATGAAAGGGATTGGGAACAGTTTCATGATTCGAAAAATTTAGCGTTGGCCATCTCACTTGAAGCTGCTGAATTGAATGAGCTTTTTTTATGGAAAAAAGGGGATGATGTTGAAAATATTAATAAAGAGCGATTGAAAGAAGAACTAGCTGATATTCTGTCATTTGCTTTTTTGCTAGCTGAAAAACACAATTTTGATGTCTTTGACATCATTTCTGAAAAGATTAAAAACAATGCCTTAAAATACCCTGTTGACAAAGCAAAAGGTACTGCAAAAAAGTATAACGAATTATGAATTTAAATCATGCCTTTGAGATTAAAAGTTATGATTTTAATTCCAACCTACATAGTGAATTCCAAAATAGTCATTATGCTAAAGATTTATGGCCAATAGTTTATATCTTAAGCGATGGTAATACGAAAGAAGCATATGTAGGAGAAACTACAGATACGTATGCACGAATGAACAGTCACTTAAAGAGCAATGCTAAAAACAAGCTCACTACAGTTCATTTGATTGCTAGTGAAAAGTTTAACAAGTCAGCAACTCTTGATATCGAATCAAATTTGATAAAATACATTTCTGGAGATGGTCAATATAAATTAATTAATGGAAATGTTGGTTTAGCAAACCATAATTACTATCAAAAGAAAGAGGTTTATTGGGATATGTTTAAATCGATTTGGGATAGGCTAAGGGCTGAAGGAATATCAAAGCATTCCATTGATTACATTGATAATTCAGATTTATTTAAATACTCTCCATATAAGACTCTAACTCACGAACAAAAGAGCGGTTTATTAGTCATAATTAAGAATCTGCTTAATGGGGATTTTAAAAATATTATTGTTGAAGGTGGTGCTGGTACAGGAAAAACCATTCTTGCAATCTTTCTGTTTAAACTTCTTAATTCAAATAATGAAGACTTTAATTTTAAAGAGTTTGGTGATGATGAATCTGAATTCATTCGATTGATAATAGAATTAAAGCTGAAGTATCCAAACCCTAAAATGGCATTAGTTGTCCCTATGTCTTCTTTTAGAAATACATTAAAGAAAGTTTTTAAGAATATTAAAGGTTTAAGTGCCAATATGGTGATTGGACCAGCAGAGATTATTAAAGATAAATTTAACATAGTGATAGTTGATGAATCCCATCGATTGAGACGAAGAGTTAATCTAGGAGCTTACTATGGCGCTTTCGATATAGTTTGTGAAAAATTGGGGTTAGATAAGAATAATTGTAGTGAATTGGATTGGGTTACAAGGCAGGCAGATAATGCCATTTTGTTTTATGATGAAGACCAGTCAATCAAGCCTTCAGATGTAAAAAAGGAAGATTTTGATAAGTTGAAGTTAAACCCTTTGACAAAGATTGAATATCTAAAATCACAATTTAGAGTAAAAGGAGGAAATGATTATGTTCAATATATAGACAATCTACTTAACTGTAAATTAGAATCTACTTATAAAAAATTTGATTCTAAAGATTATGAGTTTGTACTATTTGACTCAATTGAGGACATAGTACAAGAAATAAAGCTAAGAGATAAAGAAAATGGACTTTCGAGATTGGTAGCAGGTTATTCTTGGGAATGGATTTCAAATAAGAATAAAGACGAGTTTGATATAAAAATAGATGACATTAAACTTAAATGGAATACTGTTGCAGTCGATTGGGTAAATTCCATAAATGCGGTTAATGAAGTTGGCTGTATCCATACTACACAGGGTTATGATTTAAATTATGCGGGAATTATTTTCGGAAATGAAATAACATATGATAAAGAAACTGATGAGATAGTAATTTTAAAAGAAAACTATTTTGACAAAAATGGGAAACAATCTATAAACAATCCTACTGAATTAAAAGATTTTATACTAAACATATATAAGACTATAATGCTACGAGGCATCAAGGGTACTTATATCTATGTTTGTGATAAGAATTTACGAGAGTATTTTGCAAACCATATTCCTAAATTCAAAACAGAAAAAACAATTGAATATCTGCAAGTTGATAAAGTTATCCCTTTTGAAAATAGCATTCCGTTATACGATTTGAAAGCAGCGGCAGGTAATTTTAGTGAATTGCAAAACGTAAGTGATTATGAATGGATTTCATTGCCTGCAAGATATAAACCATCGGAGGATTTATTTGCTTGCACTGTACAAGGAGAATCAATGAATAAAGTAATTCCAAATGGTTCTGTTTGTTTATTCAGAAAATATACAGGTGGTTCAAGAGAAGGGAGAATTGTTTTGGTTGAGCACAACAGCATACAAGACCCTGATTTTGGTTCCGGATATACAGTTAAAGAATACCGAAGCAAAAAGAATATTGAAAATGATAAATGGAGTCATTACTCTATTACACTAAAACCTTTATCTATGGATTCAGAATTCAAGGATATTGAATTAGTTGAAGATGAATTGAGTAGTTTGAAAGTGATTGGGGTATTTGAGTGTGTTTTGTAGAGATGAAAAATTTAGCGCGTTGTATGGGTTGACGGAGGAGGAGATTTTGATTGTGGAGAATAGTTAAAAGCAGTTTGTTGATATGATAAAAAAAATTGAATTAAAAAACTTTAAAAGATTTAAAGAAAAAGAGATAAATCTATTACCGAATGAATTGTCTCTTATCGTTGGTGGAAATAATTCGGGTAAATCTTCAGTTTTGCATGCTCTAGCTGTGTGGGAATATTGTAAAACAGTTTTAAAATACGAAAAAAGTCCTAAGTCAATTTTGAAAGGGTTCAAAGGTGACGGTTATGGAATTAATATTGATGATTTTACCCCCATTAATATTCCATCTTTAAAGTATTTATGGACAAATCTTAACCCTTCAAGTGGATATAATTTGACTATTAAATGTTATTGGGATATTGATAATAATGTTGAACGTTTTTTAAAAATCGGATTAGCTTTAACTCAAGAAAGACTTTTTATAAAAGCTTTAGAATCTAATATTGAAGAAGGTGAATCTGTTCCACAAATTGCATATTTACCACCTTTTGCAGGAATAACTGATAAGGAGCAATGGTATCCATTAGCTTATAGGAATAAAGTTATTGGACAAGGGTTAGCGGGTGCTGTATTAAGAAATACAATAATTGAATTATATAATGCTAATTTAAAATTAAGGGAAGACAAAAAAGGGGCAAAATCAAAAATATCAAGTTCCGATTTAAAATATATTAGAGAAAATGATTCATTTGAAAAGCTCAATAAAGTACTATTTGAAACTTTTAAAGGAGTGATTCACCCACAAGATTTTAATCCAGAATTCCATACAAATATTAAAATAGATTTTGCTAAAGGCACTTTAGTTAAAAATAGATTTACAAAGCACCAAAACTATAACAAAAGAGACATAATGGTGGAAGGAAGTGGATTTCTTCAATGGTTAAGCGTGTATACTTTTGCAATTAATCCTAAAATTGATATTCTTCTATTAGATGAACCTGATGCTCATCTACATAATTCATTGCAGGGACAACTTATTGAAAAACTAGGGGAAATTTCAAAGGATTTGAAAAAACAAATTTTAATTGCAACCCATTCAACAGATGTTGTTAAAAGTTTACATCATGGAATAATATTGCACGTTAGTAATTCTATTTCCTATTTGACAAATGAACATCAAAAAATTAAAGTACTATCAGGCCTGGGAACAGAATTTTTTCCAAAACTGGATAAATTGCAACGGTTTAAAAAAGTTTTATTTATTGAGAATAATAGTGATGCTGACTTATTAAAAAAATGGGCAAATAGTTTAGGCTTAATTTGGCCTGATAATATAGTAATATGGCCATATCCAAATAGTCATAAAGAAAGAAAACAATTGTTTTTACATTTGAAAGATGAAGTGAATAATATCAAATGCATAAGTTTAAGTGATAGAGATAATGATTTATATGATAATACTAATTCGGATTTACAAGATGCAATAGGGAATTTAATAGAAGGTAATAATCATTTTTTATGTAGAAAATGGAGGAGATGGGAAATTGAAAATTATCTAATTTGTCCACCTGCAATTGCGAGACTTAGCAATTACGAAGAAGAAGAAGTTCGTCAATTCCTTCAAGATGATTTTGGACTAATAATCCATGAAAATTATTTACAATCTGATAAAACGGCACAAATAGCACCTTTATTTGATGAGGGTAAACCTATTGTTGAAGGAATTTTAAATAAATACAATATAAGCAAATTGGATATTGCTAATGAGATGAATCAAGAAGAAATTTTTGAAGATGTCATAACTATTTTAACACAAATAGTTGATTTATGCAATAATTAATTAAAAATAAATTCAAAAATACTCCGTAAACCAACACCTCATAGAAACTCTATGTAACCTAAATGGAATAAGTACTGTTTACAGTAATTAATATTAAATAAATTAAAAATATGGACGCAGGTAAAAGAACCATTAATGACATATTTAACGGTAACCGAATTTTAGAGATTCCTTTTTTTCAGAGGGCTTATGTTTGGGGTGAGCCACAATGGGAAAGACTAATTGAAGATTTGGAAACTGTAAGCGCTTCTAACAAGCCGTATTTTTTAGGTTCGGTTATTCTAAAACAACAACAAACAACGACTGGAGGAAATGTTGGAGATAAAAGAACTTTAATTGATGGGCAACAACGTTTGACTACACTTAATATTTTTTTCAAAGTACTGTGCTTAAAAACAGGTTTGAACAATTCCTTTGACAGGGTGTTTAGACTAATGAATAATAATATTGCATTATGGCATAACCATAACGATATAGCAGACTTTAACAGAATAATGAATCTTGCTACAGAAGAAGAATTATCGAGGGAAAGCTCAATAATTGAAGCATATAATTATTTTAGGAAAGAAATTAATGTCGACAAATTGAATATGAATAACATTCTTACCAATATTATGTTTGTAGGCATTGATTTAGGCATTGATGAAGATGAGCAACAAATTTTTGATACAATAAACTCTTTAGGTGTAAGATTGACTACGGCTGAATTATTGAAAAATTATTTTTTCCACAGGCATGATGTAGAATCTTACACAGAGAATTGGAAGAATGTGTTTGAAAGGGATACTGATACAAAGAAATTTTGGGACAGAAATATAACTGCTGGTCGTTCAATTAGGGAAAATGTTGATTTATTCTTTTATTCTTTTTTACAAATTAAGATTCAGGATAGCGCATTAAATGTGAAAACTGAAGACAAGAAACTATTTACAAAAGTTGATGGTCTTTTCGATTCCTATAAAAAATTTATACAAGACTATAAAATTGATAAGGCTACTTTAATACAGGAGATAAAGGAATATGCAGAAATTTATCGAAATAATATTGATTTTGATGTAATTGACAGAGAACTTTCAGCAGAGTACGGAATTGAAAGAATCAATGCAATAATCTTTGGACTAGAAAACACAACATTAATACCCTATGTACTTTTCATTCTAAAAAGAGTAGCGAATAGCAATGAAAGAAATCTGATTTGGGAATATTTAGAATCATATTTGATGAGAAGGATGGTTTGTCATGAGACAACTAAAAATTATAATCAATTATTTTCGGAAAGATTAATTTCTAACAACATCATTACAAGAGATGTTTTAAAGGTGCATATAGAGAATCAATCAGATAAAATCAATTTTATGCCTACAGACAGCAATCTTGAATTTGGATTCAAAAATTCAAAGTTAGTTAATAAACAAGCAGCGGGAATTCTTTATCTAATTGAATCTATGGTTCGAGATAGAAGTAAGCAATCGACATCGTTATTAGGGTTAGATAGGTACAGTTTAGAACATGTAATGCCAAAAAAATGGGAAAACAACTGGGCACAAGTCGGTTCTGAAGAAGAGAAGTCAAATAGGAATAAAACTTTATTAACACTTGGAAATCTGACTATAGTTACAACTTCATTAAATGCATCAATGAGGGATGCTGACTGGAAAACTAAAAAGAATGGCAGGGGTGAAAAACATGGGCTACGTCATTTTGCTTCAGGTATTGAAACATTTTCACCATTTTTAGAAAAAGCAGATTGGGATGAAAATGTAATTAATGAAAGAGCTGAATTTTTATTTATTAAGGCCAAAGAAATATGGCGTAATCAAAAAGCTGCAGAAGAAGTGAATGCGATTATGTAAATATCAATTCACGGATTACTTCGTTACTCCGCAATTGGATTATATTGATTAAAACTTATTGAATTCATAATATAAAAATTGCAATGTCTAAATTTCTAAACACCCAAGGTTTAAGCGAGTGGATGGCTCGTATAGTAGATGAGACAAAACGTGAGTTGGTAATCATTTCACCGTATTTACAGTTATCGGATAGAATATTTCAAAAATTATTAAATGCTGATAAACGAGGTGTGGAGATTGTTTTAATATATCGAACTCTAGATAAAAATAAATTTCTTAGAAGAAGTTCCTTCGATGATTTTGTTAAAGAAAAAGGCAAATTAGATTATGAAATAGGGAAGTTGAAAGCTATTCGCAATTTAAACCTCATGCATCATCCAAACATACATGCCAAGTGTATGTATAATGAAAATTACTTGCTTATCGGTTCGATGAATCTCTATGCATATTCTGAAAAGAATAATCGTGAAATGGGTGTTTTGTTCCATAGAGAAAATTTACCTGAATTTGGGGATCACACCTTTGGTAATGCGGATGGGGAATCCGTTTTTGCCGAAGCTCTTGAAGAAATTCTAGAAATTAAAAATGGAGCAGAAATGGAACGAGCGAGTAAAGAAACAATTGAGGAAGGTTTTGAACTTGATATTTTGAAAAACGAGCATGAGAAACGGGAGGAATATGTTAAAATGATGAATACTGTTTTTATGCATAAAAAATTTATTGTTGCTAGTGATAATGGCTATTTATGTAAAAGTTATATGGATAAAGTAGATGTGTTATTGCACACGAGAACTGAATTTTCTATGAAATTCGAAGCAGCAAAACGGAATTATCTATTCAATATCTATAAGCCAAAAAAGAAGGATTTAGAGTTTAGCATACCAGGGTTTAAAATGTATTGGAATCAACCGGATTGCATTTTGTTGTATGATGATTCCAGACATCATTTGTGGAAAAAAATTAATACAGACATAGAAGAGTTGGAATTGCGCAAAAAAGGGATTGATGAAATGATTCTATTTATTAAACAATTATGATTTAAATTATAGGTTAAGATATCTATATCTTTCGTTGAGTCAGGCGTTTGCCACGCTACGCTCGCAATGACGGGGAGTTTGCTTCGCTGTGCTCGCAATGACAGGAGTTTGCTTCGCTGCGCTCGCAATGACGGGAGTTTGCCGCGCTTTGTCATTGCGAGGAGGTAGGACGAAGCAATTTCTTGATTGACAGGTAGGTTTTTGCTCGGGAGTTTTCCGCGCTCCGTTTCACTACGCTCGCAATGACCGGGAGTTTGCTTCGCTTCACTTCGTTTCGCTCGCAATGACGGGAGTTTGCCACGCTCGCAATGACCAGTGCGGGAATCATCATCGGATTCGAATTTATTATTTTATGATTTTAGATATTGTTTTTTTTAGTAAATTGGGTTTTTGTAGAAGTTGTTAAATAATTTAAAAATCAATAAGGTTTTGTAAAAAAAAACACAGCTAAAAATTATGAACGCCCCATCCAAACCGAATTTATATTACATTTTTGTAACTATAACTTATCTTTTATTCGTTTTATCGTCGTCTTCATTGTTCGCGCAATCACCGGCGGCAGTAAAAAAAATTGAAAAACAATTCGATCTGGCGAATGATTATGCGCATTCGGGGAATCCGGGAAAAGCCATTCCAATACTATATAAGATCAAAGAAGATTGTGAAAAAATAAATTACAAACAGGGAATAACCAGAGTAGGGCATACTTTAGCCATTATTTATTTCAACAGTACCGATTATAAAAAAGTAATTACTTTAGATGATGAGTTTTTAAGAATAGGTGAAGAAATTAAAGACTATGAAAAACTTTGTCAGATTCACAGGCTTAAGGGTTGTGCGTACTCGGAATTAGGTCTTTTAAATAAAGATAACGAAGAGCGTCTTGAGTCGTTGAAATATGCGAAAAAGATTCAGAACAGAAACAGCAGGCAGCAGGCGATAAGTTTGATATACGGTAATCTTGCGAATCATTATATAAAAAGCGGGGCTCCCAAAGATTCTGTTTTTGTCAATATATCGAAAAGTATTACTGAAGCGAAAAAAATAGACGATGCAGATGCTTCGTTCCGTTCGAAAAAATACAGTTTGATCGCTTATTCTTATCTGACTTTAGGTGACCAATTTTCTAAAGCCGGTCAGCCTGAAACTGCGGAAAATTATTTTCTGAAAGCACTTGAAATTCACAATTCCCAGCCGGTACCTTTTATAGAACAGGTTACGCTGTTAAGTGAGCTTGGCTATTTCTATTATGTGCAAAAAAAATACGAAAAAGCGGTGAAATATGCCGAATTAGGTGTGAATTACGAGAAAAAAGCAAGCTTTCCCCAAATACGAAGAGATCTTTTTGAAACCTTGTCCAAGTCCTATCTCGAATTGCATAAAACGGACGATTCCAAACGTTACCTTGGTTTGTTTACGGCGTTAAATGACAGCATTTCCAACGTTGATAAAAGTGCCGTTAATTTAGCATTGAGCCATTCTATTTCCAATCAGAAAAAAATGTTTGTTGACTATACCGGTAAACGAACAGCGCTATATGTTTTGTCCAGTTTGACTTTTATTGTTTTCGGTGGTTGGTTTTTCCTTGCCTATAA
>NZ_DATIDM010000227.1:0-16052 GCF_035456225.1 Flavobacterium sp. | reverse complement strand
AGTTATCAACTCTCATTTACTGTTTTTTAAGTCTATAATGTAGTATATTTACATTATCTTTAAAAAACAGTATGGCCATTCACAAAATCCAGATTGACGATTTTATTTCGATTGATTATCAGCTCGTCGCGATACATTCTTCGCTGGAGGATTACCGTTTGGCGTACTTCATCAATCAGAAACTGGCGATTTCTTTCGAAAAAAGCAAAAACGATATCGGGATACAAATTCCCGAAGGCAAAAGCCATTTCACCCGTTTTGTTTTTGATGACGAAAAACACGAACTGTACTGGAATTTAGTCCCCAACAAAACAACTGTCGTAACCCGACAAACCAAAGCCACTTCCCTTTTCGAAGAAACAGAAATGGACATTACCACCAATATCTTTCTGCTTCCCGAACTTAAGAAAGTGGACTATATCTTAAAAATTGAAAATACAGACGATTTTTTCAATCCCGAGGGTTTAATTGATGAATTGCTCACGATTAAACAGATTACTACGGCTTACAAAATCGAACAAAATACACTCAAATCGAAGAATAATTTAATTTTCTGATACAATGCCAACAAGAAAAAAGACAAAAATTGTAGCAACCCTTGGTCCTGCCTGCAGCACTAAAGAAGTGCTGAAAGAAATGATAGATGCAGGGGTAAATGTTTTTAGAATTAACTTCTCTCATGCCGATTATACGGATGTACAGGAACGCATCGACATTATCAAGGATCTGAACAAAGAATACGGTTATACCACTTCCATTTTAGCTGATTTACAAGGTCCGAAATTACGGGTAGGCGTAATGAAAGAAGATGTTGTCGTAAGCAAAGGCGATATTATCACTTTTACAACCGCAGAAGACATCCTGGGTACTGCCGAAAAGGTTTACATGAACTACAAAGAATTCCCTAAAGATGTAAATCCGGGTGAACGCATATTGCTGGATGACGGAAAACTTATTTTCGAAGTACTGAAAACCGACAAGAACACGGAGGTGGAAGCTATCGTGATTCAGGGTGGTCCGTTAAAATCGAAAAAAGGGGTTAACCTTCCAAACACCAGAGTTTCCTTACCGGCCTTAACTGAAAAAGATATCCGTGATGCGTTATTTGCCATCAGATGTGAAGTCGACTGGATTGCTCTTTCATTTGTGCGCACCCAAGAAGACCTAAAAGATTTGAGGGATTTGATTTCAGCTAACTCCAACCATAAAATTCCGGTTATCGCCAAAATCGAAAAACCGGAAGCTGTGGAAAACATCGATAAGATTGTGGCTTATTGTGACGGATTAATGGTGGCGCGTGGTGATTTGGGAGTTGAAATCCCGGCGCAGGAAGTTCCGTTAATTCAGAAAAAACTGGTTTATCGCGCCAAAACAGCCCGTATCCCAGTGATTATCGCCACACAAATGATGGAAACAATGATTACCAGTTTAACGCCAACCCGAGCCGAAGTTAACGACGTAGCCAACTCTGTGATGGATGGTGCCGATGCGGTAATGCTATCCGGAGAAACATCGGTTGGAAATTATCCTGTTCAGGTAATCGAAAAAATGACCCAAATTATTGAAGCTGTGGAAGATTCACCAATAATTCAGGTCCCTCAAAACCAACCGCAGATCAAAACCAACCGTTACATAACCAAAAACATCTGTTATCACGGAGCGCTTTTAGCCAATGACATCAACGCAAAGGCAATCACAACACTTACCAACAGTGGTTATACTGCCTTTCAGGTTTCAGCATGGCGCCCGCATGCGCACATTTTGGTTTTCACATCAAACAAACGTATTCTGACACAACTGAATTTACTTTGGGGTGTCAACGCTTTCTTCTACGATAAATTTGTAAGCACAGATGACACTATTGATGATATCAACACCATCTGTAAAGAAAAAGGCTTTGTAAAAATTGGCGATATGCTGGTAAATCTTGCCGCCATGCCCGTTACGGCAAAAGGAATGGTAAACACGCTGCGCATTTCTGAAATTGAATAGAAAAAAGTATATTTAAATAATACAAACAGAAAAACTATGAATTCAAACAATCCGTTTTTTAAGAACAAATCGTTTACCAACACAAGCCGTTATTCCACGGATAACATAAGTGAACCTCAAACGATTGTTATTGATTACAATGAAACGATGACCGTTCAGGGAACCATTAACAAAAGTTTATTGATGCTGCTTTTATTGGTTGTTGGTGCTGCTGTAACCTGGACAATGACTATGACTGGTTACAACCCGATTGTTTTAACAATAGGTGGTGCCATCATTGGCTTTATATTAGTACTTGTTGCAGCTTTCAAGCCACAATATTCAGGTTATTTAGCACCTGGTTATGCCTTTTTTGAAGGACTTTTCATTGGAGGACTTTCTGCTATTTTCGAAATGATGTACCCAGGATTAGTTATTCAGGCTGTGGGAGCTACTTTTGTGACTTTCATAGTTTGTTTCGGATTGTACAAATACAACGTTGTTCAGGTTACTGACCGTTTTCGCTCCGTAGTAGTAGCCGCGACTTTGGCCATCGCCAGTTTTTACCTTATCACATGGCTGCTTTCCCTATTTATCAATTTCCAACCGATTCACCACGGAAATTCATTGATGAGTATCGGAATCAGCGCTTTCGTAATTGTAGTTGCTGCCCTGAACTTATTCCTTGACTTTGATCAGATTGAAAAAGGAGCACAAAGAAACCTTCCGAAATATATGGAATGGTTTGGTGCTATGGGATTGATGATTACCCTGGTTTGGTTGTACGTTGAATTTTTACGCTTGCTTTCCAAGCTTTCCAGCAGAGATTAATTCGCAAAAAACATATCTGAAAACCGATTTCAAACTGAAGTCGGTTTTTTTATACCTAAAAATCAAATTTCAACTGCACCACTACCGATTTTTTCATTTCCGTATTGAGATTATGCAGTGAAATCCCAAGTAGTCGAACAGAATCTT
Organism: Flavobacterium sp.; assembly: GCF_035456225.1. Taxonomy (GTDB): domain Bacteria; phylum Bacteroidota; class Bacteroidia; order Flavobacteriales; family Flavobacteriaceae; genus Flavobacterium. Next base: position 13,103 of record NZ_DATIDM010000227.1, on the reverse strand, counting down.
TCATTTTTTCCTGATACAATAATTCTTTGGCGGCTTCAAAAATAAGACTGCTGTCCGATATAAAATAAGGCAGGGTTTTGCTTCTGGTTTGCAGGGTAAAATCGGAATACTTGATTTTAAGCGTAACCGTTTTTCCGGCTATTTTGTTTTTCTTAAGTCGGCGTTCCAGTTCTTTTGCAATGTTCTCCAAACGTTCTTCCATAAAGATTTCGGAAGACAGATTCACATTGAACGTCCGTTCCGCCCCAACCGATTTTAAAGTCCGATTCGGTTTAACTTTGCTGTAACTTATACCGCGTGCCAAATTGTAAAACGATTTTCCGCTGTTCCCAAAATGCTGTTCCAGATACTCAATCGATTTGCTTTTTAAATTGGCTCCCGTAAATATCCCCAACTGATACATTCGTTCGGCAGTTACTTTACCAACCCCGTAAAACTTCTTCACATCCAGTCCTTCCATAAAAACCTCAACTTCATCAGGGTTAACCGTTTTCTGCCCGTTGGGTTTGTTGTAATCGGAAGCTATTTTAGCCACAAATTTATTAACTGAAATTCCTGCTGAAGCTGTCAATCCAACTTCTTCAAAAATGCGTTTTCGGATTTCCTGGGCGATTAATGTGGCACTTGGATTCCCCTTTTTATTGTGGGTCACATCAAGATAAGCTTCATCGAGTGAAAGCGGTTCCACCAGATCGGTATAATCGAGAAATATTTTTCGGATTTTATTTGAAATTTCTTTGTACCTGTCAAAGCGCGGGCGCACAAAAATCAGTTCAGGACATAACTTTCTAGCCAGATAACCACTCATCGCGCTACGGACACCAAATTTTCTGGCTTCGTAACTCGCTGCCGAAACCACGCCTCTAGCCTCACTTCCTCCAACCGCAATGGGCTTTCCTTTCAGCAACGGATTATCCATCTGCTCCACCGAAGCATAAAAAGCATCCATATCCACATGGATAATTTTTCTTTGAAGCATTTCTGGTTCCATACCGTAAATTTATGTATATTCAAGGAACATTTCTAAACCGATGAAAAAAACAGCCATACTTTTGGGAGCATCAGGATTGACAGGCAGTTTGCTATTGGAACTATTGCTTTCCGATTCGGATTTTGATAAAATAAAACTGTTTTCAAGGAAAGAATCGGGCCATTCCCATCCGAAAATAGAGGAACACATTATCGATGTTCTTCACCTGGAAGATCATTCAGCCGATTTTACAGCCGATGTTGTTTTTTGCTGTATCGGAACCACCAAAGCCAAAACTCCGGATGAAAACGAGTACAAATCCATCGACTTCGGAATCCCGGTAACAGCGGCACAATTGGCTAAACAAAACAATATTCAAACATTCATCGTAATTTCAGCCTTGGGAGCAAACAGAAAAAGTCCTGTTTTTTATAATCGCATCAAAGGAGAAATGGAACGTCAGGTTCTTGATTTGGGAATCCCAAAAACCCATATCCTGGAACCTTCACTTATCGCAGGCGACCGAAATGAAGCGCGGATAGGCGAAACCATGGGAATCTATCTGATGAAAGCCATCAATCCGTTATTGATCGGAAAACTGAAAAAATTCCGAAGCATCGCACCGGAAAATATCGCTAAAACCATGTGGCATCTTGCGAAAAATGATTATCCGAAAACCATTGTTCCTTCAGATGTCATTTTCAATTTAGGACAGCTGCACTGATTTACTTATCTTCGACGCTCATTCCAACTTAAACTAACCCATTCAAATGCAGGAAACCGAACGAAAATTTCTGGTCACTTCAGAAGATTTTAAAACAGTAGCTTTTACCAAGAATCGAATTGTTCAGGGGTATTTGAACTCCCATCCGGAGCGCACCGTTCGCATCAGGATTAAAGGTGATAAAGGTTTTTTGACGATTAAAGGCAAAGGAAACGAATCAGGTACTACGCGTTTGGAATGGGAAAAGGAAATTCCGTCAACGGAAGCCGAACAGTTATTACCGCTTTGCGAACCTGGAACTATTGATAAAATAAGGTATGAAATAACCGTGGGAGCGCATGTGTATGAAGTAGATGTCTTTTCAGGCGACAATGAAGGCTTAATCATAGCCGAAATAGAACTCGCTTCCGAAACAGAATCCTTTGAAAAACCGAATTGGGTAGGAAAGGAAGTTACCGGTGATGAGCGTTATTACAATGCCTACCTCAGCAACCATCCTTTTAAAAGCTGGTAAATTTATTCTCTTACGATCTCTAAATTGACATCGATGAACCCGCGCCCTTTAGCGTGAGAAATTTCCATGAAGGCTTTTTTGGAAAGATCTATTTCACGTCCTCTGGTGAACGGTCCCCGATCGATAACCGTAACGATAACAGATTTGTTATTAATCGGATTTGTGACCTTTAACGTCGTCCCGAATGGCAATTTTTTATGGGCAGCAGTCAGTTTTGAGTTATCGAAACGTTTTCCGCTAGCTGTTTTCCTGCCATTAAACCTGTCGTGATAGTAGGATGCGTGAACCCCTTTTTTATAGGGTTTGTAATTTAAACGGATTTGCGTGGAATCTGCTTTTAAACTATCCTGAAGAATTGTTTTTGCTTTTTCGTTCAATAACATTTTTTCGCTGGTAAAACTACTGGCAAAGAATATAAAAATGAAAAGCAATAAAGTTGGGGCAATAATTTTTTTCATATTTTTATTTTTAACTACAGAAATAACAAGAAATATGCCACAGAAAGAAAAAGCCCAAAATGGGCTTTATGGATTTAGAACTAACGATTCCAAGGATACCAAAGGTTCCAAGGAATTCTACTTAATATAAAAAGTAATCCGGCAAGGTATAAAAAAGCAATTTTCTTAAACTTACCATTACTGCTTTCTTCTTTTTTATGTTTTGACCAACCCACTGTAATTAGGGCTATGGCCAATATATTGATAAGTGGGTGCTCTAAAGAAGTTAATCGTGAGGCAGCATTACCCATATCGCCAAGGAGCGCCATTCCAAGTGGAGAAACAAAATAAATAATCAATCCCAAAACCAATTGGATATGACAGAAAATCAAGGCAAACAAAGAAATTTTTCTGTCGTTATCACCAAATACCCTTCCGGATGAAATTCCCATAAAGGCGTTAATCACAGCAACAATCAACATTCCCAGTGCCAAATAAGCTACTAAAGAATGTGCATTTCGAATAATTTCTACCATACTTTCGATTTATTAGTCTAACAAATATATTGAATAAAAAATAAAACCTGCTACTTTTTTTAAGTAACAGGTTTTTATTTAATGTACAAAATCGATTACAACTTTACCACTTTGAAGTTAACTGTCTGATTATCAATTTTCATTTTAAAGAAATAAGTCCCCGAAGCATAGCCGGAAATATCTACTTGCGTTGTCAGGTTATTTACATCACCAGAGAATAATAATCGTCCCTGAACGTTATAAACCATCACATTTGAAATCATGTCTTTGGAATTAATCGTCACAACACCATTTGTAGGATTCGGGTAGTACGAATAATCTATATAATTATTTTCATTAATTCCAAGGTTTGTAAGGCATGATGTTGTTGCAACCCAGCCCTGATCGGTCACTCCGCCATCGGAAAAGAACCTTAACGTTAAAGCTCCGTCCGGTGCTGAAGATTCAAGTGGTCCCGGCACCGTTGTTCCGGTATAGCCGTTAGCAGCAAATGAAGGTGATGCCGTACTTGAACCATTATAAACATACAGGTAATCGTAATCCTGTTCCAATGAGAAACTTGTAAAGTCGAGCCTGATCTTCTTATTGGACAAATTAGGGATGATAGTTCTCACAAAGTTCTGATTGTTAGTATAAGCTCCTGAAATACCTCCAGTGTCTGCAATGGTGATTCCGTCACAATAATTAGCAGAAGTAAGAAAAATGTACTCTCTCGTCAGGGGCGTCAAACTTCCACAATTGGGTTTAACACGGAATTTATAATACGTATTAGGAGACAAACCATATGCTGTAAATGTAGGAGCCGTTACAGTATTCCATGTAGGTGTATTACTCGAAAAAGGCAATACAGCTACCTGCCATGTATCTTCGACAGTCACATCAGTCCAAGTAACAACCGCCGATGTCGAGGCTGCATTATACTGGGCATCGATAGCACCAACTCCATTCACACAAATAGCTATACAATCGGTGCTTAAACACCCTCTCGAGTTAACAAAATTCAAAATTGCAGTACTCGGTTGAGGGCCAAAGCCATTAGCCAAACTAATCCCCACACCGCTCACAAGGTGACAATAGCTCATAATGGATCCTTTAACTACGCTACTCGGTATGGTTGGCGGAGTCGTCATACAAGAATAACCTTCAGCACTTGATCCGAGTGCATAAGGCGCACAATTATCTATAGCCGTATTATTACCATTCCAGGCACAGGCATGCGTGTGTCGCGAACCAATATTGTGTCCGAATTCATGGGTAATTACCTGAATGGTCCATGAGTATGTCGGAACGGTTGAATAGCTTAAATAAACATCTGAATAAACATAATTATTCGTGGTACAAAGTCCTCCGATTCCCATTGACACTCCTCCCAGGCCTCCCGGGTCTATCCCCACAAGCTGCCCAACATCACCATCAAATACCGGTCTGACTTCCTTAAATTTATACAGATAATCGCTGGATCCTGTTCCAATTCCCTCATAAGGATCAAGCGTGGTCCAGATGTAAACAGATTTCAACGAAACAGTTATTCCGTCATTAGTATAAAGCGTCTGCATGTTATTAAAAACAGACGTCATCCAATTGGTGGTGGTAGTCGTATCACTTCCGTTTGAAACAAACAAATTATTGTCGATTTCAAAATAGGTGGCAACGCATTTAGTACTGTTTGGTGATTTTAAATCGTCAGTTATGTTTTCCTTTTCCCCGGTAAGTTCATCGGAAGTGTGACAGTCGTTAGAAGACGCCACCTTCATTTTCTGATCTTCGTAAATGATGTATTCGGAGGTATTCCCTGGTTTATCGATTTTTCCGATTACCAGATTACTCAAAAGCGAACTTGAAACCACGCCATTGAATTCGCCATTGAAAAAATTAAAGGAAGCCAAGGAATTAGGGTCATTTTTGATGATTCCTCTATAGTAAACCCCTTTATTGTAATTAATGTTTTTTTGCTTGTCCGTATCAACATGAAATCCTTCTGCAAACAAGTCAACTTTATATAACTGTATCTGTAAGATGCTACCATGATAGGGTAGCTGTAATTCGATTGTCTGATAGCCTTTTTGAACAACGTCATTAACCACGGATGCTTTTATTGTTGCCAATTGAGCTTCTGTAACAGTTTGTTCAATTTCGATGTTCGGCCGCTTATCAGAAGAATTTAAAGGAAGAACGGGAACGAATTCTGTCTTGGACAAATTCAGTTCCCGTACTTTTGATGCTACTTTATTTTGCGAAAACGCAAAAAGACTACAGCATAAGACTGTAATAGTAATTAGTTTTTTCATTTTTAGTTAGTTAAGTTTTGGTTATTCCAAAAATAACAAAAAAAAACAAAAACACTAATAAACTTACTTTTTACACTTTTTTCAGGTCTTTAATAACCTTAAATGCATTGTCTATATGCTCTTCGCTAACCACAATGGTAATTTCGAAATTGGTTGAAATTACTTCATTGATATTGATTCCATCCCATGCCAAACGTTGGAAAACGAAATAGAAAAGACCCGGTGTACCCACGTTGTCTTTAGGAAGCTTAACTGTAATTGAAGCTAACTTATCCGTTTTAACCAACCATTTTTCGTCTTCAAAATGTTTCTCAAGAATATCGCTAATGGACTCACTTAAAATAATATTAGTTTCATTAACACCTCGGGAAGAAGTATAGAAAACATCTTTAAGCGAACTGATTTCCGTTAGAAAATCGGCTTGTCTGTTTAAAACTCTTGGATTAATCGGAAAGTTGTAATTAACCAGTGAGGAACGCACAGTTATCTCACCCATTCCCTTTAAGGTTTTCTCAATTTTATGGTTGATTCGGAAATCCAGTTCTTCGGATAAGCGTTTTAAAGCCATTACAATTGCGCCTTGCTTCACCTCCTTATCCATTTCATTCTCCAAATCATGCTGAATGATTCTGGCTAATGATGTCAAATTAACAATTCCAAGCGTTAAACCATTAAGTAAAAACGGTTTAGATTTAATGTAATTCTCTACAACAGAAGAAATCGTTTTCATAAATTAAACTTATTTAAAAAAAATTTTGGCTAAATTACAAATAAAAACAATATGTTACAATTATAACAATGTTAAAAATAATAAAAAGCATCTTTTAGATGCGAAATTTCACAAATGGTTGCGTTCTTTGTTACAGAAATTATGTCGAAACGCACCATAAAATCTAGGTTTTTAAAGCTAACATACTCATCTGCAGCCTTTACCAATAATCTAATTTTTTTTTCGTTTACAAAGTTTTGAGGATCACCAAAATCCGAATTCGATCTTGTTTTTACCTCAATTACAGCTAAAATGTTATTTTTTTGTGCAATAATGTCTATTTCTGCTTTTTGAAAAAACCAATTTCGCTCGATAATTTCATACCCGTTTTTCTTCAGATAATCAACGGCCAAATCTTCTCCGAGTTTTCCAAATTCATTGTGTTCTGCCATTATTTCTTGAATTCCAAAATAATTTCATCCGCATTTACCTCAAATTCAACTTCTTTACCAAGAATAAGGGTACGATTGTCTTTCTGATGCCCTGCCGGAAAATAAAAACAAACCGGGAAGCTGTATTTTTTAGCGATTTCCATAATAATCCCCACTTCATTCTGCCCAAACGGAATCTCGTTATCATGCATATCGGTCATGCTGCCAACGATTAATCCTTTCAGGTTTTCGAAATAGCCATTGCGTTTCAGGTTCTGCATCATTCGGTCTACATGGTACAGGTATTCATCCAAATCTTCAATAAACAGGATTTTCCCATCGGTATCCAAAGAGGATTTCGATCCCAACAAACTATACAATATGGAAAGATTCCCCCCAACCAACTGTCCTTTCGCCTTCCCTTTAATTTCATACCCTTTTGCCGGAACTACATATTTCAGGCTTTCCCCGAAAAGCGCTTTACGTAAGGTTTCCTTCACCTCATCCGGTGCTTTGGGAACCGTGAACGGCATGATGGAGTGCAAAGTGGCAATTCCCATGGTATTCAGATGACTGTGCAAAACGGTAACATCACTAAAACCCATAATCCACTTCGGATGTTTTTTGAATTTCGAAAAATCCAGCGTATCGATAATACGAACCGTACCATAACCACCACGGGCACACCAAATCGCCTTGATATCATCATCGTCCAGCATCGCCTGAAGGTCGGCAGTGCGCTCTGCATCGGTTCCGCCTAACTGGCAGCTGTCCAATCCGATGGTTTTGCCGAGTTTTACTTCCAGTCCCCAGGATTTCAACAGATCAATGGCCGGTTGAGCTTCTTCGGGAAAAAATTTTCTTGCGGTACATACTAAAGCGACGGTATCGCCTTTTTTAAGATACGGTGGAATTTTCATGCGTTTTTGAGAATAAGATACGGCACAAAATGATAGTGCAGTCAGTATTAAAATTGATTTCAAAAATAAGGATTCAGAAAATAGTTTGACTGTATTCATATCATAATTTTGAAATCATTCCTAACAAATTTAAAGAATAATCTGAATCATTGTGTTATAAAATTAAATTTCCAGGTAGAAATCGTACAGAAAATTATCGAAAATTCGTGAATTAACTTCGTTGAATCTTCGATTTCATGCTAAAAGCATTATTTTTGCATTCAAATTGACGCATTTTTATGATACAAGATCCAAAGAGATATACGATTACTGCCGCTTTACCTTATACTAATGGCCCTATTCACATTGGACATTTAGCCGGTGTTTACGTACCTTCTGACATTTATGCCCGTTTCCTTCGCATGCAGGGGAAAGATGTGGCCTTTATCTGCGGAAGCGACGAACATGGTGTAGCCATCTCCATGAAAGCCAAAAAAGAAGGAATTACTCCGCAGCAGGTAATCGACAAATACGACGGAATCATTCGTAAATCGTTTGAAGATTTCGGAATTTCTTTCGACAATTATTCGCGTACTTCGGCTAAAATCCATCATGAAACGGCTTCTGAATTCTTCAGAAAACTGTATGACGAAGGGAAATTCATCGAAGAAACCACCGATCAATTATACGACGAGAAAGCCGATCAGTTTTTAGCGGATCGTTTCGTAACAGGAACTTGTCCGAAATGCGGCAACGAAGAAGCCTATGGCGACCAATGCGAAAAATGTGGTTCGTCCTTAAATGCGACCGATTTGATTAATCCGAAATCGACCATTACCGGAACAAAACCCGTTTTAAAATCGACAAAACACTGGTTTTTGCCATTAGACCAATACGATGCGTTCTTAAGAGAATGGATTTTGGAAGGTCATAAAAACGACTGGAAACCGAACGTTTTTGGTCAGGTAAAATCGTGGTTGGAAGATGGTTTGCGTCCGCGCGCGGTAACCCGTGATTTGGATTGGGGTATCGACGTTCCGGTGGAAGGTGCCGAAGGTAAAAAACTGTATGTTTGGTTTGATGCGCCTATCGGATACATCTCTTCTACCAAAGAATGGGCAGCCCGAGAAGGAAAGGACTGGGAACCGTACTGGAAATCGCAGGACACGAAACTGGTTCATTTCATCGGAAAAGACAATATCGTTTTCCATTGCGTGATTTTCCCTGCCATGTTAAAAGCGGAAGGCAGTTACATCTTACCGGATAATGTACCGGCTAACGAATTCCTGAATCTGGAAGGCAACAAACTGTCGACTTCCAAAAACTGGGCGGTTTGGCTGCATGAATATTTATTGGATTTCCCTGAAAAACAAGATGTTTTGCGTTACGCGTTAACGGCCAATGCTCCGGAAACCAAAGACAACGACTTTACCTGGAAAGATTTTCAGGCACGAAATAACAACGAATTGGTAGCCATCTTCGGAAACTTTATTAACCGCGTGGTGGTCTTGACCAATAAATATTACAACGGTGTTATCCCGCAACCAAATGAATTGACGGAAGTGGATCAGGCAACATTAACGGAACTTAAAGCTTATCCGGCTGTAATTGCTTCTTCTGTGGAAAGATACCGTTTCAGGGAAGCATTAGGTGAATTGATGAATGTGGCGCGTTTGGGTAATAAATATTTAGCCGATGAAGAACCGTGGAAAATCATCAAGGAAAATCCCGAACGTGTACAGACACAAATGTATGTGGCATTGCAGATTGCGGCTGCTTTAAGCGTACTAGCAGAACCGTTCTTACCGTTTACGGCAAACAAATTAAAGAACATCTTAAAACTGAATAATACTTTGAGCTGGAACGACATTTCCAACACATCCGATTTACTTCCATCAGGAAATCAGATTGGAGAAGCTGAATTGTTATTCGCTAAAATAGAAGACGACGAAATTCAAAAACAAATTGACAAATTGGAAGCAACCAAAGTAGCCAACAAAGCCGAAAATGCTAAAGCAGAGCCACAAAAAGACATCATCACTTTTGAAGATTTCGCCAAAGTGGATTTGCGTATCGGAACCATTATCGAAGCTGAAAAAATGCCGAAAGCAAACAAGCTATTGGTTTTGAAAGTAGATACAGGAATCGACGTTCGCACAATTGTTTCGGGAATTGCAGAACATTTCTCTCCGGAAGAAGTAATCGGCAAACGCGTTACCGTTTTGGTAAATTTAGCCCCAAGGTCATTACGCGGCGTGGAAAGTGAAGGAATGCTTTTGTTAAGCAACACCGCAGAAGGCAAACTGGTTTTTGTGAATCCGGATGCTGAAGGGGTGATTAATGGCGCCGTAATCGGATAATTCCATAATCAATTATGAAAAGAGGAATATTGTTATTGCTATTGCTTTTATCTGCATTTCAATCATTCTCACAGGAGTTAGCAGCAAAAACACCTATAAAGTTTGTTGAAAAATCAGATGTTTTCCAGATTGTAGAGGAGAAAGAAAAAAGAATTTGTTTTTTCCTTACCGATAAAAAAAACATAAAAATACTCCGTTTCAATAATGATTTTGGCGTATTGGACTCATTATCCGTTACAAGACCATCTGAAAAATTTGACCAGATTATAGGCTATAGCATTTCACAAAATAAATATTTCATTTTTTGGTCGAATTCCAGAAACAAAGAAATTATCGAGCAATGTTTTAACATGAATGACAAGAGTGTTAATACAAACGCTCATTCCCTGGTCTTTGATAAAGAAAAGCCTTTAAAGAAAATTACGGTAAACAATTTGTTTTACCTTATTACTTTAGTCAAAAGCAGTAATAAATTGAATTTCTACCGTTTTACAGACGGTCAGTTTGACAAAAAAACGGTAGATTTTTCGCAAACCATATTCTTGAATGCTTCCAATAAACCAGCCTCTTTATGGTCTGTCTTTAACGAAAAGAGTCGGTTGGAAGAGGAAATGACATTACAAACTATTTCTGATGACACGCCGCCTTCATTGGTTTTAAGTGCTCATAAGAGAAAAATGTACATAAAAGAAAACGTTCTGACGATCACTTTAGACAATAATAGTGACCTGACACAAATATTAAAGATAGACCTAAACGATTTCTCCTCGTCAACAAATAGCATCCCACAACCCGAAGTGGCCGAACTCGACTTAATGGGTGTAGATTCCAATTCTTTTTTGATGCCAGACCAAATTATTCAGATGAAAACCAATTCTGAAAAAATGTTCTTATTGGTAAAGGATTTAAATGGAAAACTATTGAAGTCGAATGTATTGAATCCGGACGAGGAAATTTCAATAAAGAATTCCGAAGTGGTTCAGGAAAATGGAAGCATAAAAAAAGCAGAGGTCATAAATGAACCGGGGAAATTATTGCGAAAACTAAACAAACTGCATCCTTCCTTGTCCTGTTACAGTGTGAACGACAATCTATGTCTAACCATTGGAGGAGTTTCTCCTCCGCCAAACAACAACAATGCTATTGCAGTAGGAGCGGTTTTAGGCGGCTTAACCGGAGCTTTAATCGTGGCGGCTATTACATCTAATTCTTCTGCGGAAAATTTACTTTCATACAAAGACAGAAAAGTTATTTATGTAAACTGCCTGTTTGATAACCAATTTAATCACCTCTCCGGCAATGTTGAAAATTTAGCCTTTGATAGTTTGCGGGCTTTCGCTGAAGAAAAACACCAAATGCCCAATCAAACTGTTTTCAAATTTGACAATAATCTTTACTTTGGTTTTTACAATAACGAGGAGCAAAACTATTCTTTTTATCGATTTTAAAAATCACAGAACATGAATCCAAAAATAATCGCCTTCGACGCAGATGACACCTTATTCATCAACGAACCGTATTTTGAGGAAACCGAAAGGAAATTTTGCGGCATGATGAGTGATTATCATTCGTATCAGACGCTGTCACAGGAACTGTTCAAAACACAAGTGGATAATCTTCCCTTATACGGTTATGGAATTAAAGGCTATATCCTTTCCATGATTGAAACGGCCATAAAAGTTTCCGACGGAACAATTGGTTCAAAAGGGATTAGAAAAATTACCGAATTGGGCAAAGAACTGATTCAAAAGCCAATAGAATTATTAGACGGCGTAGAAGAAACCCTGGAAGCCCTTCACGGAAAGTACAAATTGGTAGTGGCGACCAAAGGCGACCTGAAGGACCAACAACGCAAACTGCACGATTCGGGTTTAGGTTCCTATTTTCACCATATTGAAGTCATGGCCGATAAACAGGAACTCAACTATGAAAAATTATTACAGCGTTTGGAAATTCAGCCGGAAGAGTTTTTTATGATTGGAAATTCCCTGAAATCAGATGTGCTTCCGGTTTTGAACATTGGTGGCTATGCTGTCCATGTTCCCTTTCATACGACTTGGGCTCATGAAAAAATCGACCATGAAATTGTGCATCCAAATTTTAAAGCCGTTTCAAAAATCACCGATGTCTTACCCATTCTTTTACCATGAAGCAAAAGTTAGACCTTGCAAGCTGGAACCGTAAAACCCATTTTGAATTCTTCAGCCAATTTGAAGAACCTTTCTTTGGTTTGACTTTTACGGTAGATTGCACGAAAGCTTATCAAGCTGCCAAACAAAAAGGAATTTCGTTTTTCATCTATTACCTATACAAAACACTTTCCGCAGTTAATGAAATAGAAAATTTCCGCTATCGTATTATCGATGGTGAAGTTGTTGTATACGATAAAATCAATGTGTCGCCTACAATTATGCGAGAGGATAAAACCTTCTGTTTTGCACTGATGGAATATTTTTCTGATCTTCAGGAATTCAATGAGAAAGCTGCGCAGGAAATCGATCGCATTCAAAACACGGAAGGTCTTCTGACGCGAGATTTCAGTGGCGAATACAATCTCATTCATTTTTCTTCAATCCCTTGGGTGGATTTCACTTCGGTTTCACATTCAAGAAGTTTTACTTTTCCCGACAGTTGTCCTAAAATTTCCTTTGGAAAAATGACGGAGACAAACGGTAAAAAAACTATGCCGATGTCTGTTCACGTGCATCACGGTTTAGTGGACGGCTATCATGTTGGCCTTTTTGTCGAAGCTTTTCAACAACTGATGGATTCGTAAATGTTCCCGATTGCTTATCATCCGATATACAAACATCCGTTACCGGAAGGGCATCGCTTTCCGATGATAAAATATGAGTTGTTGCCGCAACAACTTTTACACGAAGGTACTGTTTCTCTTTCTGCATTTTTTGAACCCGGTTTACCCGATATGCAGCACATTCTGGCCGTTCATGAACGCCTCTATGTCGAAGATTTGGTTAACCTCACGTTAGATCCACGAGCGATTAGAAAAATAGGATTCCCACTTTCAGCTGAATTGGTAGAACGAGAATTACGTTTGTCACAGGGAACCATCCTTGGAGCCGAAAAAGCATTGCAAACCGGAATCGCTTTCAATATCGCCGGAGGAACGCATCATGCGTATTCCGACCGGGGAGAAGCTTTCTGTCTCCTAAACGATCAGGCTATCGGCGCACAATATCTCTTGGACAAGAAATTGGCCAAAAGGATTTTAATT
>NZ_DATIDM010000226.1:0-8100 GCF_035456225.1 Flavobacterium sp. | reverse complement strand
TGACCAGGCAGTACCGTTCCAGGTTGTTGACGATGCCCCTTTGATTATCACAGCATTTGAAGCTATAAAACAAGTAGCCGTATTTTCTCTTACCTGACAGTAATACTGATAATTATCCAATCCTACAACAGAGCTAATATTCAATGCAGCTGTTGTAACTCCAGAATACACTCCAGTATTAGTCAAAGCTGTCCATGTCGCTGATCCCGGAGCCGCAACATACCACTGGTATGCCAATGCATTTCCATTAGGAAAACCTTCCGTAGCGACAACACTGATAACTATTGATGTAGTTGAGCAATCCACATTAACAGAAGGCTGAACAGTAATAGTTGGCGTATTCTTAACGCTGGCGGGGAATAATCCCAAATCAGAACAATCTTCCGCACTTAACAAATCCCAATCGGCTGCGTTATAAGTCATAGTAGGCCCAGCGGCAGTTGCTTTTCTTTTTATCGTATAACCAATTTCATTAGGACAATAAACCACGTCGACAGCAACATTGTTTTTTGTTAACCTGATTTCATCTTCAGCATTAATCCCCTGAGCGGAAGAAACAAAATCCCAAGTTTTCACACAAGGCACACCTGAATCTCCCAAATCAGCCAAGAAAACACCTCCTGCAGGTACAACTCCCGTTAAAGCGATGGTTCTTGTAGGTGCGGCATCTCCAATTGTACCATATCGCTCGAATTTATAAACCGAAGTCGCTAAATTTATTGGAGCAGCCGTTGGATTATACAATTCCATGTGCCATACATTGTTGCTCTGAGAATCGTATACTTCTGAAATAATCAAATCAGTAAAAGCAAGCGTATTACCTTGACAAGAAGTATTGTCTTTAGTAATCACCGTAAAAGCTGTAGTGGCTTCACAAGGTTGTGAATCGGCAATAACTAAACTCCCTGTAGTGGCTCCCGAAGGAACAGTAACCACTAATTGGGTAGCAGAACTTGACACTACAGTGGTAGCAACCCCATTGAAAGTAGCGGTAGTCCCTACCAAAGAACCGGAACTTGCCGTTATTGTAACTTCGGTTCCCACAGGTCCGGAAGCTGGAGTTACAGAAGAAATGGTTGCTGGCGTGCATGGTAATCCGCAATACACATTAAGATTATCAATATAAATAGAGTTCGTACTGGATACTATTCTGAAACTAACGTTTGATAAACCTGATAAATTGGGAGAACTTGACAGATCAAAACTAACTATAGATCCGGCAGTAGTGGCGGTAAAAGTTCCAACACTAACCCAGGCAGCAGCACCAACCCTGTAATACAAAGTTCCCAGCTGCCCTCCACTTCCGCTGGCATCAACATAAAAATTGATTCCAATAGGATTGTTTGTAGCACTGGTAATCAAATCGGATCCTGAAGTCAACGCCCTACAGTTTGGCGCACTTAAATAGTGAGCCGCTAAGGCGTCATTCGAACTTGACCCTGACCATCCACCAGGAAGCGTCGTCGAAGAATCAAAATTAGACCCCAAACATGCCGCAGTTGTCACAAACAATTCTGCTGCATCCGAAGTAACAGGACTGCAAGGAGCACCTCCCGAAACTATCACTTGATAAAGATACCCATTCATGGCAAAAGTAGTCGCCGGGGTGGTATAACTGTTCGAATTTGTACCAATATTACTCCAAGTAGTCCCTCCATCGGTAGAAACCTGCCATTGGTAAGACAATGAAGAACCTGTAGCGGCAACTGTAAAAGTCCCTGTATTTCCAACAACAACAAAATTATTTGTTGGCTGTGATGTGATTGCTGTTGCCGTATTTACAGTAACCGCTAACGAAACTGATCCTGCAGAAAAACATGAACCATTATAAGCGTTCACATAATAAGTACCTGAAGTGGCTGCTGTAAAAGGTGATGTTGTCGGATTTGACGTCGAAGTTCCCCCAGGTGTGGTTTGCCAATACAGCGTTGCGTTTGGTGCAGAATAATTCAAGGTAGCCGGCCCACAAGAAGGATTTGCTAAAGCTGAAATTGTTCCTGAAGGATTTGCCGGTACTGCATTTATCGTAACTGTCACCGCTTTTCGGGTCGTACCCGAACAGGTAGCCGATTCCCCCTGAACATAATACGTATACGTTCCTGCCGCTAAAGCAGTAGGTGTTGTTAATGTAGTTCCCGAAACGGTATAACCTCCGCCAGTAGTATATTGTGTTCCTCCGGCTGGCGAATCCCAAAACGTATACGAGGTGGCATTAGAACTTCCCGTACCAACAACATTAACCGAAGCTCCCTGACAAACCGCCACAGGATTTGCTGTAGTCGGGGTTCCCGGTATCGGGTTGATGGTTACTGAAACAGAAGCTGTCCCTGTAGACCAACACGAAGATCCATCATAAGCCCTTACATAGTAAGTCCCTGTTGATGGAACCGGATAAGACGATGTAGTAGGATTGGAAGTAGAAGTTCCAGTAGCCGTTGTCTGCCAATATAAATTTGCATTTGGTGCGGAATAAGTCAAAGTTGTTGGTCCACACGAAGGATTTGCTCCGGCAGAGATTGTTCCTG
Source organism: Flavobacterium sp. (assembly GCF_035456225.1). Taxonomy (GTDB): domain Bacteria; phylum Bacteroidota; class Bacteroidia; order Flavobacteriales; family Flavobacteriaceae; genus Flavobacterium. The sequence goes on along the minus strand of NZ_DATIDM010000226.1, from coordinate 5,575 downwards.
AAGGATTAGACGGGGGAGTACAGGCTGCACCGAAGGTAGCGGTAACACTTACATCATCAATCCCGATACCCTGCGAATTCGAAGCTCCCGTAACTAAATTCCATCTCAAATATATGTCACTATTAGTAGCTACACTTAACCCTGTAATATTAAAAGCAGCAACATTAACTGTTAGTGGAGCACCAAAAGAATAAGCACTTGCACCTGTTGGCAATGAAGCCGCAGCAACATCACCGGAAGCAACTGCAACCCATGTAGTACCGTCCAAAGAATAGTAGAACTGAACAGAAGCTGCAGTAGTATTGATTCTATACCTTTCTAAATTATACGACACTGTGAGTTGTATCAAATTAGAAGCATTAGTATTTCTGTAGTAGGACATTATGCTATTTGGCGATGCATAACCCCCGGAAGTCATACACCCTAAAGCTCTATCTGTTGTTGGTGTAGTCCCCCAATTGTAACGTCCTCCAGTTGTAGGTGCCCCCGTAGAAGCTTGTTGACTAACTGCCGTAAAATTACCTCCTGCAGCCCAAGTAGGAGAAACAGCTCCAGCAACCGACATTTTCCAATTACTAGGCAAAGTAGCCGACGCGCTTATCCCCATGCCATCAAAATTTTCAGTGACTGGCGTTGTATTAGGAATAGCTATTTGCCCCCAACCAAAAGTAGCTGACAGCAAAAAAAACGATAACAGTAATTTAAATTTCATATCTTTTTGTAAAATTTTAAACAAATCGTTATATTTAGTCCGTCTTTTTTGGTAAAAATCGAAAAAACGGGTAACAAAGATACGCATTTATTACAAGACCTCAGTGTTTTGTAATTAAATTAATGTTAAGTTATGAGCAATTTATGAACTACAACCCACCAAAAACTAGCACCGTAGAAGAAGCCAAACGAAAACTGGAATATTACTGCAGTTATCAGGACCGCTGTCACTATGAAGTTACGGAAAAACTGAAATCGCTGAACATGATTCCGCAGGCGATAGATCTTATAATAGTGCATCTTATCGCAAATAATTTCCTGAACGAAGAACGTTTTGCCGTGAGCTTTGCCCGAGGCAAACACAACATTAAAAAATGGGGAAAAGTACGGATCGTGAACGAACTTAAATTCCGTCAGATATCCAAATACAATATCGAAAAAGCACTAAAAGAAATTTCCGCGGAAGAATATTTGGGAAACTTTCATGATATAGCCGAAAAACAATGGGAATCCATAAAAGAAAGAAGCATCCCGAAAAAGAAAAAGAAATTTTGCGACTTTCTGACACGAAAAGGTTATGAGAGCAATCTGATTTTTGAAAAACTGAATGATTTGACCGAAGATTAAATCGACTTGGAAATCAAAACACTTACTGCATTTCCACCAAATCCAACGGCATTCACCAGAATTTTACGGATTATTTTTCTTTTAGGTTGTGCTTCCACAAAAGGAACATCAATGAATTGCTGGTGCTGCATCATCAAAAGCGCCATCTCCATGCTTAAAATCCCGGAAGAACCAAAAGTGTGACCGATTTTCCATTTATTGGTGGTGAGCATCGGAAGTTTATCACTGAATATACTCTGAATCGCTTTATACTCGGACAAATCCCCTTTAATGGTTCCCGGCGCATGCATCACAATCGCGTCAATTTCTTCTAAAGGAACCGACCCAATAGCCATGCGCATGGATTTTTTAAAACATTCCGCTTCCGTGGAAATGGAAATCCCGTGCTCCAAAATATCGGTAGCATACCCAACTCCTTCTATATAAGCCAAAGCTTTATCATTCTCACCTATTTCAAGACAAACCACCGCTGCGCCTTCACCCAAAACCATGGTGTTTTTATCTTTTTCCAAATCGAAAGCCTTACAGGGAAATTCCGAATCTTCTTTAGAATAAATTTTTAAGGCCTGCATCTGTGCGATGGTAAACGGTGTTAATGAGGCTTCACTTCCTCCCACTAAAAACTTATCCGCCATCCCTGAACGAAGCCAAGCCACTCCATTAAGTAAAGCATGAAGCGCTGTCGAACAGGTAATGGAATGCGAGATCTCCGGACCTGTCGCTTTCAAATCGTGGGCTACCCAGGAAGAAATATTCCCCATTGTAGTCGTTGGAGATGCTAATGTAGCCGTTTTCCCGGTGGTTATGAATTCTTTGAGGTAATTTTCAAACAGTTCGGTTGCACCACGGGACGAACCGATATTGATTCCGAAAGTGTCTTCTTCCGCCCAACCCGCCTGTTGAATCGCCATTCGGGAAGCCAACATCGCATATAACACCGAGTTATCCAACGGTTTGTATTTGTAATCCGAGGCCCTTAAATCCGAAACCAATTCCTGCAACGCTTCCTGTAATGAAGCCACCGGAACTTTCTGATTGCCTATTTCTTTTTCTGCAATTAAAGAAGTATTCTTAAGGTACTCTGCCCAAATCTGTGCAGGCTGATTCCCCAAAGGCGAAAAAGAAGCTAAAGCGGTGATGGCAATCGGTTTCAAAACGAATTATTTTTTTGCAAAGTTAACATTCCTCCAATGCTTCTTCTATAGTTTGGTAAATTTTTTCCAATTGATCATCAGAAATAACATAAGGCGGCAAAACGTAAACAATATTTCCCACAGGACGAAGGATAATCCCTTTACTTATAAAGAAATTGTACAGTTTGTTTCTGAAATTCCCGTAATAACTTTCCGCTTCTCCGGTTTTTATTTCCAGCGCAAAAATAACACCTAAAACCCGGGCAGTCTCAACTCTTGGATGATCCTTAATCTTTAATCGAAAAGTTGAGTGACGCAGAGTAATTCGTTGGATATTTTGCTGCATTTCTTCGGTTTCCAACAACTGCATACTTGCCAGAGCTGCCGCACAACCTGTAGGATTTGCGGTAAATGTGTGCCCATGAAACAATGCTTTGTTCACATCATCATCATAAAAACCATCGAAAAGCTCCTGGGTAAAAGTCGTAATCGCCATTGGAATGGTTCCGCCGGTTAAAGCTTTTGACAGACACATCATATCGGGTTGCTCTGTCAGGTAATCGCAGGCGAAATTTTTTCCGGTTTTCCCAAATCCTGTCATTACCTCATCGGCAATGGTAAACACCTGATATTCTTTACAGATTGCAATGAGCTTATCCAATTCGGACGCTTCATACATTACCATTCCCGCAGCTCCCTGAACTAAAGGTTCAAAGATGAAAGCCGCAAATTCGCCTGTTTTTACATATTGATATAATGCTTCATAACTTGTCTGTTCATTTCCTTTTGTCGGTACCGGAATCCGAACCACTTCAATTAACGAACCTTTGAACGCTTCTGTAAAAAAGGAAATCCCGCTGGCAGCCATAGCCGCAAACGTATCGCCGTGAAAAGCATTTTCGAAAGCTATGATCTTCGTGCGTTTTTCACCTTTGTTGTAGAAAAACTGCAACGCCACTTTAATAGCAATTTCTACCGCCGTCGACCCGTTATCGGAATAAAACAGTTTCTTCTGATTATCCGGCAGAATCTGTATCAGTTTTTCAGCTACCTGAACTGCCGGTTCATGCGTAAACCCGCCAAACAAAACATGTTCCAACGTGGTTAACTGTCTATAAATGGCATCGGCTATAAACTTGTTGGAATGTCCGTAGGGGTTTACCCACCACGAGGCAATCGCATCGATGTATTCTTTTCCATTTTCATCCCACAACAAAGCGCCTTCCCCTTTAGTAATGGCGATATGTGGTTGTGCTGTTTTGTGTTGGGTATACGGATGCCAATTGTATTGTATATCTCTTTTGGATAGATTCATTTTTTTTCAGATAATAGAAAAAAGAGGCAAGAAGAAAGACTGTCATTCATATATTTCTTGACTCTTGGCTCTTGATTCTACATTAAACTCAATATTTTTTCCCTAAACAAATCCGCGTAATAACGAATCACATTCTGATCGAAATACGGTTCGTTGTCGATACGGCCGATCATTTTCAGTCCGGTTTTCTTTAGGATAATTTCTTCCGAAGCTTTATTTTCATCTCCATTGAAAATAATTCCGGCAATATCCAGCTTACGGTTTTTCAAAGCTTCCACCGTCAGCAACGTATGATTGATACTTCCCAGATAATGTCGGGACACAATCACCACTTTATAATCGGGTTGAATCAAATCGATTATGCAATCCGATTCATTTAACGGAACAAAAACACCGCCGGCTCCTTCTATCACTAGATGATTCTTGGTTTTCGGTTCTTTTATATTTTTTATGTCAATGGCAATTCCATCCAATTCAGCCGCTAAATGCGGACTGGCGGGTGTGTTAAGCGCGTACGCATTGGGAAAGAATTTCGACTTTTTGTTGGCTACGTATTTCTGGACTTTATGGCTGTCGGAATGCTCCAGATCGCCGGCTTGTATGGGTTTCCAATAATCGGCTTCCAAAGCTTCGGTCAGTATTGCGGAGACGATGGTTTTCCCAACATCAGTTCCGATTCCGGTGATGAATAATTTCATGTTTTTTATTTAACTGCAAAGTTCGCAAAGAATGGAACACCGATAACACGGATCAGACAGATTTTAAGGGATTAGTATTTTTTTTCTATCATTCGTATAAATAAACCTTGATTTGTTTTTAAACTTCAACTTTAACTCCTCGATTAAAAGTTCAAAGCACGTGCTATTCTGGTATAATTTCACAAGAAATTCATATCCTAAAACATTATGAACCTCATAAAAGATTTTCAATATGATATCCGTGTTTCCTTTATATAAAAAATTACTCATGAGATAAAATTGTGTAAATCTACTAAATCGGTTTCATCCTTGTTCCAAATACAAAAGAATCGCACACTGATAACACGGATCAGACAGATTTTATCGGATTATTAAAATTCTTTCTGTCGTTCGTATAAATATATCTTTTAAATTCGGGCGTATCGCCAAAATTTAACAACATTCCTAATTCAATTTGGGTAGCCTTAAGGTAATTGATTAATTGGGCTTTATGAGCGTCCATTAAACATTCGCAAGCTTTAAGTTCGATAATGATAACATCATCTATAACTAAATCCGCAAAATATTCGCCAACTACTTTTTCTTTGTAGTAAACCTTGATTTGCTTTTGAGCCTCAACCTTAAACCCTTTATTTGAAAGTTCAAAATACATACTGTTCTGATACACTTTCTCAAGAAATCCATATCCTAGAGTGTTATAAACCTCATAAAACGTTTTCAATATAACATCCGTTCTTCCTTTATATAAAAAATTACTCATGAGAAAAATTTGCGTAAATCTGCTAAATCGGTTTCATCTGTGTTCCAAATACAAAAGAATAGAACACTGATAACACGGATTAGACAGATTTTAAGGGATTAGTATTTTTTTTCTATCATTCGTATAAATAAACCTTGATTTGTTTTTTAAACATCAACTTTAACTCCTCGATTAAAAGTTCAAAGCACATGCTATTCTAGTAAACTTTCTCAAGAAATCCATATCCTAGAGTGTTATAAACCTCATAAAACGTTTTCAATATAACATCCGTTCTTCCTTTATATAAAAAATTACTCATGAGAAAAATTTGCGTAAATCTGCTAAATCGGTT
>NZ_DATIDM010000225.1:0-17580 GCF_035456225.1 Flavobacterium sp. | reverse complement strand
TTCCGGGGAACAACATATAATGACTGAGAATCTTCGGTTTCATTTTCGTTTTCCGAAAGCTCAATCTTGTCTTTATCTATCTTCTGAATAAAATACGGCTGGTGGAGAATCGAAACCGATTCGAATTCCACAGCCAATTCTGTCGGATTCTGAAAAGTTGTCTGCGATTCTTTAAAAGGAGCACCAGCCTCATATGAATTAGCGAACAATTGATTGCTAATCATTAAGGCAGTGGAAAGAATCAGTATGTAATTAAACAGTCTTTTCATAACAGATGAGCAAAAGTAATTAAACTTTTCTGTTGAGGGAATTTGAGACCAATTAAAATAATGTTAAAATAATTTAACTGTTTTGTAAAGAAATATAATGGTTGTTTTCCTAGTTTAAGTAGTAATACAAGTTTTTAAAATGTTGCTTGTCATGCTGTTTTTTTAATTAAATTGTCATGAGGAATTTTAGATTTTAAAAATTGTAAATTATTATGATAGAAGAGTAGAAATAATTACTTTTGGAACGATTAAAAATCAGATTTATACCTATTTGAATTATGGCTAAAGATTTATTTGAAAGAATACAAAACAATAAAGGTCCTTTAGGTAAATGGGCCTCTCAAGCAGAAGGGTACTATGTGTTTCCGAAATTGGAAGGCGAATTAGGACCTAGAATGCAGTTCCACGGAAAAGAAATTTTGAACTGGTCTATCAACGATTATTTAGGGTTGGCAAATCATCCTGAAGTTCGTAAAGCCGATATCGAAGCAGCACAAAAATACGGTGCGGCATATCCGATGGGAGCTCGTATGATGTCAGGACATACAACATACCATGAGCAGTTGGAAAGAGAATTGGCTGCTTTTGTAATGAAGGAATCTGCCTATTTGTTGAATTTCGGTTATCAGGGGATGGTGTCTATCATTGATGCATTGGTAAGTAAAAACGACATCATTGTATATGATGTGGATTCACACGCTTGTATCATTGACGGTGTTCGTTTACATATGGGCAAGCGTTTTACATACAAACACAATGATTTGGAGAGTATGGAGAAAAACCTTCAGCGTGCTACCAAAATGGCTGATGAAACCGGAGGAGGAATCCTTTTCATTACAGAAGGTGTTTTCGGTATGCGTGGTCAGCAAGGAAAGCTGAAAGAGATTGTTGCCATGAAAGAAAGATACAACTTCCGTTTGTTAGTTGACGATGCACACGGTTTCGGAACACTTGGTAAAACAGGTGCCGGAGCAGGTGAGGAGCAAGGTTGTCAGGACGGAATTGACGTGTATTTTTCAACATTTGCTAAATCAATGGCTAATATAGGTGCATTCGTTGCAGCTGATAAAGACGTTATTGATTACTTAAAATACAACTTGCGTTCGCAAATGTTTGCCAAAGCATTACCAATGATTCAGACTATCGGTTCCTTGAAACGTCTGGAATTGTTGCGTAAATCTTCTGAAATAAAAGATAAACTTTGGGAAAATGTAAATGCGCTGCAAAACGGTTTAAGAGAAAAAGGATTCAATATCGGAGATACAAATACATGTATCACACCGGTTTATCTTGAAGGGTCAATTCCGGAAGCGATGGTGATGGTAAACGACTTACGCGAGAACTATGGAATTTTCCTTTCTATTGTTGTGTACCCGGTTATCCCGAAAGGAATTATTTTATTGCGTATGATTCCTACGGCTTCCCATACCTTACAAGATATCAATGAAACGTTAACTGCTTTCGAAGCTATTCGAGAAAAACTTGTAAATGGTACTTATAAACAGATTGCTCAAGAAACTACAGTAGATGTTTCGTAAGTAAAGTTAAATCTTACAAATAAAAAAACCATTTGTTTTATCAAATGGTTTTTTTATTGTTTTATAACAACGAGTTATTTTTTTCGTTAACTGAACATGCGTTTTCATTAACCAAAAATCGACATTCAGAAGTTTTGGGAAAACGCCAAAGGGTTTTCATTTTACTTTTGGCAAAAATTAAAGCCCCGCCCCCATGAAAACATTATTTAAAAAAGAACGTACTGAAGCCATGTTGCTTTTAATGTACGCAATAGTTATTGTCTCTGTATTGTTTTCAATGGTGTAACTTCCTCGTCAGGTTTTCAGAAGGTTAAATATCTTTTCTATAGGTTCTCCTTCTTTTGTGAATTTTCGGATCAAAGTTTTTCCAAAGATTGTGCATAGCGTGATTTTCTTCTAATTCAGGAGTCCGGATGAATTTTTTGATTTTTTTCTCCTGGAACACTTTGTAAAAGTCATCAAAGATTACAGCAGTTATCCCTTTATTGTGATATTCGGGATGTACGCCTATCAGATAGAAAACCACTTCTCTGGATTTCTTTTTTGCATGCAATAAATGAAGAAAACCGAATGGGAATAATTTTCCTTTCGCTTTTTGTAATGCCGTTTCATAAGAAGGCATTACAATGGTGAAAGCAATGATTTTATCGTTACCATCGACAACGAATTTGATGTATTCCGGGTTAATGAAGCTGATGTACTTTTTCTTGAAATAGTCTTGCATTTCCTTGTTTATTGGAACGAAAGACTGTAAACCGGTATAAGCTTCATTGAATAATTCGAACATCTGATCCACATAGGGCATGACATCCGAGTTCTTTTTGAATTCAAGTGTTCTTAAGCCATAACGCTCCCTGATCATTTTGCTGGCACGCTGAAATGGTGCCGGGTTAATGGCATCCATGGTGAACCAGCTCTCGTAAAATTCCTTTTCAGGAACCATGCCCAGTTTTTCGAAATGTTCTTTGTAGTAAGGCATGCTGTACCACGAAATCATTGTTCCTTGTTCATTGAAACCTTCGGTCAGAACGCCCACTTTATCTAAATTTGAAAAACCCATCGGACCTTCGATATGATCCATCTGGTGTTTATGGCCAAGTTCAACGGCTTTTTCTAGCAGCGCTTTGGTAACTTCAATGTCGTCAATCACGTCAAACCAGCCGAAACGAACTTTCTTTTTGCCTAACAGTTTTACTTCATCCCAATTAATCATGGTAGCAATTTTTCCGACTATTTTATTGTCTTTGTAGGCCAGATAAAAATGGGCTTCGGCACTTTTGAACGCCGGATTTTTGGCAGCGTCAAACGATTCCAGTTCATCCTGAATTATAGGTGGAATCCAATACGGATTGTCTTTAAAAATTTCAAAAGAAAATAATACAAACTCTTTTAGTTCTTTTTTGGAGCTGACTTCTTTAATCGTAATCATAATTATTTTACTTCGTCGGAACGTTTTTTCTTTTCTTCTTCCACTTTTTTGCCTTTAGAATCGCCTTTCACTTCCTTACCGTCTTTAATTTCGATTGGTTTGTAGCTCTTGTCAAAGCGCCATGAGAATCCTGCACCCGCAATGAAGATAGACGGTGTGTTTTTGATACTTGTTCCGACGGAAGCATCAACCTGCATGTTTTTCTTTATCAGATAAGCGGCACCTCCTCTGAATATACAATCAGCATACCAGTCGCTTTTGTATCCCTGATTTTCTAAAAATACGGACCAATTTTGGTTGATACCGTGGCTCAAAGTCAGTATGTAACCGTAACTTGGATAATCGGTAGTGAATTTGTCGGCAATAAGGTTTGTGGTTAACACAGTTCGGCTTCCAAAGTGGTTTTGAAGTAACAACATTACTTTCGGACTCACGCTCGGATCGGTAGGGAAGGTGTACGGATTGTCACCCGGATTAAAATTAGCGCCGATATAACCTCCTATGGCAGGTCGTAATTTTCTCCACTTAAATTTGTGTTCGGCTTTCCAGCTATACACGTTTACTTTTTCAACGTAATTTTTCCACGGATCATAAAATAAATATTTGGCGCCTACCGTCAATTGTCGGAATCCATTTCGATCTTCCTGAAAGCCTCCGGGAGCGGTGTAAGTGTCTTTTTGATATTGCATCTCGGCAATGAACTCCAGCTGCTCAAAAAATGCTCCGTATCGCGCTACCAGTTCCAATCCGAAACCTTTAGATTGCCATTCCTGCAAATCGTGGTCCTCTTTGGTATAATAAATACCAGTTTCAGCCTGAATTACTTTTTTCCCTATTGAGAAAGCTCCAAAAGATTTTCCCGGACGGTTGGAGTTAATCTCATCGGTATGTTGAGCGATTGCAATTCCTGACGTAATCAGTAAAAAACCAAGTAGTTTCGTTTTTAATCGGAGCATAAAGTGTATTTTGTTTAAATTTTTAAAGCATATCAGCCGACCAAAAATAGTTATTTTATTATTATTTTAAGAAAGTGATCTTATTTTTAAATGTAGCTTTGCTTAAATTTGACAAAATTTAGATTCAGGATGGAAACAGCATCACTTACAGGTTTGGTTAAAGCTTTGCTTTGGATTCTCTTTATATACTATGCGTTAAAATTCATTATGCGATTGCTGGCTCCTTATTTTTTGCAACAGGTAGTTAAAAAAGCAGAGGAGAATTTTAAACAACAGCAGCAAAATTATCAGCAACAATATTCGCAATCAAATACACAACAGTCTTCTCATTCCGAAATGCCCAAAGAGAAGAAGAAAGTGGGCGAGTATATTGATTTTGAAGAAATTGAATAGTTTAAATTAAAACGAATAACAGCCGAGTTATTCGTTTTCTTTTTTTAAAGGGTTTTTATTGTTATTTTAGCCTGATTTTTTAGCGAATTGAAGCAAAATAATATGAAAAACCTGAACAAGATTTACCCTTATTTGTTAGTCGTAATCGGCTTTGCAGTAATTTCAATACTTTATTTTTATCCGGTAATGCAGGGTAAAAAAGTGAATCAGAGTGATATTGCTCAATACACCGGAATGGCAAAGGAGCAAAACGATTTCAGAAAAGAAACAGGAGAAGAACCTTATTGGACTAACAGTGCTTTCGGAGGGATGCCTACTTATCAGTTAGGAGCCAATTATCCGCACAATTACATCAAAAAATTAGATAACCTGATTCGTTTTTTACCACGACCTGCAGATTATCTGTTCCTTTATTTTATCGGATTCTTCATTTTGCTTAAGTCTTTGAAAGTAGACAATCTCAAGGCTTTTTTCGGAGCACTTGCTTTTGGTTTTTCCACCTATATGATTATTATTCTAGGGGTAGGGCATAATGCCAAAGCCCATGCGATTGCCTATATGCCAATGGTGGTGGCCGGTGTGATTATGGTTTATCAGAAGCGCTATTTGGCTGGAGGATTGCTGACCATGATTGCCGCTGCTTTTGAAATCAATGCGAATCACTTCCAGATGACGTTTTACTTGTTGTTACTTTTGTTAGTAATCGCTGCGTATTTCAAAATACAGTATTTGAAAGAAAGAGATTTCAAAGGACTTTGGAAAGCTTTTGGCGTTTTCATATTAGCGGGAATCCTGGCAGTCGGGGCCAATGCAACCAACTTAATGGCCACTTCGGAATACGCTAAAAATTCAACGCGAAGTGACAGTGAATTAACGTTTTCAGCGGACGGAAAGAAAGCGGAAAACAACAACGCAATGTCTTATGAATATATTACCGAATACAGTTACGGTATTGGGGAAAGTTTGAATTTAATCGCACCGCGTTTATTTGGTGGTTCCAATCATGAAAATGTAGGGGAAGGGTCTCCGATGTACGAATTCGTTTTGGGCCAGGGCGCCTCTCCAACGGAAGCCAAAGATTTTGCTTCGGCAGTACCAACTTATTGGGGAGATCAGCCTATAGTGGCAGCACCGGCATATATCGGAGCAATCGTATTCTTCCTGTTTGTTTTGGGAATGTTCATAGATAAACGTAAAATTAAATATGCCTTTTTAGCTGGAGCCATACTTTCATTATTATTGTCATGGGGGAAATATTTCCCTCTTTTGACAGACTTTTTCATCGATTTCGTACCGATGTACAACAAATTCCGAGCGGTTTCTTCAATTCAGGTTATTTTGGAATTGTGTATGCCGGTAATGGCCATTTTAGGAATGCAGGCTTTCTTTAATGCCGAAGAAAAAGCCCGTTTTAAAGCCTTGTGGATGACCGCTGCAACTACATTAGGTATTATTATTGTACTGTTTATGTGCAAAGGAATGTTCAGCTTTACAGGAGGCAGCGACAGCATGTATTTGCAAGCCTACGGAGAAATGGGGCCACCGTTCATCAATGCGTTGAAAGAACAACGTCAGGAAATGTATTCATCTGACTTAATGCGCTCTGGTATATTGATTGCCCTTACAGCTGCCATGCTATGGTTGTTCATAAAGAATAAAATTTCGGAATTGACCACCATAATCTGCGTTGGTGTTTTGATGGTGGGTGATTTGTTCTTCGTAGATAAAAATTATGTAAACAGCGATAGTTTTGTTTCTGCCCGTCAGGCGGATATTCCGTTTGAAGCGACTCCGGCAGATCAGCACATTTTGGCCGATACAACGAATTATCGTGTGTTTGAGGTTGAAGGCAATATGGCGAGCGCAAGAGCATCGTATTTCCATAAATCGATTGGTGGATATCATGCGGCCAAGCCAAGAAAAATGCAACAGTTGTTTGATTATCAGATTGCCAAAAACAATATCGGTGTGCTGAATATGCTGAATGTGAAATACATTATTCAGAAAGACGAACAAGGACAGGATATGCCAATGACTAATCCGAATGTCAATGGAAATGCCTGGTTCGTAAGCGAAGTTAAACTGGTAAATTCAGCCGACGAGGAAATGAAAGGGCTGGACAAACTGGATACAAAGAAAACGGCAATCGTTAACCAAAAGGAATTTGCAGGCGCTGTAAAATCTACTTCGCTTGTAAAAGACAGTCTGGCAACGATCCAATTGAAGGTTTATAAACCGAATTATTTGAAATATACTTCAAACAACACAAACAATGGGGTAGCCGTTTTCTCGGAAATCTATTATCCCAAAGGATGGATTGCTACCATTGACGGTAAAGAAACAGATATTTTCTGTGCTGATTATGTATTGAGAGCGATAAATGTTCCTGCCGGAAAACACACGATTGAATTCAAATTCGAACCACAGGTAGTAAAAACCGGAAGCATGATTTCATTGTTCAGCTTCATTGGAATGTTAGTGTTGGTAGGTTTCGGAATCTTTACTGAAGTTAGGAGAAAAAAGGAATAAGGGAAAAGGGAAAAGATTGAATTGCGTTTTGTAATTCGTAATTTGTAATTAATTTGAGAACAATTCTATTAATAGCATTAGGTGGAGGTTTGGGTAGTGTTTTTCGCTATCTGACATCGCAATGGATTAATAAACATACTCAATTGTTTTTCCCGTACGCAACTTTTATAACCAATGTTTTAGGATGTTTTCTTATTGGGTTGTTTTTGGGATGGATGGAAAAAAATAATGTCACTAATCCTGATTTGAAATTTTTTCTCGTAACGGGTTTTTGCGGAGGTTATACAACGTTTTCAACCTTTTCAAATGAAAACATACAGTTGTTTAATGCGAATCAGTCAGGAACGGCATTTCTTTACATAGGATTGAGCGTGATTTTAGGATTAGCTGCAACCTGGGCTGGTTTAACGGTTTCAAAATTGTAAATGAAAAAAGTACTCATCATAACTTATTATTGGCCACCGGCAGGCGGTCCCGGCGTTCAGCGTTGGTTAAAGTTTGTGAAGTATCTGCCTGATTTTGGAATCGAACCGATAGTTTACATTCCGGAAAATCCGACTTACCCTTTACTGGATGAGAAGTTACTTTCGGAAGTACCGGCAAACGTAACGATCCTTAAAAATAAGATTGTAGAACCGTATGCCTGGGCTTCGGTTTTTTCAAAAAAGAGTACAAAAAAAATAAGTTCCGGAATCATTCCGAACCAAAAGAAGCAATCGTTTGTTCAGAAAATGATGCTTTGGGTAAGAGGAAACCTTTTCATTCCCGATGCCAGGGTTTTGTGGGTCAAACCATCAGTTACCTATTTATCGAACTACATTCAGGAAAACGGGATCGAGACCATCATCACCACCGGTCCGCCGCATAGTCTGCATCTGATTGGTTTGCAGTTAAAGAAACAGCTAAATGTAAAATGGGTTGCTGATTTTCGTGATCCGTGGACAACCATCGGTTATCATAAGGCATTGAAATTATCGGCTTCATCGGCAAAAAAACATAAAAAAATGGAATCCGAGGTGATGAATAATGCAGATTTCCTTTTAGTAACAAGTCCGACAACAAAAAAGGAATTTGAAGTAATCACCACAAAACCGATTCACGTTATTACCAACGGTTACGATGTTGAAAATGTGAGCCTACAACCTTTGGACGAGAAATTCACTTTGGCTCATATTGGTTCGTTTTTATCTGAAAGAAACCCAAGGATTTTATGGAAGGCACTTCAGGAATTGATTCGTGAAAATAATAAGTTCAGGGAAGCTTTCGAATTGAAGTTAATCGGTGCCGTGAGCCAGGAGGTTTTAGATACCATAACTGAATTTAAGTTGTCTGACTATGTGAATAATCTGGGGTATGTTTCACATCAAGTAGCTTTGGAACACCAGCGTAAATCACAGGTTTTGTTGCTTATTGAAATCGATTCGGAAGAAACCAAAAGCATCATTCCGGGAAAACTTTTTGAATATATGGTTTCCGAAAGACCTATTTTGGCGATTGGCCCAAATGATGCTGATTTCTCGGTAATCTTAAAACAAACCAATACAGGGACTTTTGCTTTGTATGATGAAAAGGAACAGGTGAAAGAGGCTATTCTGGGGTATTTCAATTTGTATTTGGATCAAAATTTAAAAGTATATCCGGTTGGTTTACAGCAATACAGCAGAAAGAATCTGACTAAAGAGTTAGCTTCGTTACTACAATAAAAAAAATCCCGCTACACATTGCTGTTTCGCGGGACCTTAACCAAATTTAACCAACCAAATTTATTAATTATGCTCTCTTGTTTTTCTCAATTACAGCTTGCTCGTCTTTCTTAACGGCGTCGATTTCTTCTGAAGTCATTTTGGCTTTTGTTCCATCGGCTTTATAGTAATAGTAATCGTCTTCATTGTATCCGGAACCGCTTTCGTATCCGTAATCGTTTCCTGAATCCTGATTGTCATAACCGTTTCCGTTGTAAGTGTAAGGATTGTAGCTATAACCATGGCTCCAACCGTTTACATAACCATCTACATCGATGATATAACCTCTTCTGTTGTACAGTATTCGTAAACCACCCACTTGAGAAAGCGCAAAGCTGTTGTATCTCATATAAACAGAACCTACACGTTTTACCCTATTGTATCCGTCATAGTTGATGAAAACATTTCCGATGCGTCGTACTCTGCCAAAGTTATCGTGCTCTACGCGTACACCATAGTTGGCTGGGCCATAATGAGTTGATGTGTGAACACCTGGCGCTCCATAGGTCGTATTTACGGTTGTTTGTCTTGGACCTGAAGGACGCGTATTGAAATCAAATTGTCCGTCAGGGAAAACATAAAATTCTATTCCACGTTCCATGAACACGATTGGTTCGGCATTTCTGTAATCTGCAGCATAACGCGGACCTTTTTCATTGTTATCAGAAAAAACAGGATTTTCTGACGCATAAGCCATACTTCCTACCAGAAGCATACTGGCTACTAAAAGAGTAATTTTGTTCATAATACAATAATTTAATAGTTTACCTACTCGTTACGTTTTTCGGTTTTCACGTTTCTGATTTTATTCAGAGTTTCATTTGATAAGAGATATCCAATTTGCATGCCAAAAAATGAATGAGTAATTTTGCTTTATAGTTAATTGTGTGTAACTGTTTGATTTTTAGATATATATTTTTGTAAAAAAAATCCCGTTTCTTTTTTTGAAACAGGATTTATGGGAAGGTTGAAAATTGATTTGATTATATTTTTTCATTTTTTGTATTAATGAAATTGAAATGAAAAAATTTAAAAAAAGGCATTCGATTAGTTAAATTTTTTTAAATTCGTAAACCAAAAACTAACTGACTTAACTAAAACTAACTGGAAAATGAATTTTCTAAAACGAAACACAATAGTGTTTTTATTGGGAATCGTTAGTCTGCAAACCACCACAGCGCAGACTTTCATTCAAAGATATGCCGATATTGTCAATCAGACATCTCAAGCCAATATCACTAACAATTTAACCCAATTTGAATCCTTTGGCGTAAAAAGAAGAGGTACGACGGCACTGCAAAATACATTGAATTGGTTAAAGAACAAATACCTGAGTTATGGTTATACAGCAGGACAAATGGTGGAAGATTCTTATTCCTATTCCGGTTTTACCTGTAAAAACCTGGTACTGACGAAAGTAGGAACTCTTTATCCCAACACTTATGTAATTATTTGTGGGCATTACGATTCTATTACCGGAACTGGAACAAACGACAACGGGAGTGGAACCGCAGTATTGCTTGAAGCTGCACGTTTGCTACAAAATGTACCAACAGAATACTCTATAAAGTTTATCAATTTTAGCGGTGAAGAAGATGGGTTGTACGGAAGTCAGCATTATGTGTCTTCGGTTGTAAATGGAACCACCCCGAAAATGGATATCAGACTGGTGTTTAATATTGATGAAGTAGGCGGAGTGGCCGGAATGACAAACAACAATATTACATGTGAAAGAGATACAGGGAGTCCGACATCTAATAATGCTGCCTCGAATACAATGACAAACGAGTTAATCACTTGTGTTGGTTTATATTCTCCGTTGAGTACTACCTTGTCTTATGCGTATGCTTCGGATTATATGCCTTTTGAAGATAATAACGAAGTAATTACCGGGTTTTTCGAAACCAATGAAACAGCTTATGCCCATACAGCAAATGATTTGCTGGTAAATATGGATCCTGTTTACAATTATAATGTGTCTAAAGCGGCGACAGGAGCTTTACTCCATTTTGCGCGTGCGAGTACTTCGTTAGCAAATGACCAGTTCAATGCAGATTTTCAGATAAGTTTCTTTCCCAATCCGACAAAAGGTAAATTAAACATCAATTTGGGGATATTACCGAAAAACAATTATACGTTTTCGTTAATCGATATCCAGGGCAAAGAAGTTTACAGGGATTCCATAGCAAATGCAAAACAAATAGAAACTATTGATGTTTCCCGATTTAGTAAAGGGATTTACATGGGAATATTGGAAAGCGGCGAAAGCAGGATCACAAAAAAGATTGTGATTGAATAAATGAAAAAGACCTCATTTGTGAGGTCTTTTTTTATTTACAGTTTCTCTATAAGATATTTTCCTGTTATGGATTTTTCATTTTTTGTAATTTCTTCCGGGGTTCCGAAAGCAATCAGTTTTCCTCCGTTTTCTCCGCCTTCAGGGCCAATATCGATGATGTAATCGGCACATTTGATCAAATCGAGATTGTGTTCGATTACGATAATGGAATGTCCTTTTTCAAGTAAAGCATCAAACGAAGCCAATAGTTTTTTGATATCGTGAAAATGCAATCCGGTTGTTGGTTCGTCAAAAACAAACAACGCTTTTTCTTTAGTTGCTCCTTTAACTAAAAAGGAGGCCAATTTAATACGTTGCGCTTCCCCGCCGGAAAGGGTAGAGGAAGACTGTCCCAATTGCACATATCCCAAACCAACATCCTGTAGCGGTTGTAATTTTTGAGTGATTTTGGTTTGTTTATGTTCATTGAAAAACGCAATGGCGTCATCAATGGTCATCGTTAAGATATCATCGATGTTCTTGTTTTCGTAATTTACCTCAAGGATCTCTTTTTTGAAGCGTTTACCACCACAGGTTTCACATTCCAGGTGTACATCGGCCATAAACTGCATTTCGATAGTCACTTCACCATCGCCTTTACAGGTTTCGCAGCGACCGCCTTCTACGTTGAAAGAAAAATGTTTCGGCTGGTAGCCACGCATTTTGGACAATTGCTGTTTGGAAAACAAATCACGGATTTCATCGTAAGCCTTAATATAGGTTACCGGATTCGAACGCGAACTTCTTCCAATCGGGTTCTGATCCACATATTCGATATGTTTTATATGGGAATAGCTTCCCGCTAATTCAGTAAACTGACCTGCTTTTTCTCCTACGCCTTCGAGTTTTTTCTGTAGGGCAGGGAATAATATTTTTTTTACCAAGGTACTTTTTCCACTTCCGGAAACGCCGGTAATTACCGTTAAGCATTCCAAAGGAAAAGTTACATTGATGTTTTTTAAGTTATTTTCACGTGCGCCGATAACATCAATGTGATTTTTAAATTTTCGGCGTTTTTTGGGAACTTCAATCTGCATTTTTCCATTCAGGTATTGTGCAGTAAGTGAGTCGGCTTTCAGGATTTCGTCATAAGTTCCCTGGGCGACCAATTCACCGCCTAAACTACCTGCTTCCGGACCGATATCGATAATCATGTCTGCCGCTTTCATGATGTCTTCATCGTGTTCCACCACAATTACGGTATTTCCTAAATTGCGCAAATCTTCCAGAACTTTTATCAGTCTTTCGGTATCTTTTGGATGTAAGCCGATACTTGGTTCGTCCAAAATATACATGGATCCCACTAAACTGCTACCCAATGAAGTAGCCAGGTTAATTCGTTGGGATTCCCCTCCGGAAAGTGTGGCTGAATTTCGGTTAAGGGTAAGATAGTTCAAGCCCACTTCATCCAAAAATCGCAAACGGTTATTGATTTCGATTAAAAGACGTTTGGCAACTTTCTCGTCATATTCCGATAAGGTTAATTCTTTAAAGAATTCGATCAGGTTTTTAATCGGTAAATCGACCAAATCAGAAATGGTTTTGCCACCAACTCGAATGTAATTCGCTTCCGGACGTAATCGTTTTCCCTTACAGGTATTACATTTTGTTTTACCGCGATAGCGTGACAACATTACGCGGTTTTGAATTTTATAATTTTTCTCTTCCAATTCCTGAAAGAAAGCATCCAATCCTACAAAATATTGGTTTCCAGTCCAGATTAATGCCTTTTGTTCGTTTGATAATTCGAAATAAGGTTTGTGAATCGGGAAATCAAAATGATGACTGTTGTTGACCAACTGATCGCGATACCAGCCCATGCTTTCGCCACGCCAAGGATAGATGGCATTTTCATAAACGGAAAGGGCTGTATTTGGTATCACTAATTCTTCATCAATACCGATGACATTGCCATAACCTTCGCATTTCGGGCAGGCACCATACGGATTGTTGAAGCTGAACAAATGAACGTTGGGTTCCAGAAACGTAATTCCGTCCAATTCAAAGTTATTGCTGTAAACAAATCGTTTATCTGAATTTAATTCCTGCAGATAACATTCGCCTTTTCCTTCATAAAAAGCGGTCTGAACGGCATCAGCCAAACGGTTGTAAAATTCTTCTTCTTCTTTTACGACGATCCTGTCGATGATTAACAGTACGTCTTTGTTATCCAGGGAATGCTGATCGATTTCGTCTAAACGGACCATTTCATTGTCAACCAAAATACGGGCAAAACCTTGTTGCAGCAATACTTTCAACTTGTCTTCAAGCGCTCGTCCTTCTTCTAAATGAATGGGGGCAAGCAAGAGCCATTTACTTTCTAAATCAAAATTTTTGACTTCGGAAATAACATCGCTGACAGTTTGTTTTTTCACTTCGTTGCCTGAAATAGGCGAAAAGGTTTTACCGATTCGGGCATACAATAATTTCAGATAATCATAAATCTCGGTTGATGTTCCGACAGTCGAACGGGCATTCGTTGTATTGACTTTCTGTTCGATGGCAATGGCTGGGGCAATTCCTTTTATATAATCAACCTTCGGTTTGTCCAATCGGCCTAAAAACTGACGGGCATAGGAAGACAAACTCTCAACATAACGGCGTTGGCCTTCAGCATAAAGCGTGTCGAAAGCTAAACTTGATTTTCCTGAACCTGAAAGTCCGGTGATAACCACAAGTTTGTTTCTTGGAATAGCTACATCCACATTCTTCAGATTGTGAAGTTGCGCTCCTTTTATGATGATGTTTTTCTTTGGTTCTAATGTCGTGATGTCAGTTTTCATAGAAAATGGCGATGAATTGCAAAGATAGCGAAAAACCAAATTTTAAAGAATTTGTTTGGGTATTATTACTGTCAAAATAAGCGAACTGCACTGTTTGTATATTAAATTGAGAATGAAGGTTTTATTTATTTTAATAATAGCAATTTTTAGTATATTGTGTTGCTAAATGTTAAATTTTAAATTATTATTTGTAGGATAAAAACATTTATTCTTATATTTGGTTAACAATAATTCAAAAAACAACATTCGCCTATTGTAAAAAAATACTTTTTAAGATTTTAGAATCTATACCCAAACCAAAACTAAAAAGTATTATTATGGCTAATGTTGTACTTCCGGACGCAGTCCTAGTAAAAAATTATGTAGGCGGAGATGAAAATGCTTTAGCTACATTAATTGAGAGACACCAATCTAAAATTTACGGATTTATCTATTCTAAGGTAATGGACAGAGATGTTACTGAAGATATTTTCCAGGACACTTTTATTAAAGTCATCAAAACTTTAAAGACGAAAAATTACAATGAAGAAGGTAAATTTTTACCTTGGGTAATGCGTATTTCCCATAATCTTATTGTTGATTATTTCAGAAAAACGAAGAAAATGCCTTTCAACAGAGATACTGAAGAATATTCCGTTTTTTCACTTATGACGGATAACAGTCCAAATGTTGAAACCAGAATCATTACGGAACAAGTTGAGGTAGATTTACAGCGTTTAATTAATGAATTGCCCGACGATCAGCGTGAGGTTTTGGTAATGCGAATTTATGACGATTTGAGCTTTAAGGAAATTGCCGATTTGACCGGGGTTAGTATCAATACAGCTTTAGGAAGAATGCGATATGCCTTGATGAATTTAAGAAAGGTTATAGAAAAAAATCAAATTATTTTAACGAATTAAACAATATTTATAATTGAGTTGCGTTATTGTTATATAATTAATATAGAAGCGATGGCAAAACTCTACTCTAAAAAGAAAAAGGCAAGTCCAAAAATGTCACCTAAAAAGGAAACAGTAAATTTTCTGCTCGACTATTCTAAAGCGTTGAACATAACAAAGGTGGGTGACTTAACTTTTGAGAATATTGCTAATTAGAAAAATGTCCCGGAATAGAAATTTCGGGACATTTTTTATTTATTCTTGAAGTACTCGTCAAGTACCGATTTCCTGCCAATGGTTTTTGTGATTATATCTTTCTCCATATTCCAGCCACGAGCCGGTGAATATTCTCTCCCATACCAAATAATCTGAAGATGTAAATCGTTCCACAGTTCGCGCGGAAAAATCCGTTTAGCATCTTTTTCTGTTTGTTGAACGTTTTTACCATTGGTTAAATTCCAGCGGTACATCAGTCGGTGAATGTGTGTGTCTACCGGAAAAGCAGGAACTCCAAAAGCCTGGCTCATCACGACGCTTGCCGTTTTATGTCCAACAGCAGGCAGGGCTTCCAATTCCTCAAAACTTTGTGGAACTTCTCCATTGTGTTTTTCAATCAATATTTGCGACAGACCATAAATTCCTTTTGATTTCATTGGCGAAAGTCCGCAAGGTTTTATGATTTCCTTGATTTCTTCAACAGAAAGTTTTACCATGTCATAAGGATTGTCAGCTTTTGCAAATAAAAGCGGAGTTATTTGGTTTACCCTCACATCAGTACATTGTGCCGAAAGAAGCACGGCTATTAATAATGTATACGGATCCTTGTGATTTAACGGAATCGGAATTTCAGGATAAAACTCATTCAGCGTGTCAATAACAAACTGAATTTTTTCGTTTTTAGTCATGGTAGCATTACGAATTATCAATTGTGAACTGCGAAAATAAGTTTTCTTTAGTGATAAAAAGAAGGGAATATGTAACTAAGTTTCTAAGTACTTACTTATTTGTTCAGCTATTCAGTTGCTTGGTCATTCAGAAACGTCAATAAACTTTGTAAATTAGCAACTCAAAAATTTAGTAGCTATTAAAAATGATAACATTACAGAAGGGTGATAAAGCACCAGATTTTTCAGGATTGGATCAGGATGGAAATATGCATTCATTGGCAGATTATACCGGAAAAAAACTGGTGGTTTTCTTCTATCCAAAAGCAAATACACCGGGTTGCATCACGGAAGCCTGTGATTTAAGGGATAATTATGAACGCTTTAAAGCCGGTAATTATATGCTATTAGGTGTCAGCGCCGACAGCCAGAAAGCACAGGGGAAATTTAAGAGTAAATTCGATTTTCCATTTCCGCTTTTGGCCGATGAAGATAAACAGGTTATTGAAGCTTTTGGCGTTTGGGGACCTAAAAAGTTTATGGGAAGAGAATTTGACGGGATCCACAGAACCACATTTATAATTGATGAAAACGGAATAATAGAAGATGTTATTACCAAAGTAAAGACCAAAGACCACACTGCCCAGATTTTAGGCTAATAAGATACCATCATATAAAAAAAGAGGAAGTATTGCTGCTTCCTCTTTTCTTTTTTATTTTTTTGTATTTTCTTCTAAAACAGTTTCCTCATTGTAACCAAAAAGATGATTTTTCTTGATTAGGTCTGCAATACCACCCGGGAGCATTTCTTCCCATCCTTTTTTTCCTTTACTGATCATTTTCAGAACTTCGCGCGAGAAGATTTTAAGGTGATCTTTGTCAAAATCGGTAATGTCGAGAACCTTTCCGTTGTAGGCGAAGAATTTGTATAATTCTTTCATTCGGGGATGAACCTTCAGGTTTTGTGAATTGATGATTTGGTGGTCTTCGTCTTCCATCGGGTATAAAAACACTTTTAAATCGCGATAGAATAATTTTCCGAAAGCTTCCAGAATTCCACCACTTAAGTGGCGGTAGTATTTCTCGTCGAAAATATCAATCAGATTGCTTACTCCCATAGCCAATCCCATACGGGCTTTGGTGTATTCAGAGAAATATTCCACTACTTTGTAATACTCCTGGAAATTGGAAATCATAACGGTTTGTCCCAGTGAACAAAGCAATTCCGCTCTGTCCATGAAATCAAGTTCGTCAATTTCTCCCTCGGAACGTAAATTGGACAAAGTGATTTCAAAAACAACCAAAGTGTTTTCTTTTTCCACTTTTTTCTCCTGAACGAACATTTCCAGTGATTTCTCATACATGTCCATGTTTACCTTGGTAACCGGACGGAAACTTCCGCGAAGCGCTAAAATATTTTTCTTGTATAAAACAGCAGCCGGCAGTACGTTGTTTCCATCAGGGCCAAACATTACCGCATCGGTCATTCCGTTTTTAACCAATTGTAAACTCATTAAACGGTTGTCTACATCTTTAAAACGGGGACCTGTAAAGTTAATTGTGTCTATTTCCAACTGGTCTTTATCCAAATGGTCGTATAAGTAACGCAATAATTTTCTGGGATCGTTGTATTTGTAAAATGCACCATAAATAAGGTTTACACCTAAAATACCAAGAGTTTCCTGTTGTAATTTGGAATCGTTTTCTTTAAAACGAATATGCAGAATGATTTCGTTGTAATCTTCATTAGGTTCGACCTGAAATTTTATTCCAACCCAACCATGACCTTTAAATTGTTTTGCCAAGTCGATGGTGGCCACGGTATTAGCATAGCTGAA
>NZ_DATIDM010000224.1:0-4858 GCF_035456225.1 Flavobacterium sp. | reverse complement strand
GTTTGTTAAAGTAATGATTTATGTATTTGTGATTACTATTCTGTAAATCAGATGGTTGTTTGTTTTATTTACCCAGCCAATTTGTTCAAAACGTAAATAATCAACGCATCTACAGCTTTGTAAGGATCTTCACTGAAAGTTCCATTGGCACGATTTGCTATGATGGCATTCATGGATAAAGTTTCGTGCCCCAGTAATTTTCCTAAACCGTAAATGGCTGCAGTTTCCATTTCAAGATTCGTCATTCGGATTCCTTTATAATTGAAATTATCCATTTTTCCATTCAATTGTTCATCCTGAATATTTAAACGTAAAACACGGCCTTGCGGACCGTAAAATCCTCCGGCAGTTCCGGTAAAACCTTTGTGAGTCGAGTCGCTTTCAATCAACTTTGACAGTTTTTCACTTCCTTTTACAACATAAGGTCTTCCTTTTCGTAAATCCCAATTTGTATGACTGATAAAAGCGTCTTCAATTTCATTATCTGTTACAGGATCAATTAAATAGGAGCGTAGCATGTTGTCTAATCCGATAGCGTATTCGGACATGACGATACTGTCTACCGGGATATCAGCCTGTAAAGAACCGGATGTTCCGATACGAATAATGTTTAGGGATGTTAAATTGTTTTTTGGCTGACGCGTATTTAAATCGATGTTTACCAATGCATCCAATTCGTTCATTACAATATCAATATTGTCCGGACCAATTCCGGTAGATATGACGGTCAGGCGTTTGCCTTTGTAGGTCCCGGTTTGTGTTTTAAATTCTCTTTTTTGAGTCGAAAACTCAACGGTGTCAAAGAATTGTGTGATTTTTTCCACACGATATTGATCGCCAACAAAGATAATGTCATGTGCAATGTTTTCCGGTTTGAGGTTTAAATGATAAACACTTCCGTCGGGATTTAGTATTAATTCTGATGATTTTATATCTGCCATAATCGTTCTGGATTATTTAGTTTCTGAGTTACTGAGTTGTGTGTTTTTAGCAGCTCAATGCGATTGCGGGTTCAAGCTTATTAATCAACCGCCAACGCGTTTAACCTTGAAGCCTTTCTCTTTAAGAATTATCATGATTTTATCGCGGTAATCTCCCTGAATAATAATAGATTCGTCTTTAAAACTTCCTCCAACGCTGAGTTTCGTTTTAATCTCTTTAGTTAATATTTTAAAATCTTCGATATCACCTTCGTAACCTTCAATGATTGTTGTCGCTTTGCCTTTTCGCTTTTCATACTTGCAGATTAAAGGTTCTTTTTGAATGAAAAGTGTGTGTTCTTCCTCCTGAACTTCTTCCGGTTCATTAGAAGGGACGTGGTCGGGGAAAAGGTTCTTTAGTTGGTCTTGTAAATCCATAAAATGTGAAATTCCAAATTTTGTAAATCGTAACCTTCAAAGTTATTTAAAAATTAAATTCCAAACCCCAATTTGACTTGGAATTTGGAATTTATTATATGGAACTTAAAAAGTTTATTTTTTGATCAATCCTAAATCAACCAAACGTTCGTATAAGAAATCTCCGGCAGTGATGTCTTCATATAATTTAGGATGATTTTCATCAATGCAGTTATCCAGACAATTTAAAGGCATTTCACTGATTGGATGCATGAAAAACGGAATAGAATAACGGGATGTTCCCCATAATTCCCTCGGCGGATTAACAACCTGATGAATAGTGGATTTCAATTTGTTATTAGTATGACGGGATAACATATCGCCAACGTTAATAACCAATTCATCCGGTTCTGCAATAGCGTCAATCCATTGTCCGTCATGATTTTGTACCTGCAATCCTTTGCCTTGAGCACCCATTAAAAGCGTAATCAGGTTGATATCACCATGAGCAGCAGCACGAACGGCTCCGTCTTTAGGTTCGTCAGTGATTGGAGGGTAGTGGATTGGTCTTAAGATACTGTTACCGTCTTTGATGAATTTGTCAAAATAAAATTCGTCTAATCCGATATAAATGGCTAATGCTCTTAAAACATATACACCGGTTTTTTCAAGCATCTGATAAGCTTCTTTACCTACAGAGTTGAATTTTGGCAATTCGGTTACGTTTACATTTTCAGGGTATTCTGAAGCGTATTTTGAATCTTCGCCTACATACTGACCAAAATGCCAGAATTCTTTCAAATCTCCTGCGGAACGTCCTTTAGCATGTTCCTTTCCAAAAGAAACATAACCTCTCTGTCCTCCGATACCCGGGATTTCATATTGGCTTTTAACATCCAGTGGAAGGTTGAAGAAACTGCGAACTTCACCATAAAGCTCGTCTACTAATTTGTCATCTAAAAAATGACCTTTTAATGCTACGAAGCCAATATCCTCGTAGGCTTTTCCGATTTCATTTACAAATTTTTGTTTACGTGCCGGATCATCCGACAGGAAATCACGTAAGTCAACACTAGGAATGTTTTGCATTGTACTTAGTTTTTGTTAATAAGTTTTTCGGTTTGAAACCATTATAAAAACAAATGTATAGAATTAAATTTGGAAAAAAATAATAAAGTTGCCAACAAATCGAAAGTTTGCAAAAGTTGAAACTAAAATCGGATTGATTTATTCTAAATAAAATATCAAACAAATTGGTCTAAAACTGTTATTTTTTATACTTTTGGGAGCGTTTAAAAAAGCACAATAAAATGAATTTTGACAGAAAGAATCTGACCAACGAACAATTATTAGATTTATATAAAAAATTAATCAAACCAAGATTAATTGAAGAGAAGATGTTAATCCTTATCCGTCAGGGTAAAGTTTCCAAATGGTTCTCCGGAATTGGCCAGGAAGCTATTTCAGTCGGTATTACTTCAGTACTGGATAAAGACGAATATATTATGCCGATGCACCGTAATTTAGGCGTTTTCACAACCAGAGAAATTCCGCTTCACCGCTTATTTTCACAATGGCAGGGAAAACGCAACGGATTTACAAAAGGACGTGATCGTTCATTCCATTTTGGTACACAAGAGTTTAACATCATTGGGATGATTTCGCACCTTGGTCCGCAGATGGGGGTTGCTGACGGTATCGCTTTAGCTAATAAATTGAAAAAAAATGGTAAGGTTACGGCTGTGTTTACAGGGGAAGGCGCTACTTCTGAAGGCGATTTTCATGAAGCATTGAATGTTGCTTCAGTTTGGGACCTGCCTGTTTTATTTGTGATTGAAAATAATGGTTATGGTTTATCGACACCAACTAATGAACAATATCGTTGTAAACAATTGGCTGATAGAGGAGTTGGATACGGAATGGAAAGCTATGTGATAGACGGAAACAATATTTTAGAAGTTTACAATTTGATTTCGGATTTAAAAGCTTCCATGATTGAAAATCCTCGTCCGGTACTTTTGGAGTTCATGACTTTCCGTATGCGCGGACATGAGGAGGCGAGCGGTACGAAATACGTTCCTCAAGAATTGATGGATATGTGGGCCATTAAAGATCCGGTAGAAAATTATCGTAACTATTTAAAAGCGACTGCCGTTTTATCAGAGGAAGCTGATGAGGCATTCAGAGCAGAAATTAAAAAAGAAATCGATACGGATTGGGCAAAAGTTCAGGAAGAGCCTGCGATTGTTGCGGATTTAGATGAAGAATTAAACGATGTGTATGCTCCGTACACATTTGAAAATATAGAACCTAAAGGCGAAGCCGAGAATATCCGTGTGATTGATGCTATTTCACAAGGATTGAGTCAGTCAATGGAACGTCATCCTAATTTAGTTGTGATGGGACAAGACATCGCAGAATATGGCGGTGCATTCAAGATTACTGAAGGATTCGTAGATAAATTTGGAAAAGACAGAGTACGTAACACACCAATCTGTGAAAGTGTTATCGTTTCTGCGGCAAACGGATTATCGATTAACGGACATAAAGCCGTTGTGGAAATGCAGTTTGCTGATTTCGTATCGACAGGTTTTAACCCGATTGTAAATTTATTGGCGAAACAACACTACCGTTGGCAGGAGAAATCCGATGTGGTGGTGCGCATGCCTTGCGGTGGCGGAACCCAGGCGGGACCTTTCCACTCACAAACCAATGAGGCCTGGTTTACCAAAACTCCGGGATTAAAAGTAGTTTATCCTGCATTCCCTTATGATGCAAAAGGATTGTTGGCAACAGCAATTAATGACCCGAACCCGGTAATGTTCTTCGAACATAAACAATTGTACAGAAGTGTTTACCAAGACGTTCCAAAAGATTATTATACATTGCCATTAGGAAAAGCGTCTTTACTTAAAGAAGGTAGCGACGTGACGATTATTTCTTTTGGAGCAGGTGTACATTGGGCTTTGGAAACTTTAGCTAAACACACTGAAATTTCAGCTGATTTATTGGACTTACGTTCTTTACAGCCATTGGATTGGGAAGCGATATATGCTTCTGTTAAGAAAACAAACCGTGTGATTATTCTTCAGGAAGATACATTGTTTGGCGGTGTGGCGAGTGATATTTCTTCAATGATTATGGAAAACTGTTTTGAATACCTTGATGCTCCGGTAAAACGCGTTGGAAGTTTAGAATCGGCTATTCCGTTTATGAAATCGTTGGAAGATCAATATTTACCGAAAGAACGTTTTGAAAAGGAGTTACTGGAATTGTTGAAGTATTAAATATAAAATCCCTAGCGTGAGTTAGGGATTTTTTTATTACAGATGTTAATACATTAAGTGTATTTTTTCTTTGTTTCTCCAACCAGCCTGACTTTTATATTCTACAAAATATATTTTTAAGTCGGCCTGACTTTCATATTCCACAAAATATATTTTTTTATCAGCTTGGCTTTCGTATTCTGTAAAAAACCAATTTCCATCATTTTTATCCACTTCGCTTTGGTGTTTTACTTT
>NZ_DATIDM010000223.1:0-9546 GCF_035456225.1 Flavobacterium sp. | reverse complement strand
ATAGTTTACTGTTTTTTGGTGTAAAGTTTCGGGATTTGGCATTTGTTTTTATTGTTTTTAAACCTAATTTTACACAAATAAACATGCCGAAAAAGTGAGAGATTTAGCCAGACATCAAGGACTTCGAAATCAGTTGGTAAGCCTTTTGGAAAGAAAAGGAATTGCCGATAAAAACGTATTGGAAGCTATCAGAAAGATTCCGAGACATTTCTTTTTGGATTCGAGTTTTGAAAATTTTGCCTATCAGGATAAGCCTTTTCAAATTGCGGCAGGACAAACCATTTCACAACCTTATACTGTTGCGTTTCAAACGGAATTGCTTCAGGTTAAAAAAGACGATAAAATATTGGAAATCGGAACCGGTTCCGGATATCAGACAGCTGTTTTGTGTACGATGGGCGCAAAGGTATATTCAATTGAAAGACAAAATGAATTGTTTAAAGCAACATTCAGATTGTTACCGAAATTAGGTATCAGACCGAAGCATTTGGCTTTTGGTGACGGATACAAAGGGTTGCCGGATTACGCTCCTTTTGACAGCATTATTGTAACCGCAGGCGCTCCATACATTCCCCAACCGCTAATGGCGCAATTGAAAATCGGAGGACGATTGGTAATTCCTGTTGGTGAGGATGTTCAGGTAATGACATTGCTTATCAGAAAAAACGAAACCCAATTTGAAAAACATGAATTTGGAGATTTCCGTTTTGTTCCTCTTTTGGAAGATAAAAATTAAAATATGTGAATACTGAAAAGGCTGTCTGCAAAAACTTCAAGATGTTTACAGACAGCCTTTTTATTTATATTCTGATTTTATTTTCTTTTCGGATCTAAAAAACCATCTTTTTCCATTTGTTTAACGACCTCTATCATGATATTGCGGGTTGTCGTTTCAGGATCAGTGATATTTGTCGATTTTGTAGTACCCGTCCAAACCAATTTATTCTGATTTAAGGAAAATACATTTGTTTCAATCAGATAGGTAGTGCTTTCCTGATAATAACCGGGTGTATAGAAATCGGGTGAATAAAAGCCATACCAATTGTCAAATCCATAGCCGTAACCGTATCCCATCCCGCCATAATACATGGTGTTATAGGTGCCCGGAACGTAATAGGTTTCTTTTTCCATGTTTACCAATCGCATTGTTATTGCTCCGTCAAAATTTTCACTTTTAAGGATACTTAAACGCTGTTCTTTTGTAAGGTCAATCTTGGCGCCGTTTAGAAAAGAATAGGAACTTTTAAATATGGGATTGTTATCGACGATGGTATTTTCAATATCCCTTCTGGTTTTATCATCTTTAACCAATGCAACTACCATTACTTTTTTGAACTGTTCTTTTGCCGCATTTGAATCGGGATCTTTCCAGCTGTTGACAATAACGGTATCAGTACTGCTGCAACTCATAAGAGTCGTGAGTAAAAACAAGGCTAAATATCTTCTCATGGTATACTTGTTTAAGTTAATACCAATTTAAGAAAAATTTTATAAAATGATGTAAAGTGTTGGGAATTAACGTTAAAACGATTTTTTTATACGGTCGATATCACGTTTTGTGTCGCGATCTTTAATGGTATCGCGTTTGTCGTAATTTTTCTTTCCGCGACATAGAGCGATATCCAGTTTTGCCAATCCTTTTTCGTTGGTGAACAGACGAAGCGGGATGATGGTTAATCCTTTGTTCTGAACGCTTTTTAAAAGTCCTCTTAATTCGCGTTTGTTCAAAAGTAATTTGCGTTCACTTTTTGCTTTGTGGTTGTAATGCGTTCCATAAAGGTATTCTTCTATATGTGAATTGATTACGAAGAGTTCAGTTCCATGGAATTCACAAAAACTTTCGGCTATTCCGGCCTTACCCAATCTTATGGATTTTATTTCGGTTCCGGTCAATACAATTCCAGCCGTGTATTTTTCGAGTATTTCATAATCGAATTTGGCTCTTTTATTAAGTATGTTGACCGTTTTTAGCATAGGATGGCAAATGTATGAACAAATTGAAGAAAGTACAATAGCTTAAGGTAATTTCAGCAATTGATGGGTAATAGTATCTCCGCTAATGGTTATGATGTAGAGATTTCCATAAATGTTTTCGTTGATATCTTCATATATGTTGTGGTTAATCAGTCTGTTGACAATCTCGGGAATTGTATTCATATGTCCGACAACCAAAACTTTTTTTCCAGAACATTCCCGTTTGAATTGTTCTGAATCGAATAGTCTCGAACTGTATTTTGTGATTTCTTTTCTGCCTTCACGTGCTGTTGGAGTAACCGTTTGGATTGTTCTGAGATAATCGGTGCTGAAAATCGAATCAAAAGCAATTTCTGAAAATATCCTGCTCCAATTTTCAGCTCGATTTAAACCGGCTT
The DNA here is from genome assembly GCF_035456225.1 of Flavobacterium sp. Lineage (GTDB taxonomy): Bacteria > Bacteroidota > Bacteroidia > Flavobacteriales > Flavobacteriaceae > Flavobacterium. Next base: position 7,174 of record NZ_DATIDM010000223.1, on the reverse strand, counting down.
GCGTTAAACCTGGGTTATTTAAATCGGCTTTTTTTTCGGCATGTCGGATGAGATAAATTACAGTTGATTGTATTGGTTTTTCCATGGCGTATTGTTTAATCGTTCCTGTTTAATAGCGAATACACATAACTGTCTAAATATTTCCCCTGCCAGAAACAGTCTTCTTTAAAATGCCCTTCACGGATAAATCCGTTTTTCTCTAAAAGTTTCCATGATGCAAAATTTTCGGGATCGGTTACCGCTTCAATAGAATGTAATTTCATTTCGTTAAAACCATATTTAATAATTTCCGTCAAGGCTTCCTGCATGATTCCTTTTCCGTGGAATTTTTGTGAGAGCATATAACCTATTTCCGCTCTATGGTTTTCGGGCTGCATTCGGAAGTAACCGATATTACCAATCAAACGATTGTCTTCTTTGAGGCAAATCGCCCAATTGATGCATTCATGATTTTCCAACAACCCTTGCATGTATTTTATATGGGTTATCGCATCATCGATCGTTTTTGGAAGTTCCCTCGGAATGTATTTCATAATTTCCGGATTAGATCGTAAAGCATACATTTCAGGCGCATCATCATTAATTATCTGCCGGAGAATTAAACGTTCGGTTGTTAAGATCGGGAATACGGTGAAATCGAAAATAAGCATATCGTATAAAAATTGATTTGTTTGTAGAATAACAGAAGGAAATTACTAAAAAAAATATCATTTGTTCTTTTTTTTAAGAAAATTTCTTAAATTAGAAAACCTAAACTAACATATTACTATTATGGATTACAATTTTGAAGTTATTGACAAAGAAAAAATCGGGTCATTGACCTTTCCGAATTCAGACGTACTTGATGATGACAAAGAAGCAATCAAACAACGAAAAGAAGAATTGGACAGAGCATTGACTTTAGGGAATTTGGAGCACCATAAAATTAAGATTTATTTTGAAGATGATGAGTCAAAAAAGATGGTTGATACCACTATTTGGGGCTTAACTGAAGAAAGGATCATCTTGAAGCAGGGCGTTGTAATCCCAATCAGAAGAATTTACAAAACAATTTAAAGCTGTCTTATGATAGCTTTTTTTATGAAAAAGAATTACAGTTAAGTTGGCATAATTATAACATATCATACAGATATATTTAACATGCCTTCCTTATTTAAACACTTATCTTTACTCTGTTAAACTCCAAAACTACATGCACTGAATTCTTGTAAGACTGATTGATGTATAAGTTTGAGAAAGAAATAATTGCTAATGCAGGTGTAATTTTGAATCAAAATAATGTGTAATCACATAACGAAAAGGGGAAGTAATTGAAAGCCTTACTATTGCTCATTATTCGTGATAAGTTATTTTAATCAAATCAAAAATCGAGCATTATGAAATCAATTATTTGTTTATTAATTTGTGTTGTGTTTGCCTTGACAGGCTATTCACAGAATAAAACAGCCCCTATTTCTAAAGATGGGGATGGAGTCTTGGAGACCAAAAAATTGCCTGAAATGGTAATTAAAAGAGCTGGTAATGACTTTTCGGTATATCTACCTGAATACGAGAGTGATGATGTGAAAATAAAAAGTTTACAGGAAGCATTTATAGCGTATGATTTAGGTAAAGATTACGAAGGTCATGAGAATTATCTCGTAACTTTGAAAGTTAAAGATGGCTCTTTAGCAGCTACCTACGATGAAAATGGTAAGCTATTGAGTGTAGTTGAAAAATATAATAATGTAAAACTTCCATCAGCCGTTATTTACAATGTTTACAAAAATTATCCAGGTTGGAAAATTGTCAATGATAAATATTTGTATTCACAGGAAGATGGAGATATTACAGCAAAACAATATAAGCTGCAACTTGCTAAAGGAGATGAAACCAAAAAAATTGTTGTAAATTCCAAAGGTGATATCTTAAAAGGATAAGTTGTTTGTAATAATGTTAAAATAAAAAAGCGACCTCAAAAGAGGCCGCTTTTTTGTTTATTCGTTGAAATCCAAATCTTTATTATGGGTTTCTTCTATCGTAAGTGTGGCATAAATACCCAATCCAAAGGCAATGCATCCGACTAATGCTGCGGCCATAATTACACCATTATTTATTTTTAGATTGTCAAAGGCAATCAGCATAACCGGGAGGAGTCCGCGTACCATATTCGGGATAGTGGTGGTGGCAGTACTTCTGATGTTTGTGCCAAATTGTTCCGAGCCAACAGTTACGAACATCGCCCAATATCCTGTTCCTAATCCAAGCCATGCACAATAAAAGTAATAAGATGCTTCTGTTTTCAGCCCGTTAAAAAGCAAAAGACTGACTCCAATAATGGTAAATAGCATCATGTAAAAGATGGCTTTTTTTCTGGAATGCAACCAATGAGAGATAAATCCGCTGGCAAAATCACCTACAGAAATACCAACATAGGCCCACATAATTGCTTTTCCGGGTACAATTGAAGTTATTCCCATAACCGGTGCAAACTGATTGGCCATCATTGCTAAAATTCCGATGCAAAACCAGGTAGGTAATCCTATGGCGATGCATTTCATATACTTAACAAAACGATTTCGGTTGGTAAAGAAAGTGATGAAGTTTCCTTTTTTTATGGATTCGGAATCTTTTATGTTGTTATAAATTCCTGATTCTGCAACACTAACGCGAAGGAGCAACAACATCAGTCCCAAACTGCCTCCAATAAAATAGGCGATAGTCCAATCACCGGCAAGTTCTACGGTTAATTGCGCTACAACGGCTCCGAGCAATCCGAAACCGGCAACTATAGAAGTGCCAATCGCACGTAATTGTTTAGGTAATGATTCGGAAACCAAAGTGATTCCGGCGCCCAATTCCCCGGCTAATCCGATTCCGGCTACAAAACGAAGCAGGGCATATACCGTTGTTTTGTCTTCAAATGGCATTTGCGGCAAAAATCCACAGGCAATATTTGCTATGGAATATACCAGAATAGAACCGAAAAGAACAGAAAGCCTTCCTTTTTTATCACCTAAAACACCCCACAGAATTCCGCCTAATAACAATCCAAACATCTGGTAATTCAAAATCAGTGTTCCTGCTGTATCGATATCAAGGTTCAGATCCTTCAGGCTGGGCACTCGTACGATTCCAAATAAAAGTAAATCGTAGATGTCTACAAAATAGCCTAAGGCCGCTACAATTACAGGAAAAGAGAAAAGATGCTTCAGTTTTTCATTAAGGGTAAATTCGTTCATTTTTCTTTTTTGGTTTGGGTTTCAAAAATAGAAAAATAAATGAGTTTACGTTTTTTATTATTTGGTGATTAGATATTTGTCAGAATAAAGTATTGATTTTGAGGAATATTTATTAAATTAGTAACAAGTTTTGGGTAGTAATTTTAAAAAATAAAAATTATGGGATCATTAAAAAAACTAATTCTGGCGTTTGTGTTATTGTTCAGTTTAACCGTTTTCAGTCAGACCACTACGACGAAGACTCAAACCCCTAAACCTAAGAGTCAGACCAGTAAAGACAAGGTGGTTACAAAGAAACTTTATACCGAAAAAGAAATTGTCAAGATTAAAGAGAATTACCAGAAAGAGGTAAAAACTATCGGTATGTCGGCGGCAGTGCAAAAAAAATACGCTAAAATTATAAGCGATTATACCAACAAGTTGAGTTATGTCAACAAAGACAGAACCAAAACAAAAGAACAGTATAGAGCGAGTGTTGACAAAATTGTTAGGGAGCAGAATTCTAAAATCCAAAAAATCCTCACTCCGAACCAATATAAAAGACATCTTATAATTTATAATCCTATTTGGGAAAGTGCCAAATACCGTATAGAGCACTCAAAATAAAGTTGTGTGATTTTTTACACTGTTTTTAATACGGGGCAGTAGCTTATCGTATATTTCTTTCCTATAAAAAACCCTGGCAGCTTTCAAAAACTATCAGGGTTTTATTATTAACTAACTTGTTGTATGAATTTTAATTTTCAGATTCTGCGTGATTTCTGAACACCAATTGTCCGTCAAAACAATCCAGTAGTATGATACTGTCGGTTACAACTTTTCCGGACAGAATCTGTTTTGATAATTCGTTAAGAACCTCTTTTTGAATCACTCTTTTTACCGGTCTCGCTCCAAATTGAGGGTCATATCCCTTTTCAGATAAATAAGCAATTGCTTCCGGTGTAGCATCCATCGTGACGTGTTGGTGTGCCAGCATTTTAATAACACTTTTTAGTTGTAAGGAAACAATTTCCGTAATATCCTCATTAGTTAGTGGGGTAAACATTACAATCTCGTCGATACGATTAATAAACTCGGGACGAACGGTTTGTTTCAGTAGACCCAATACTTCTGTTTTAGCAGCTTCGGTTGCAGCTTCAACGCCACCTTTTAAATTTTCAAATTTTTCTTGTATGATATCGCTTCCCATATTGGAAGTCATGATAATGATAGTGTTTTTGAAATCGGCCAAACGCCCTTTGTTATCAGTTAAACGTCCCTCGTCCAATACCTGTAACAAGATGTTGAATGTGTCGGGATGCGCTTTTTCAATTTCATCCAGTAATACTACCGAATACGGTCTGCGTCGGACAGCCTCTGTTAACTGACCACCTTCATCATAACCAACATATCCCGGAGGCGCTCCCACTAAACGGCTCACACTGTGACGCTCCTGATATTCGCTCATGTCGATTCGGGTCATGGCATTTTCATCGTCAAACAGATATTCTGCCAAAGCTTTAGCCAATTCCGTTTTACCCACACCGGTTGTACCCAGGAAAAGAAAGGTTCCAATTGGTTTCTTCGGATCTTGCAACCCGGCCCGGCTACGTCGAACAGCATCACTAATTGCACTAATCGCTTCATGTTGCCCAACAACGCGATGATGAATTTCATCTTCAAGTTTCAGCAATTTTTCACGTTCACTCTGAAGCATTTTAGTTACTGGAATTCCCGTCCATTTGGCTACTACTTCAGCGATATCTTCGTGAGTTACTTCTTCTTTTATCAGTGATTTGTCGGACTGGTTTTCTAATAATTGTTTTTGAAGTCCATCCAGATTTTCCTGTGCCTCCTTGATTTTTCCGTATCGGATTTCGGCTACCTTACCATAATCACCATCACGTTCTGCACGTTCTGCTTCTGCTTTAAAATCTTCAATCTGTTGTTTTACGTTCTGAATCGCATCGACTACATCTTTCTCTGATTTCCAACGTGTGTAAACCTCGTTTCGTTCCTCTTTCAGATTAGCAAGTTCCAAACCAAGAATTTTTAATTTATTCTCGTCGTTTTCACGTTTAATGGCTTCGATTTCAATTTCCAATTGCATGATTTTTCGATCCAGAACATCCAGTTCTTCGGGTTTGGAGTTGATTTCCATTCGAAGTTTGGAAGCTGCCTCATCCATTAAATCGATGGCTTTATCCGGTAAAAAACGATTCGTAATATAACGCTGTGATAATTCAACAGCCGCAATAATCGCATCGTCTTTGATTCGGACTTTATGATGGGTTTCGTATTTCTCTTTAATACCACGTAAGATGGAAATGGCACTTTCCGTATCCGGTTCGTCAATATTTATTTTTTGGAAACGACGCTCCAAAGCTTTATCTTTTTCAAAATACTTTTGATATTCGTCAAGCGTAGTGGCACCGATGGCTCTCAACTCCCCGCGGGCCAAAGCAGGTTTCAGGATGTTCGCGGCATCCATCGCGCCTTCGCCACCTCCGGCACCAACCAATGTATGGATTTCGTCTATAAACAATACGATGTCTCCTTCAGCGGAAGTAACTTCTTTTACAACCGATTTTAAACGTTCCTCAAATTCTCCTTTGTATTTTGCACCGGCAATCAGCGCACCCATATCTAAAGAAAAAACGATTTTGTCTTTCAGGTTTTCCGGAACGTCGCCATCCACGATTCGGTGTGCTAATCCTTCGGCAATGGCTGTTTTACCTACACCCGGTTCACCAATCAGCATTGGATTGTTTTTGGTTCTTCTGGTTAGAATCTGCAGGACGCGGCGAATTTCTTCATCACGGCCAATAACAGGGTCCAATTTTCCTGTTCTGGCTAATTCGTTGAGGTTTTTAGCGTATTTGTTTAAGGCGTTGTATGTTTCTTCGGCTGAAGCTGAAGTAACCCGTTCTCCTTTTCGGATTTCGGAAATTGCCGCCTCCAAGCCTTTTTCGGTAACGCCCTGATCTTTTAAAATTTGCGCTGCTTTGCTTTTGGATTTGAAAATAGCCAAAATTAAATGTTCAACAGAAACGTATTCGTCGTTCATTTTTTTAGCTATGTTGTTTGCTTCCAATAAGGTATTGTTAGCCTCTCGGGACAACATTATTTCGCTGCCTGATACTTTTGGAAAACTCTGAATGGTACTGTCCAGGATTTGTTTGAACAGATCTACATTAACATTTAGTTTTTTCAGGATAAAAGGTGCAACGTTTTCATCCACTTCAAGGATTCCCTTAAAAATGTGCTCGTTTTCAAGTTGTTGCTGCTCGTTTGCTTGCGCAATTTGCTGTGCTTGTTGTAAAGCTTCCTGCGATTTGATTGTAAAATTATTTAAGTTCATAGTGTTAAAAACTATTTATCGTTGTGTAATTGTTTTAGATTTGCATAACCATGGACAATTTGTGTTCCAATGTTAAAATCAAGACAAAATGACTTGTTTTTTGTTTTTAGGGAATAAAATCAAGACAAAATGTCGTAAAATCAGACAAAAAATGAGTTTTATCAAAAATATATTCGGTAGCGTAAGTAATGATAGCCTTCAATCAAAAATGGTTTGGGTTTCACTTACCGATTTGGAGCAATTAAACGAAATAACGGATTTGTCGCATGAAAACCCGGTTGTAATCTTCAAACACAGTACGCGTTGCAGTATCAGCAGAATGGCACTGAAGCAATTCGAAAACGAGTTTGATTTGAAAGATAAAGTTACACCATATTTTTTGGATTTACTTAATCACAGGGAAGTTTCAAATGAGATTGCTTCTTTGTTTGGAGTGGTTCATCAATCTCCGCAAATGATTGTTGTCAAGGGAGGAAAAGCGGTTTATGACGCCTCCCACAGTGAGATTGATGCTGAAGATTTAACAAGATTCTTATAAATAAAAAATAGGCTGACTCGAAAGTCAGCCTATTTTAGTTTGAAAAAAGGATTTTACTGCTTAATTATTTTCCTG
>NZ_DATIDM010000222.1:0-3067 GCF_035456225.1 Flavobacterium sp. | reverse complement strand
ATTTGTTTTTAATTCTGAATTCATAAAAATAAGTAAATTCTGTATGCTTTCAAATTTTTCAGAAAAAAAGAGGCTTTTAGTAAACCTCTTTCGTATTTCTTTTGTTTTTTATTCTTCACTTACATTACCTCCAGAGCTGCTTTCTTTCCGGATTTGCTTTGGTACTTTTGTATAGCTGATAGAACTGCCGCTGGAAGCTTTTGCATCCAATAAAAGGATAGGGGCAACGGTTATTGAACTTCCGCTGGTGGATTGTGCGTCGATTTCGTTGGCCATCAGATTTCCTGCTTTGATGGAACTTCCGCTGGAGGAATGCGCATAGGCTTTTATGGCTTTTCCTTTTATGGTTAATTCACTTCCGCTTGAAGATTCGCAAGTAATCGTGTCTGATTCAACAGTGACATCCATATCACTTCCACTGCTGGTTTTCACTGTCATATTTTCCCCATTTAACGTGTTTAATGACTTTAAACTGGAGCCTCCGGTAGCTTCTAAAACTTCAATAACCGGCATCTGAACGATGATTTTTTTGGAACTTACGTTTTTGTATCCGTTGTATTGTGAGTCGATTTTTAAAAGACCATTTTCGACCGTGGTGATAATGCCTTCGTGCAGATTGTCATCGGCTTCTACAATGACAGCAAATTTATCGGATTGCTGTACTTCACAGTCTAAACCCTTGTACACAAGAATTTTGCTGAAGCCAGAAAGATTCCGGACTTCTTTGGTAACATTTCCGCTTCCGGTTATTTTGTTGCCCAAACTGATATTTGCATTGCAGGAACCAAATAGTAAAGCAACCACAGCTGCAATCACTATTTTTGTAATGTGAAAAACTAATTTTGTCATAACTGTTCGTTTTTTTTCCGATAGCTATCGGGACCCATAGCTGGGTGATGATGAATTATTTGCTTTGAATTATATCTCCGGTTCAAAGGTGATAACTAAAAAATGTTTGATTGATGATGATGATTTCATTTTTCAGTTATTTTTCCTTTACAATTACCCCATTTTCATCTATTTTAAGATTGCCTGATTTTTTAGTTTCTGTGTGGATAATTTCTTTTCCGCCCACTTTAATGCTGACTGTCTTTATGGTGTCCTGATCTTTTTCAGATATGTTCAGTACTTCATCTTCCGAATCTTCATCTTCCGGGCAGTTCAGACATTTCAATTCACCGTCTTGTACTTTGTAATTGTAACCTTCCGGTCCGTAGTAGTAATCGAAATCAGCATTGCTTCCATCTAGATAGCGGGTAACATTTTCATCCGGCGCATAAACGATACCGTTCGGCAAGTATAAATATACTTCAACTTTTTGTTTTCTCAGTTTGTTTTTTACTTCGGTAAGTAAATAGTTGTCTAAAATTAACTGATTTCCAACGATTTTGAAATTATATTTGATTTTTTCTGCTCTTTTATTGGCTTCGTCAAACGATTTACCGCTGGCGATTTTTTCAATCTGAATGTAAGGATGAGCTTTATCCGTTTTTTTCAAATGCAAGCTGATTTCGTTGGAATATATCATTTCGTTGCCCGCCGAATCCTGTTTGATTGTCCAATCGTCTTTGTCGTCAACATCTTTTGAAAAGAAATCGTTGTTAACAAATCGAACTTTCAGAGTATCTGTGTTGGCAATTTGAATATCTGCTTTCTGAACAACTTTTCCGGTCAAAGCCACTTTTCCGGCTTCTTTGATACCTAGTGTGATTGCGAATCCTGTAGCGATTAACCATATTGCCAGTAAACTGTATTTAGCGGCATTACCTATTGATTTTAAGTTGTTGATTAATAGTTTTAATCCTAAAAGAAGAAGGAAGAAAAACGGAATACCAACTACAAGCAATAATAATATTCCCTGAACCCAGAACGGCGTTTCAATACCTAATGGTGTTTCCATAAAGTCAAGAACTGCGTTATCTGGTAATGAAGAAGAGAAGATCATAACTACTGATGCAATCACAATTCCGATTAAGGTACATCCCGCAAAAATTAACATGAAGGCGCCAATCAGTTTTGCAATCACTTTAAAGATTGTCATGAAAACATCTTCTATCGATGTAGCAACTTTTGAGGCTCCGTCTCTTGCTCCGTCTGCAATTTTTTTATGATCAATATTGTTGATGGTGTCAGAGATTTCGCCAAACCCTTCCTTTACTTTTTTCTCGATATTTGAGATAGTAATGGGTTGCCCGGTCATTTCCAGTTTTTCTGCGGTTGTTTTAGCTTCCGGTACTAAAATCCAGAAAATGATATACGGGATAATTCCGATTCCCCAAGTGAAAAGCAAGATTACCATGATAATTCGTAACCAAAGCGGATCTACTCCGAAATAGTGTCCGAAACCGGCTAACACACCACCCAACATTCCTTTTTCCTTGTCGCGGTATAATTTTTTAGAGCGGCCTGGCGCAGCATATGCGTATGTAGTTTGCGTGGTTTCGTCTTCGATTCTGTAATCTTCCGGTTGCCCCATAACAGCAATAACCTGATCGATTTCGGTTAAGGATACAACCTGTTTATCGTTTGAAAGCTTTTCGGATAACAATTCCGCAATCCTGCTTTCTATGTCGTTCATGATCTCGTCTCTTCCGTCAGGCGACAAAGAGCGTTTTATAGCATCAAAGTAGCGACTTAATTTTTGATAGGCGTCTTCATCAATATGAAAAGAAAAACCTCCTAAATTTATACTTACTGTTTTGTTCATGACTCTTAGTTTTGGCTGGTTATTGTGTTAACGGCACCGGCTAATTCATTCCAGGTTCCGTTTAATTCTTTTAAAAATTCTTTTCCTTCATCGGTTAAACCGTAATATTTTCTTGGTGGTCCTGAAGTGGATTCCTCCCAACGGTAGCTCAATAAGCCGTCGTTTTTTAATCGTGTCAGCAGCGGATATACGGTTCCTTCAACTACTAACAGCTTTGCGTTTTTCAGTGTGTCTAAGATTTCGGAGGTGTAGGCATCTTTTTCTTTCAGTACCGATAGGATGCAGAACTCTAAAACCCCCTTGCGCATCTGAGCTTTGGTGTTTTCAATGTTCATAGAATTTCTTTTTTTGTGATTAAAC
>NZ_DATIDM010000221.1:0-6635 GCF_035456225.1 Flavobacterium sp. | reverse complement strand
TAAAAAGGCAGTTACATCCGCTCCGCTTTCATACAACACGTGACCTAAAATACTGGAAGTCGTCGTTTTTCCATGGGTTCCGGCTACAGCGAAACAGAAAGTATCTTTGGTTATAATTCCCAAAACTTCGGCGCGCTTTTTCACTTCAAAACCATTATCAAGGAAATAATTCCATTCGGCATGATGCTTGGGAACTGCCGGTGTAATTACCACTAACGTATTTTCCTTATTCAGATATTCCGGGCTAATCAAATTCACATCGTCTTCAAAATGGATTGAAATACCACTCTCTTCCAATTCTCCGGTTAAATGCGTGTGAGTTTTATCATAACCTGCCACATTTTTTCCAATGAATTTGAAATAACGGGCCAAGGCGCTCATTCCGATGCCACCGATTCCAATGAAATAGACGTTCTGTATTTGATTTAGGTTCATTTTTTTTAAGTTACAAAGGTTCAAAGTTGCAAAGGCTCAAAGTCTTTACTTATCTTCTTTTTCTATTTTCTTATCAACTTTACAATCTCGTCGACAATTTGTTTTGTTGCGTTTGGCAAAGCCAGTAGCTTTATATTTGAACTCAACTGTCTTTGTTGTTCCTCATTGGAAATCAGATTCTGAAAAATGGCTTCAAACTGAGCATCCAACTCGGATTCTTTTAATAAAACAGCTCCGTTTTTATCAACAATTGCTTTTGCGTTTTTGGTTTGATGGTCTTCAGCTACATTGGGTGATGGAATGAAAATCACTGGTTTGCCGACAATGCACAATTCAGATACCGAAGAAGCTCCTGAGCGGGAAATCACCACATCGGCGGCGGCATAAACCAAATCCATTCGATCTATAAATGACAACACCTGAACATTCTCTCTGTCTGAAAACCGTTTGTACTCTTCAAAATACAATTTTCCGCACTGCCAGATAATCTGAACGTTTTGTGACAGCAGAAAATCCAATTCCTTTTCAAGCAACTGATTGATTCTTCGTGCACCTAAACTTCCTCCTAAAACGAGCAATGTTTTTTTGGAAGCATCCAAATTGAAATGCGCCTGGGCTTCATTTCTTTTTTCACTGATTGAAATCAAATCCTGACGCACCGGATTTCCGGTCAATATCATATTTTCTTTCGGAAAGAAACGTTCTAAATTTTCGTAGGCAACACAAATCCTGTTGGCTTTTTTACTTAACAGTTTGTTGGTGATTCCGGGATAAGAATTTTGTTCCTGGATTACCGTGGGAATTCCCATCATAGAAGCCACTTTCAAAACTGCTCCACTGGCAAATCCTCCAGTTCCGACAACCACGTCGGGTTTGAAATTCCTCAAAATTCCAAATGATGTTGACAAACTCGAAATCAGCTTCAATGGAAACATTGCATTTTCCAAGGTTAGTTTTCGTTGAATTCCTGAAATCCACAATCCTTTTATCGAATAACCCGCCTGAGGCACTTTCTGCATCTCCATTTTATCTTTGGCTCCCACAAAAAGAATATCGGCATCCGGGAAACGATTTTTTATTTCGTTTGCAATCGCCACCGCAGGATAAATATGCCCTCCGGTTCCTCCTCCGCTGATTATGAATTTTGGATTATTTTTCATCTGAATTTATTTACTAAAGAGACTAAAGCCTCTAAACTCCTAACACACTCTTGATTCTTTCCTCTTTTCTATTTCTTCTTCAAAACAGCGTTCATAGGATTATCGGTTTGGTCTTCGATAGAATAGTTTTCTTCTTTTTGAACTTTCTCGATTATTTCTTCAATATCGTTATTTTCTTTTTCCATTTCTAGTGCTACTTCCCGATCAATGATGCGCTGTAGTGCCTCGTCCCTTAATTTGACTTCGGCTTCAATCTGTGCAATTTCTTCTTCTTTTTTGGTGACACTCAATATGATGCCGACAGCAATACAAGTCATCCAGATCGAAGTTCCACCACTACTGATTAACGGGAGCGTCTGTCCGGTTGTCGGCAACAATTCAACTGCCACTCCCATATTGGTGAATGCTTGAAAAATAATCGGAAAACCGAGTCCGACAATCAACAGCTTCCCAAACATGGTAGGAGCTTTGTGCGAGGTAATCAGGAATCGGAAAAACAACAATAAGTACAGCCCCATAATGGTAAATCCGCCCAACAAACCATATTCTTCAACAATGATGGCAAAGATAAAATCCGAGGACGACTGTGGCAAAAAGTTCTTCTGCACACTTTTCCCGGGACCTAAACCGTAAATCTTACCCGATGCAATGGCAATTTTTGCTTTTTCAATCTGATAATCGTCTTCGTTTTCTTCATCCGAGCTGAAACGTTCGATACGGCTCATCCAGGTATTAACACGACTGGTCAGTTTATTATCCGGAAAAGCTTTTGCAATCAATACGAAAAGCATCAAACCTGCTATACCCATCCCTATAATCGTAAAGAGATACTGCAACCTGTATTTCCCAATAAAAACCAACATACAAACCATTGAAAACATAAGGGCTGCAGTGGAAAAATTGGCCGGCAAAATCAAACCGATTATTCCAAAAACCGGCGCCCATAGTTCAATTAACGACGACTTGAATGTATATTCTTTCTCTTCAATTTTTGAAAGGTAACGCGCCACATAGATCATCATCACAAGGAATGCGAAAGCGGAAGGCTGAAAGGAAACCCCGATAAACGGTATCTGTAACCATCGGCTTGCATTAGCTCCTCCAATAGTATTTCCCTGAAGCATAGTAAACGCCAACAGCACTAAAACCAAAGGCATGAGCCACCAGGAAAAAGCTTTAAAATAATGATAAGGCGTTCTGTGAACGAAATAAATAAAACAGAAACCGATAAAAACATGAACCAAATGTTTGATCAAATGCCCAACTATCGAACCATTTCCTACCACATATACAAGATTGGTACTCGCACTGAAGACGGGCATAAAGGAAAATAGCGACAGCAGGGCCACGAATGCCCAAATTCCTCTGTCTCCTTTAAGTTTACCAATTAGTTCTTTCATTCTCTTTTAAGTTGCTAAGTTACTTAGACGTTAAGGCTCTGAGTTTATTAGTTTTTTGCTCTTCCCTAAAAGTTTAGAGCCTATTGTTTTTATAAATTCTGTACGGCATTTTTAAATTGCTTTCCGCGGTCTTCATAGTTTTCAAACAAGTCGAAACTTGCACAAGCCGGGGACAACAAAACGGTATCTCCTTTTTCGGCCATACGTTGCGCAATTTTAACCGCTTCAGTCATACTAGCCGTTTCAATCATAACATCAACCACATTTTCAAACGCTTTCATGATTTTGGAATTGTCCACACCCAAACAGATAATCCCTTTTACTTTTTCACGAACCAACGACATTAACTCACTATAATCATTTCCTTTATCAACTCCACCAACAATCCATATAGTAGGCGTGTTCATACTGTCAAGCGCGAAGAAAGTAGCATTTACATTCGTTGCTTTAGAATCGTTTATGTACTGCACATTCTGAATTTTGAGCACTTTTTCCAATCGGTGTTCAACTCCCTGGAAATTGGATAAACTTTCACGGATAGTTTCTTTACGGATGCGCATTAACTGGGCTGCTGTTGTAGCAGCCATGGCGTTTTTCACATTGTGTTTTCCTTCTAAAGCTAGTTCGTTGATTGGCATAATAAATTCTTCGTTGTTAATGTGAGTTGTTATGTTTTGTTCGTCTGCGTAAGCGCCTTCTTCAATTTTTTTAATCAGTGAGAAGGGAATTTTTTTGGCTCGTATTGTATTTTCAGATAACCATTTCACTATTGCCTCATCATCGTCATCGTATATAAAATAATCGTCTTCGGTTTGGTTTTTGGTAATCCGGAATTTAGCCTCGATATACAAATTGTAATCGTAATTATAGCGATCCAGATGATCCGGACTGATGTTGGTCATCACCGCGATATGAGGGCGATAACTCTCAATTCCGTCCAACTGAAAACTACTTAATTCCAAAACGTAAGCTTCAAATTTATTTTCAGCAACCTGCCAGGCAAAGCTTTTTCCGATGTTTCCGGCAATCCCGATATTCATCCCGCCTTGTTTCAGCAAGTGATGTGTCAACATCGTCGTTGTCGTCTTACCGTTACTTCCCGTAATCCCTATGGTTACAGCATCAGTAAACTGACTGGTAAACTCAATTTCAGAAATAATAGGAACGTTATTCTTTTTAAGTTGCTTTACAATGTTTGACTTATCCGGAATTCCCGGGCTTTTCATCACCACATCCGCATTTAAAATCAACTCCTCGGTATGCTGTTTTTCTTCCCACGGAATCTGATTTAAAATCAGCACTTCCTTATAATTATTTCGTATCTCGCCATAATCCGACACAAAAACATCGTATCCCTTTTTCTTTCCAAGGATTGCGGTACCTACTCCGCTTTCTCCTCCGCCTAAAATTACTAACCGCATCTTATCGTAATTTTAAGGATACTAATGAAAAGATGGACAACAGTATGGCGACAATCCAGAATCGCGTTACGATCTTACTTTCGTGATAGCCTTTCTTCTGATAGTGGTGATGCAAAGGCGACATCAGGAAAATCCTTCGACCTTCGCCATATTTCTTTTTGGTGTACTTGAAGTACGAAACCTGAAGCACCACCGATAAATTTTCAGCTAAAAATATTCCGCACAATACCGGTATCAACAATTCCTTACGAACCGCTATTGCTAAAACGGCAATAATTCCACCTATAGTTAAACTTCCTGTATCCCCCATAAAAACCGTTGCCGGATAAGTATTGTACCAGAGGAATCCGATGAGCGACCCAACAAAGGCCGCAATATAGACCGTCATTTCTCCGGAATTGGGGATATACATAATGTTCAGGTAATTTGAGAAAATAATATTACCCGACACGAAGGCGAAAATACCGAGGGTGAGCACAGATATAGCCGAGGTCCCAGCGGCCAGCCCATCAATTCCGTCTGTCAGATTTGCTCCATTGGAAACTGCCGTGATGATGAAAATCACGACCGGAATAAAAATCAACCAGGCGTAATCTTTGTAATTATCGCCTGTCCATGCCAATAATTCGGCATAATCCATTTCATTGTTTTTGAAGAACGGAATTGTAGTTGCCGTTGATTTTTCTTCTTTAGCTACAGCAGAAACCACAGCACCAGTTTTAAAAATATCGGTAGTAGAAGTATCCGTTCTAACTGTAACGGCAGGGTGAAAATACAACACAGAACCAACAATTAAGCCTAAACCTACTTGCCCGATAACTTTAAATATCCCTTTTAAACCCTCTTTATCTTTTTTGAAAATCTTGATATAATCGTCGATGAAACCGATAGTTCCCATCCAAAGTGTGGTTACAATCAGTAACATCACATAAATATTATCCAATTTCGCCAATAACAATACCGGAATCAGTGTGGAAAAAATAATGATTAAACCACCCATGGTAGGTGTCCCCGCTTTTTGCGTTTGCCCTTCCAAGCCTAATTCACGAACGGTTTCCCCAATTTGAAGTCTACGTAAATAGTTGATTACCCTTTTACCAAATATGGTAGAAATCATCAGCGACAAAATAATTGCTAAACCTGAACGAAAGGTGATATACTGGAATACTCCCGTTCCCGGCACATCCAATGTCTTGTCTAAATATTGAAATAAATAATACAGCATATCTTATTTGTTTAATTGTTCTAATAGTTCTTTAACTGTTTTCATATCATCGAAATCGTGACGAACGCCCTGGATTTCCTGATAGGTTTCGTGCCCTTTTCCAGCAATCAGAATGATATCTCCGCTTTGTGCCAATTGACAAGCCGTTTTAATTGCCTGTTTTCTGTCGGTAATTGAAATCGTCTTTTTAAAATTCTGAGGCTCCACCCCTTTTTCCATTTCTGCGATAATCATTTCCGGATCCTCACTTCTTGGATTATCAGAAGTAAAAATGGCTTTATCACTAATTTCAGAAGCAATTCTGGCCATGATTGGTCTTTTCGCTGTGTCGCGATCTCCTCCGCAACCCACAACCGTAATCAATTGTTCGTTTTTAGTACGGATATCGGCAATTGTTTTCAAAACATTTTCCAAAGCATCCGGCGTATGTGCATAATCTACGATTGCCGTGATATTCGCTTCTGAAACTATAAACTGAAAACGTCCGGAAACGCTTTCTAATTCACTCAACAGACGCAAAACTTCAATATTTTCCAACCCTAATTCAACAGCAGTTGCATAGATTGCCAGCAAATTGTAGGCATTGAATGAACCGATTAAACGTACCCAAACCTCCTGATCATTAATTTTCAGCAATAATCCGGAAAGTTGGTTTTCCAAAATCTGCGCACGATAATCGGCATACGATTTTAAAGCATACGTAAGTTTTTTAGCTTTGGTATTCTGAAGCATTACCGCCCCGTTTTTATCATCAATATTGGAAATAGCAAAAGCCGATTTCGGTAAATTATCGAAATACGATTTCTTCACATCGCGATATTCCGCAAAAGTGGTATGGTAATCCAAATGATCGTGTGACAGGTTCGTAAAAATTCCGCCCACAAAATGAAGTCCTTCCGTCCTTTTCTGATGGATTCCGTGGGAACTTACCTCCATAAAACAAAACTCGCAACCCTCTTCCGCCATTTCATTCAGATAATGATTGATCGTAAGC
>NZ_DATIDM010000220.1:0-37938 GCF_035456225.1 Flavobacterium sp. | reverse complement strand
CACGGAAAAAGTACTTTGGCTGACCGATTGTTGGGGGCAACCCAAACGGTAACGGCTCGCGAGGAAAAAGCGCAGTTGCTGGACAACATGGACTTGGAGCGCGAACGCGGGATTACGATTAAGAGCCACGCTATTCAGATGGAGTACAAATACAAAGGCGAAGATTATATTCTGAACCTGATTGACACTCCGGGTCACGTGGATTTCTCGTATGAGGTTTCCCGTTCGATTGCCGCTTGTGAAGGCGCGCTTTTGATTGTGGATGCCGCACAAAGCATTCAGGCACAGACGATTTCCAACTTATACCTTGCTTTGGAAAATGACTTGGAAATTATTCCGGTATTGAACAAAGTAGATTTACCAAGCGCGAATCCGGAGGAAGTAAGCGACGATATCATTGATTTGTTGGGCTGTAAATTAGAAGATATTATCCACGCATCGGGTAAAACCGGATTTGGAGTGGAGAATATTTTAGCTGCCATTATCGAAAAAATCCCGGCACCGAAAGGAGATCCGGAAGAACCGCTTCAGGCCCTTATTTTTGACTCGGTTTACAATCCGTTCAGAGGAATTGAAGTTATCTTCCGAGTGAAAAACGGGGAAATCCGTAAAGGTCAGAAAATAAAATTCATGGCAACGGGTAACGAATATTTTGCCGATGAAATCGGTACGCTGAAACTGAATCAGGTTCCGAAACAGGTTATTTCTGCCGGAGACGTAGGTTATTTGATTTCGGGAATTAAGGAAGCTAAAGAAGTAAAAGTGGGTGATACTTTGACAGATGCAAAAACACCTACCACCAATATGATTACCGGTTTCGAAGATGTGAAACCGATGGTATTTGCCGGAATTTATCCGGTAGACACCGAAGATTATGAAGACCTGCGTGCCTCGATGGAGAAACTGCAGTTGAATGACGCCTCATTGGTATTTACCGCGGAAAGTTCGGCGGCGTTAGGTTTTGGTTTCCGATGCGGATTCTTGGGAATGCTGCACATGGAAATCATTCAGGAGCGTTTGGAACGTGAATTCGACATGACCGTAATCACAACGGTTCCCAACGTATCGTATTTGGCTTATACCAAAAAAGATCCGGAAGTTGGAATGATCGTAAATAATCCGTCCGACTTACCGGAACCTTCAAAATTAGACCGCGTAGAAGAACCATATATTAAGGCTACAATTATTACCAAAGCGGATTTCGTGGGGAACGTAATGAGTTTGTGTATTGAAAAACGCGGATTGATTACCAACCAAACGTATCTGACTACGGAGCGTGTGGAATTGAATTTCGATATGCCGCTGGCGGAAATCGTATTCGACTTCTACGACCGATTGAAAACGGTTTCCAAAGGATATGCTTCTTTTGACTATTCCCCGATTGGTATGCGTACTTCGAAATTGGTAAAACTGGATGTACTTTTGAATGCACAGTCGGTGGATGCGCTTTCGGCGTTGATTCACGAGGACAATGCGTATAACATCGGGAAAAAAATGTGTGAGAAATTGCGCGAACTGATCCCAAGACAGCAATTCGACATTCCTATTCAGGCTGCGATCGGTGCTAAAATCATCGCTCGTGAAACCATCAAAGCCTTACGTAAAGACGTAACCGCAAAATGTTATGGAGGGGATATTTCCCGTAAACGTAAATTGTTGGAAAAACAGAAAAAAGGTAAAAAACGTATGCGCCAGGTAGGAAATGTTGAGATTCCACAAGAGGCGTTTATGGCGGTTCTTAAATTAAATGATTAATTTTTTTTAGACAAAAGAAAATAGAAAATAGAAAACCCGATTGCGAAAGTAGTCGGGTTTTTTATTTTTTTAACATTTAAGACCGCTATTGTTAACTATTTGACATGCTGTTATCATTAATAGGGATACCGATTATATTTGTGGTTTAACTATCCTAAATCTGATTTCCATAAATGAAAAGAATAGCATCAATAGTATTCGTTTTACTGAGTATAACCGCATATTCACAAACCATAACGGTTGATGACACTTCTAAAACACCGGCAGATTTAGTCGACCTGTTATTGGGAAATTCGTGCGTTACGGGTTCCAACATTTCATCTTCATCCGCTCAATCGGTGGCATATTTTAACAAAAACGGATCTTCTTTCCCCATCAGTGAAGGAATAATTATCCGAAATGGGAATGCCACAAACACACAAGGTCTCTACACCGGATTGAACATGAGCACCAATGCTACCGGTGGAGGAACAGACGCTTTTCTTCAAAACTTGAGCAATATTAGCAGCGGACAAAACACTGCACTTGTTGATTTAGCTTATTTACAGTTTGATTTTACCCCTATTTCAAATTCATTCAGTTTCGACTTTCTTTTCGCATCGAATGAATATGGTCAATTTCAGTGTCTTTCTAACGATATTTTCGCTTTTGAATTAACTGATTTAACAACAAACATAACAACCAATCTGGCGGTTATTCCCGGAACCACTAACCCGGTAACGGTAAAAAACATCAAAAACGCGCTTTACAACAATACCTGCGGATCTACCAATCCGAATCTTTTCGGCGTATACAATGTAAACAACCCGGCCGCATCCGCCCTGAACATGAGAGGCCATACCGTTGTTTTAAATGCATCTTCAACCGTTTTACCCAACAATCCGTATCGCTTAAAACTTGCAATTGGCGATTATGGCGATTTCGAATATGATTCGGCCGTATTTATTGCTGCGGGAAGTTTTGAAAACACCTTTGATTTAGGCGCTGACCGTACAATATGCACCGGTGATACTTTTGTGCTGGACACCAATTTAGACAACTCTTTTACTTACATATGGTTTTTAAATGGAATTTCGATTCCCGGAGCAACAAATCCAACCTATACTGTAACACAGCCCGGAACCTATTCCGTAGCAATAAGAAAAGGCACTTGTTTTCTGACCGATACTGTAATTTTTAACAACCTGATGGTGAATACTCCCATCAACCTTCAGACCTGCAATAATGGAAGTACCAATTATACATTTGACTTAACCACTAACAATGAAACGCAATTAGGAATTGACGGAACCCAATATGATATTTTCTATTATGAGAGTTTAACCGATATCGCGTCGAATACTCCTATTCCGAACGGAAACCTTGCTTCGTACTCCAGCGCTGGAAGTCAGACCATCTATATTAAACTCTTCAACACGCAAACCAACAGTTTTTGTGATGCCGTATACGCTTTTAACCTGATTGTAAGTAATCCAGTAACTGCAGGCACAAATATTAATATTGAAGTCTGTGACAGCATAGGCGGCCAATCCTATAACTTATTAAATGCGAATTTATATGTACTTAATGGACTACCTTCTACCGATTATACAGTAACCTATTACAATTCACAATCCGATGCCGAACAAGGCACAAACAGTATTGGGTACTCTATCAACATCCCTTCCGGAAGCAATTCAATTACCGTTTGGGCACAGTTACAGGACAATTCAAATCCAAATTGCATCGATGTAACCAGTGTTGTAATTACGGTAAATCCGCTACCAGTCGTGGACACTATCTCAAGTCCAGTAGAATGTAGCAGCTTTACCCTGCCTGTCATCACAAACGGAACTTATTACAGTGGTCCGGACGGAACCGGCACACAATACAATGCCGGAGATGTCTTGGATTTATCCGGAACTTACTATATTTTCGTTGGTCCGGATGCCAATGGCTGTACCAATCAGAGCAATTTCAACGTTTACCTGATGGATGAGTATGTACCCACATTAGACAACTGTGGCAGTTTCACCGTTCCGGCACCACCGTATAATATTGGCGCATTTTATACCGCTCCGGGAGGACCAAACGGCACAGGAATACTGATTCCAACAGGCACCACTTATACAAACAGTACGCAAACTGCCATTACGCAAAACTTATATTATTACGCGGAAGTACACAACCTGCCCTGTGTGGATACGCTATTCACGATAAACATCCACCCGATTCCTTTAATTGATATTCTGGCTGATGTTACAACATGTAACTCCTATACGCTTCCAATCCCTACCAACGGTTCTTACTATACTTTACCGGGTGGGCCGACCGCAATTGGACAGGTTGCCATTAATCCCAACACTACAATAACCAGTTCACAAATAGTCTATATCTACAATCAAAACACCTATATAGATGTCAACAATAATGCAGGTCACTGTTCTTCTGAAAGTCAGTTTACCATAAACATTGTGGACACTTCACTTTTTGTACCGGTATCAGGATGCGGCAGTTATACATTGGCCCCAATAGCTTTCGGAAATTATTATACGGCCCCAATGGGAGGCGGATCTGTTGTTAATCCAAACATTCCGATAACCTCCTCGCAAACCGTTTATTATTACGCCAACACAACTACAATACCAAACTGTACCCACACTTTAAGTTACAGCATAACCATTCACCCATTGCCGGCAGTTGATACCATTACAGGTGGTACCTTTTGTGGCGAATTTATCCTGCCGAACCTAACCAACGGAAGTTATTACGCCTTACCGGGTGGGCCTTCAACACCGGGACAAACAGCTTTATCCCCCGGAGCGGTTATAGATTTATCCGGAACCCGCTTAAATCCCGGAACATATTACATTTACAGCGGTCCGAACAGCAATGGCTGTGTCAATGAAACTAATTTCACCATTAACATCAACCCGTATCCGGTAACCGACGAACCAATAAACAGAATCGAATGTAGTCCTTACAGCATTCCTACTCCAACAAACGGAACTGTATATACTGCCCCCGGAGGACCTAACGGTTCCGGAACCGTTGTTAATGCCTCTGATGTTTTCAGCACGGATAATACATTTTTTATGTATAATGTTGATCCGGCATCCGGTTGTACGTTCGACAAACCTTTTGAAGTATATTTCAACGGCATCAACCTACCCGATTACTCTGATGTAACCGTTTGCGACAGCTATTCTTTGCCTGTATTAACACACGTTCCACCGGAATCTTCCAACAATTACAGCATCGGATATTTTTATAATACAAACGGAGTAAATCCCGTATCGCCCGGAACAGTTTTCACATCGGCCAACACGCCTGTAACTATTTATGTTTATGCTGTAAATGGAGGTCGATTTGGAATAGCCTGCATTGAAGAAAAATCATTTACCGTTACCGTTTCAGACACTCCAATACTACCTGCATTATCATTTGCCACTGAAAAATGCGGCAGTTATACCCTTCCAGCTCTTCCAACGGTAAATTATACTATTAATTACTATTCGCAGCCGGGAGGTGTCGGGCTTATTTCTCCGGCAGAGTATACCTTTTCAACGCCGGACACCTATACCGTATATGTTTATGCGACGGCAACCAACAATGTCAATTGCAATGATGAAACCCAATTCACATTTACGGTTCATCCTTTATTAGATATCGATTTTCCGGACGGCACGATTTGTGTAGATCCTACTACCAATCAAACCATTCGTCCTTACACCATAAATACAGGGCTTAACCCAGCAATATATACCGTCGATTGGTATTTGGGAAGCACTCTTATGGGTACAGGCCCGACGTACACAGCCACCCAGGAAGGAACGTATGATGTACGTTTCACAAAACTCACTCCTGATATAGGCTCGAATTGCAACTACAAAGACACACAGGTTATCATAACCAAATCCAGCAGGGCAACGGCAACCATTACCATGTCCGATGCTTTTCAGAATCAAATAGACCTGATTGTCAATATTACCGGAGGCTTTGGCACTTATGAATTCTCCCTGGACAATCCTGACGGACCTTATCAGTCGAGCAATGTATTCCACAATGTGGTCTCAGGAGATCATCTGATTTATATAAGAGATGTTTCACAAGCAAGTTGTGGTGATTTAATCCTAATGGCTACTGTATTACACTATCCAAATTTCTTCACTCCAAATGGCGATGGAATAAACGACCTGTGGAATATTTGGGATTTGAAAAACCAATCTGAAGCAACGATAAATATTTATGACCGCTATGGGAAACTGCTAAAACAGATTTACCCGACAGATCCGGGATGGGATGGTACCTTAAACGGACATCCGCTTCCATCGACCGACTATTGGTTCCAGGTATTTTACAAACTCAACGATGAAGATCGTGAATTTAAAGCCCACTTCAGCATGAAACGATAAATCAAAGCCCGATTACATAAGTAGTCGGGTTTTTTGTTTTTAAACTTTGTACCTTTGTCCCTCTGAAACATAGTTCCTAAAAAATGATTGAAGACAAAAACCAACAACGAACCAGTATTGCCCAGTTGGGTGAATTCGGTTTGATAGATCATCTGACCAAACAGTTTGAAATCTCACAGCCAACTACCGTAAAAGGAATTGGTGATGATGCCGCCGTTTTGGATTTCAAAGACAAAAAAACCATTGTCTCTACCGATTTATTGATTGAAGGCGTTCATTTTGATTTGGCTTACATGCCTCTAAAACACTTGGGATACAAAGCAGTTGCGGTTAATGTTTCCGATATCTGCGCGATGAATGCCAAAGCAACACAGATTACGATTTCCATAGCGGTATCCAATCGTTTTCCGTTAGAAGCATTGGAGGAATTGTTTTCGGGAATTGCAATTGCAGCAAAAGTTTATGGCGTTGATGTGATTGGCGGCGATACCACTTCTTCTCAAAAAGGACTGATTATTTCCGTTACGGCAATCGGGGAAGCTAATGAAGATGAAATCGTGTACCGTAACGGTGCCAGGGAAAAAGATTTATTGGTCGTTTCCGGCGATATTGGTTCGGCTTATATGGGACTGCAAGTTTTGGAGCGCGAGAAGCAGGTATTTTTGGTAAACCCGAACAACCAGCCCGATTTGGATGATTATACGTATTTAATCGAACGCCAATTAAAACCGGAAGCGCGAGTTGACGTTCGCGAAATTCTGGAAAAACTGGAAATCAAGCCGACTTCCATGATTGATATTTCCGACGGATTGTCTTCGGAGATTATGCATTTGTGCAAGCAGTCGAATGTGGGCTGTAATTTGTATGAAGAGAAATTACCGCTGGATCCGCAATTGATTAATGTGTGTGAGGAATTCAACATCGACAGTACGACCGTTGCCATTAACGGCGGGGAAGATTACGAGTTGTTGTTCACCATTAAAATGGAGGATTTTG
Source organism: Flavobacterium sp. (assembly GCF_035456225.1). Classification (GTDB taxonomy): domain Bacteria; phylum Bacteroidota; class Bacteroidia; order Flavobacteriales; family Flavobacteriaceae; genus Flavobacterium. Next base: position 30,793 of record NZ_DATIDM010000220.1, on the reverse strand, counting down.
ACAAAATTAAAGGAAATCCGAATTTTACAGTTATCGGACACATGACCCAGGAAAGTGAAGGTATTCATTTGGTTACAAGAGCCAATACAAGAATTGAATTGAAAGCCAGAGGCTGGGATGCCATGACGGAATAAATTACGAATTGCGAATTATAAAAAATCCCAAACTCCTTAATTGGAATTTGGGATTTTTATATTTATCAGTTTTACGTTTACATCTTAATCAACCAGTTTCTCATGGAAACTTCCTTATTAATGATTCCGCGTAACTCTTCTATTTTCACTCGGTCCTGCTGCATCGAATCTCTGTGGCGGATAGTAACCGTTTGGTCTTCCAAAGTCTGGTGATCCACTGTGATACAGAAAGGCGTACCCAAAGCATCTTGTCTTCTGTAACGACGACCTACCGCATCTTTTTCGTCGTAGGCTACGTTGAAATCCCATTTCAAATCCTCGATGATTTGTCTGGCTACTTCCGGCAAACCGTCTTTTTTCACCAATGGTAAAACGGCTGCTTTTGTTGGTGCCAATACACTTGGTAAGCGCAACACAGTCCTTGTCGAGCCATCTTCCAAAGTCTCTTCTTTCAACGAGTTGGAGAAAACAGCCAGGAACATACGATCCAAACCAACCGAAGTTTCCACCACATAAGGTGTATAATTTTGGTTTAATTCGGTATCGAAATACTGCATTTTTTTACCGGAGAATTGTTCGTGAGCCTTCAAATCGAAATCGGTTCTTGAATGAATTCCCTCCAATTCTTTAAATCCGAATGGGAAGTTAAATTCGATATCAGCTGCCGCATTGGCATAATGCGCTAATTTCTCGTGATCGTGGAAACGGTAATTTTCTTTACCCAAACCAAGCGACAAATGCCATTTCAAACGCGTTTCTTTCCAGTACTCGTAGTATTTCATTTCTTCTCCCGGACGAACGAAAAACTGCATTTCCATCTGTTCGAATTCACGCATACGGAAGATAAACTGACGCGCCACGATCTCATTACGGAACGCTTTACCGGTTTGTGCTATCCCGAACGGAACTTTCATACGACCCGTTTTCTGAACGTTCAGGAAGTTTACGAAAATCCCCTGTGCCGTCTCAGGGCGTAAGTATAAATCCATTGCAGAATCCGCAGAAGCTCCCAGTTTTGTTCCGAACATCAGGTTGAACTGACGCACATCCGTCCAGTTTTTTGAACCGGTTTCAGGATCTGCGATTTCCAACTCTTCGATTAATGCTTTCACATCAGCCAGGTTTTCAGTTTCCAATGAACGCGCCATTCTTTCTAAAATTTCTTTCTTTTTAGAAAGATATTCTACTACACGTGCATTTGTGGTTACAAATTCCTGCTCGTTGAAAGCTTCGCCATAACGTGCTCTGGCTTTATCGATTTCTTTTTGTGCTTTCTGATTTAATTTCTCGGCATAATCCTCGATTAAAACATCGGCACGGTATCTTTTTTTAGAGTCTTTGTTGTCGATCAACGGATCATTGAACGCATCCACGTGTCCGGACGCCTTCCATGTTGTGGGGTGCATGAAAATCGCGGAATCAATCCCCACGATATTTTCGTGCATCTGCACCATTGATTTCCACCAATAGTCTCTGATATTTTTCTTTAATTCAACTCCGTTTTGCGCATAGTCATATACTGCGCTTAAACCATCGTAAATTTCGCTTGACTGGAAAATAAATCCATACTCTTTTGCATGCGAAACCACATTTTTAAATAAGTCTTCTTGTTTTGCCATAATGACGCAAAAGTATAAAAATAGGTCGGGAAAAAATAGTCAAAAAACTATCTTTTTGGAAGAATACTAATTGACTCTGAAATTAGTGGTTCCAATAATCTCGCCTTCATTAATCAGATTGATTTTATAATCTCCGACTATCAGTTGGTACTGATGAAGATCAATAAACACACAAGCGTCTGTATTAAATCTGTCGTAATAAATTTCCTTGACCAATTGAGTTTTGGATTTTCCATCCAATGTAAGAAACCGGTGTTTAGGGTTGGTTACCTGAATGAAAATCTTTTTGATTCCGGATTCGATGTCTTTATTTTCCACTAAAGTGAAACGAACACGCACCTGATCGATTTTGGAAGACACATTCGTTTCGACAACATCATCGGAAATTAAATGGACACCGCGAGCACTTATATTAAGGGCAGTCAGCTTCTCTCGTTCTTTTTTCGAATTTGATTTACTATCGTAATCTACATTTTGTTTAGCAGGCAAAACTCCGGCATTGGCTGTCATAGGCTTTTTTGCAACCATGCTTTTATCGGCAAACTCCTTATTAAGGGAATCATACCTTTTAAGTATTTCGGAAATCTGATTCTGGTGTATTGATTTTTCTAATTTTATTTTATCTTTGAGCTCCTCATTTTTTAAAGAAAAATCGTACAATTTAAAAGAAACTGTTATCAATCCTATAGCAAGTAACCCAACACCAAAAGTAGTCAAGTGTAATAATTTATTCTGTGGCATTTTGTAAAGTAATAATTTCGAATATAACAATTTTTCAAATATTGTAACAAAAAAATCGATGAAATGATAAAAAACCTACTCAAACTTCTTTTTCCATCAATTTGTAACGGATGTGATACTGTTTTGTTAAACAACGAAGCCGTTATTTGTTCAAAATGCAGGCATGACTTGCCATACACGAATCACCATCTTGTAAGGAATAACGAAACTTTTAAAAAATTTTACGGAAGGCTTCCTGTAATTCATGCCTCATCAATAGTGTATTTTAATAAAAAGGGAATTGTTCAACAGCTCATCCACAATTTAAAATACAAAGGCGCGGAAGAAGTCGGCACTTTTTTTGGGGAGATTTATGGGGAAGAACTTTTAAAAATTCATTCGACAGAAAAATTCGATGCGGTAATTCCGGTGCCTCTTCATAAAAAAAGGCTTAAAGAAAGAGGCTACAATCAGGTGACGCAATTTGGATCAATATTATCTGAAAGGCTTTCCATCCCATATGAAGACGGCCTATTAAACCGGAACTTTCATTCTAAAACGCAAACTAAAAAAAATCTTTTGGGGCGAACAGATGTAAACACATCGCTGTTCGAGGCAAATTATACCGAAAAAGATCACGGGAAACATTTTTTATTAATTGATGATGTGATAACCAGCGGCGCCACTCTGGAAGCTTGTGGAAAAGCGCTTTTAAAAATACCCGATGCAAGAGTCAGTATCCTCACGATGGCCTTTGCCCATTCATAATTTTCAGAAAACATTTTATTTCCTCTAAATATAATTGTTATTTTGTATTGTTAAATGAAATTCAGGATGCTAAAATCAAAGTATATACTATTTGTTCTTTTTCTTTCCATTATAGCTACCAGCTGTGCCAAAAGAGGCACCATTACCGGTGGCGGAAAAGACACTATTCCTCCAAAGATCATCAGCAGCGTACCTAAGAATTTCAACACTAACTTTAAGGGGGATTTCATCAAAATAAACTTTGACGAGTTCATCAAAATCAAAGACATCAGCAAACAACTCATCATTTCCCCTCCGATGAAAAATGCTCCGATAATTGTCCCAATGGGAAGTGCGAGCAAATTCATCACCATAAAAATACTGGACACACTGCAGCCAAACACTACATACAGCTTCAACTTCGGGCAAAGTATTGCTGACAATAACGAGGGCAATCCCTATTCGCAATTTAAGTATGTCTTTTCCACAGGAAGCTATATTGATTCACTCAAATTGGGTGGAACAATCAAGGACGCCTATTCCAAAAAACCGGACAACTTTGTAAGTGTGATGCTTTATGAATCCGAAACTTACACTGATTCTACCGTTTATAAGAAACAGCCGCATTACGTTACCAATACTTTAGACAGTTTAAAAGCCTACGCCTTTGAAAACATCAAACCGGGCAAATACCGTCTGCTTGCCCTAAAAGATCAGAACAACAATTACAAATTCGACCCGAAAGAAGACAAAATAGGTTTTTACAATCGGGAAATCACACTTCCGACAGACACACTCTACCAACTTGAATTATTCAAAGAGAAGACGGTTTTTAAAGCCAATAAACCATCGCAGGCCAGCTCCAACCGACTGCTCATGGGCTACGAAGGAAATCCGAAAAACACCAAAATAACGGCTCGGAAGGGCAGCGAAATAATCCCTACAAAACTAACCCGTTTAGCCGGAAAAGACTCGTTACAAATATGGATTCCGAAAATCAAAACGGATTCTCTTCAATTGGATGTAACAAACGATAATTATTCGAAAACGCTCACAGCCCGAATTAAAGAAATGAAAGCTGTAGACACTTTGAGCATCAACACAAAACAAAAGGGAACCCTTCATTTCAGGGATGTTCTTACCCTGACAACTACCCTTCCTTTATCCAACGTGGATGCTTCTAAAATCATAATCACCAAAAAAGATTCAACCAACGTTTCTTTCACGGCAGATTATAAAGAAATGGAGCAGGAAATCGCCCTTAATTTTAAAAAAGAAGAAAACCAGAAATACAAAATCAAGTTGTTGAAGGGTGCTCTAAAAGATTTCTATGACAAAGAAAACGACTCACTGCAGTTTTTCGTTAATACCACGAGCCTTTCCGATTATGGTGAATTAAAAGTTACTTTAGAAAATGTCAAACGATTCCCAATCATGATAGAATTACTGGATGTCAAAGAAAAAGTCTTGGCTTCCGCCTATTCGGAGAAGGAAACCGTTATTAATTTCGAATCGTTAGAACCGGCCAAATACACGCTCCGCATCATATACGATGACAACAAGGACGGCGAATGGACAACAGGAAATTTCCTTGAAAAAAGACAGGCCGAAGAAGTAATTTATTTTCCGCAGGTGTTGGATGTCCATGCCAATTGGTACATGGATGAAAGGTTTATTCTGTCAAAGTAAAACTATCGCGATCTCGTAAAAACCCGAATTTATTACGGTTGGCCAGCATCAGTTCTTTATCCAATCGAACAGAAAAAACCATTTCTTTTTCGGATGGTTCTACCATATAAGCACCCAGGTAATCTAAAATTTGGGAATGTCCCGGATAATTATTGTCGTTTTCATCTTCTCCGACACGGTTCACTCCAATCACATACGTCATGTTCTCGATAGCCCGGGCTTTCAAAAGCGTATCCCACGCACCGATTCTGGGTTGCGGCCAGTTGGCTACATAAACCAGCAAATCATAATCGTCGTTAAAGCGTGAAAAAACAGGAAAACGCAAATCATAGCAAATAAAAAGACAAATACGCCACCCCAAATAATTGACTATTTTTTTCTCATTACCTTTTGTATAAACCTTGTCTTCACCTGCCAAAGAAAACAAGTGACGTTTGTCATAATACTCGATTTCTCCTGTTGGAAACACAAATAACAGTCGATTATAATAATTCCCGTCTTCGCGGATAATGACACTTCCGGTTAAGGCAATGTTTCTGTTCATAGCCGTTGTTTTCATCCACTGCACCGTCTCCCCGTTCATATCTTCTGCCACTTCATGCGGATTCATCGTAAATCCGGAGGTAAACATCTCCGGTAAGACCACCAATAAAGTTTCTTCCGGTATGTTTTGAATCTTGGCTGAAAAATAATTTCGGTTAACTTCGGGATTTTCCCAAAAAAGAGGCGCCTGAATAATTGAAATTTGCATAGCTGAACTTTTTGCTAAAAGTAATAAAAACAAAAAACGCATCCAACAATGTCGGATGCGTTTTGTCAAATTTACATATAATAAATTATATTATTCGTCTGCAAGAATATAATTGAAGGAACCCGTTACAACATGTGTCTCGGTAGCTGTCAGACCGTCATTGGTCGTAAACTCAAACGTTCCTTTCAATCTCCCTGTTGTACTGTCCCAACTGTTCACAATAATTCTACCGTCGGCAGTGACTTCATCTTCACCTTCACCTGCAGAATCAGAAGTGATTTCCAAATCGGCAAAATAGCCATTTGGCAATTGTGGATTAGTGAAATCATAAGTCCCAACAGCGATGTCTGTTTTTGGAATGGCCAATCGAACGTAATAATCATATTGCACAATTGGCTCCTTGGATGTCAACGCTCCGACGATATTTACCAATTTATGTCCTTCTAATAAATGATATTCGGAACCAAACATCCCTCCGGACGGATCGCTCAAATTACCACCATTTTCTGGCCCCATAGAAAAAACCTGTCCATCAACCGTAGCGGACATAGGAAATGTTTCGCCAGTTCCTCCAGAAGGAGTATCATCATCTGAATTACATGAAACTGCAAGTGCAGCAACAAGGATTAATGTTAGAATTTTTTTCATATGCGATTGGATTATTTTAAACTAGCTTTAAGGAACTCACGGTTCATACGAGCGATGTTTTCCAAAGAAATTCCTTTCGGACATTCCACTTCACATGCACCGGTGTTGGTACAGTTTCCGAATCCTTCTTCATCCATCTGACGCACCATGTTTAATACACGTTGTGTAGCCTCCACTTTTCCTTGTGGCAATAAAGCGTACTGCGACACTTTTGCACCAACGAATAACATAGCCGAACCATTTTTACAAGTAGCCACACAAGCACCACAACCGATACAAGCCGCTGCTTCGAATGCTTTGTCTGCATCATGTTTAGGAACTGGGATTGAATTGGCATCAATAGTGTTTCCGGAAGTGTTTACAGATACAAAACCACCTGCCTGTTGGATTCTCTCAAAAGAAGTTCTGTCCACAACCAAATCCTTGATTACCGGGAACGCCTTACTTCTCCATGGCTCTACATAAATCGTATCCCCGTCGTTGAACATACGCATGTGTAGCTGACAAGTAGTAATTCCTGTATCCGGTCCGTGTGCACGTCCGTTAATGTATAACGAGCACATTCCGCAGATTCCTTCACGACAGTCGTGATCAAATGCTACAGGCTCTTTTCTTTCACTTACTAATTGTTCGTTTAATTGGTCTAACATTTCCAAAAACGAACTGGCAGTAGAAACATTATCCAATTTATAAGTTTCCATGCTTCCTTTGGATTTCGCGTTTTTCTGACGCCAAATTTTAAGGTTTATATTGATATTTTTTGCTGAAGACATAATTCTGTTATTTGTAATTTCTAGCTGCGATTTTGATAAACTCGTATTTCAACTCTTCTTTGTGAAGAACTTCTTTATTGATGTCGTCCCCTTGGTATTCCCAAGCGCCAACGAACGAGAAGTTAGCATCATCACGAAGGGTTTCACCTTCAGCATCCTGATATTCTTCACGGAAGTGTCCTCCACAAGATTCTTTACGTTGTAATCCGTCCATGGCCATTAACTGTCCTAGCTCCATGAAATCAGCTACACGAAGTGCTTTTTCCAATTCAGGATTTAGTTCATCAGCGCTTCCAGGTACATAAACTTCTTTGTAGAATTCAGCGCGCAATGCGTCAATTTCAGCGACAGCTTCTCTTAAACCTTGCTCGTTACGCCCCATACCTACTTTATTCCACATGATCAAACCTAATCTTTTGTGGAAATGGTCAACCGTTTTAGTACCGTTGTTGTTTAAGAATTTATTGATTGAATCTTTCACTCTGTTTTCCGCCTCAACGAATTCAGGAGTGTCTGTAGAAATTTTTCCTGTACGGATTTCATCTGCCAAATAGTTTGAAACGGTATAAGGCAACACAAAATAACCATCAGCCAAACCTTGCATCAAAGCAGAAGCTCCTAAACGGTTTGCTCCGTGATCAGAGAAGTTTGCTTCTCCTGCCACGAAACATCCAGGAATGTTTGTCTGCAAGTTATAATCAACCCAAACACCACCCATGGTATAGTGTACCGCAGGATAAATCTTCATTGGGGTTTCATATGGATTTTCGTCAGTAATTTTTTGGTACATGGTAAATAAGTTACCATATTTTTCTTCCAACCACTGTTTTCCTAAAGCTGTGATTTCAGCCTGTGAAGGATTGTGGTTTCCTTTAGCGTAGGCTACCTGTTTTCCTTTGGAATTGATTTCTGAAGAGAAATCCAGGTAAACTCCTTCGTTGGTATCATTTGCTTCGATTCCGAAACCGGCATCACAACGCTCTTTTGCAGCTCTGGAAGCTACGTCACGCGGTACCAGATTACCAAACGCAGGATATCTTCTTTCTAGGAAGTAATCTCTATCTTCTTCAGCAATTTGAGTCGGCTTCAATCTTCCTTCTCTGATTGCTTCAGCATCTTCTTTTTTCTTCGGAACCCAAATACGACCTGAATTACGTAATGACTCTGACATCAACGTCAGTTTCGACTGGTTTGTTCCGTGTACCGGAATACAAGTCGGGTGAATCTGCACATAACATGGGTTTGCGAAAAACGCTCCCTGCTTGTGGATTTTCCATGCAGCCGTAACGTTCGATCCCATGGCATTAGTCGAAAGGAAATACACGTTTCCGTATCCTCCGGTTGCAATGATAACCGCGTGTGCCGAATGTCTTTCGATTTCACCTGTGATTAGGTTACGGGCAATGATCCCGCGAGCTTTACCGTCTACTTTAACCAATTCCAACATTTCGTGACGGTTGTACATTTCAACGCGTCCTAAACCGATTTGTCTTGATAAAGCAGAATAAGCTCCTAACAATAATTGCTGACCTGTCTGACCCGCCGCATAGAACGTACGCTGAAGTTGCGTACCCCCGAACGAACGGTTATCCAACATTCCGCCGTAATCACGTGCGAAAGGAACCCCCTGCGCCACACATTGGTCGATGATATTGGCAGAAACTTCCGCTAGTCGGTGAACGTTTGCTTCACGCGCACGGTAGTCTCCTCCTTTAATTGTATCGTAAAACAATCTATAAGTACTGTCACCATCATTCTGATAGTTTTTTGCCGCATTAATACCTCCTTGAGCCGCAATAGAGTGCGCACGACGAGGAGAATCCTGAAAACAGAATGCTTTTACATTGTATCCCATTTCACCAAGAGAAGCCGCTGCCGAAGCACCCGCCAATCCTGTTCCTACCACGATAACATCAATTTTAGGTCTGTTATTCGGAGCAACCAGTTTCAAGTGATTTTTATGATTAGTCCATTTCTCAGCGATAGGACCTTCAGGTATTTTTGAATCTAACTTCATAATTTTGATGTTGATTATTTAACAAAGTGAATGTAAATCGGAATAATTGCAAACAACAAAGGAACGATGATTGCAAACAATGTCCCGAAAGCCTTAATGGATGGTGTAAACTTATTATTAACACCCAACGATTGGAATGCACTTTGGAAACCGTGCAATAAGTGGAATGCCAAAACAACCATTGCCAATGCGTACAAAATAGTGAATACTAAACCTTCATTTGGAATAACTCCAAATAATTTTGCTTTACTTTTAAAGAAATCAAAAGTGATTTTGTGTAAATCCTTAAATACTTCTCCGGTTTTTACATTAGCCTCAACATTGTAAATATCCGTTCCGTGTTTGATTACCATAGGTTTTGGTGTCATTGGGTTTGCAGGCTCTCCTTCCAACTGAACCTGTTCTACCGGATAAAACTGCCCAACATCTCTCCCTACGTACAATTCCTGTTTCATTCCTCTGATTTCCAGTGTTTGTTTCAGCAATGGCATGTCTTTGTCAAAATGCATCACGGCCCAGAAGTTAACCATATGTGTAACAATAAACACTAAAATCAACGTTCCTAAAACCGCCATGTTTCTTGACGAGAAGCTGCTGTTTGCAGCAGGATTTGATTTTGCATAACCGATTGGTCTTGCTTTTACGTTTTGATACGTCAACATAAACCCATCAACCGCGTGAAACAAGATTGAGATGTACGTTACGTAAGATAATAATTTTACAGCCGGATTGGAAGTCATAAATACTGCATACTTATTAAACTGTAATGCATCACCAAAAATCAACTGTAGATTTCCAGCCAAGTGACCTGCCAAAAACAAGCATAAAAATAAACCCGTAAGAGCCATCCAGTATTTTTTTACGATAGACGACTTTAAAAGCGCAGAGTTTGCCATAGTATTTGTTTGAGTGTAATAGTTTTTAAATAATCAAACAAAAATAACGCTATTTCGTTTTAACCACAAACGTTTGCCTCTTATTTATAATGAATTTAAAATGTTTCTGCCTACACCAAAAAGAAAATCACTCAAATTGAGTGGTTTCAGAAATTCTTATTGAAAGCTCGGAATCAGACCCCGCAACCCCATATCTACAACATTTTCACCCGCAGCAGGTTCGTATTTACCATCAGTATTCACTTCCTGCCATTCAAAACTATTGTTAACCGACAGGGAAAGAGTAACAACAATATCCTGCGTTTCATTTCCAGCAATCACAAGATTGGAATCAAATTTCCCGGTTACCACACAAGATCCGGACGGTATTGGCGATGTTGCAAACAACGGATTCGGAACTGTCGTCGCTCCTGCCGGCGCTTGCCCTGAAGTTGAATAGGAAACACCCTGTAATCCGAAAGCCCAATATCCCTGGTCTTTATTGGAATTAACCGTAAAAGGATAGCCTCCCGAATTGAACGACGTTATATACGTTCTGAAACCGACAAAACTGGCCAATGTTCCAACATATTCAGTACCGCCGCTTAAAACATTAATATTGTAATCCTGATAAGAAAGGGAACATCGCACCCATTCGTAACTTCCTGCGGCAATATCTTTAAGCGGAATCGAAAGGAAGGCTTCATTCTCTCCAACAATTTTTGCTTTGCTGAAATCAATCGCGTTTGTACCTCCCGCAGTGGTTTCTGGAGCATGGTACAATATTGTTCCTGCACCAAGAGCCGTATTGGCATTTGGAGCCAATTCCAGATAATGCGAACTTATTGCGTTAAACACCGGAGATTGAGCAGCATTCCCCGCCGCTACTGTAGAGGGCTGCCCTAAATTATTCAGGCGGACTTGAGTCGGATCAAATTTAAATTTTACAATTAATTGCGGTCCAGGAGGTGTAATCTCCACCGAATCGTCTTTATCAGTACAAGAAAAAAGCAACATAGATAACGTCGCAAACATCAATACGTTTTTAATTGTCATATCACACTATTTAAGGTAAACAAAATACTGAAATCCACACAACACAAATTATTGCCGATCCCAATGCATTGCAATATATTAAAATATCGTAAAAAAATCGGGATTACCGACTTTTTTGCTTTTAAAGTTTCTAAATTTGGGTTCTTGTAATTTTTTATAAACCATTTCATTATGAAATGAGCATAACCATAATTGCCAGCAAACATCAATAATTCTTTGCGAATTGCATATGACCAATAAAAAAACAATAAAAATCTACATATGAAATACCATCAGATATCCCGCGATTTATTTGTCATAAACAGACAAAAGTTCACGGCAAACATGAAACCTAACAGTGTGGCTGTTTTCAACTCAAACGACATTTATCCCGTTTCGGCAGACAGCACTTTACCTTTTGCACAGCACCGCGATATCTTTTATTTAAGCGGAGTTGATCAGGAAGAAAGCATCCTTTTACTTTTCCCGGACGCTCCTTACGAACACTTAAAGGAAATTTTATTCTTAAAAGAAACCAACGAACACATTGCTGTATGGGAAGGCGAAAAACTAACCAAAGAACGCGCTTTTGAAGTTTCCGGAGTAAAAACAGTGATTTGGTTACAGGATTTCCACAAAACACTGAAAGAAATTATGGCTTATGCCGATACGATTTACATCAACACCAACGAACATTACCGCGCTGTTATCGAAACAGAAACCCGTGAGGCCCGTTTTGTGAAATGGTGGAAAGAGAATTACCCGGCACACAAAGTTGAAAAATCCAATCCGATCTTACAACGTTTGCGTTCAATCAAAGAAAGCGAGGAAATCGATTTGATCCAAAACGCGTGTAACATTACCGAAAAAGGTATCCGAAGATTATTATCTTTTGTAAAACCTAACGTAATGGAATACGAAATCGAAGCCGAACTAGCTCATGAATTCCTGCGCAACCGTTCTAAAGGATTCGCTTATACGCCAATCATCGCTTCGGGAGCTAATGCCAATGTTTTGCATTATATCGAAAACAACCAGCAATGTAAAGCCGGGGATCTATTGCTTTTGGATATTGGTGCGGAATACGCAAACTATTCCAGTGATTTAACCAGAACCATTCCGGTTTCAGGACGTTACACAGAAAGACAAAGAGCGGTTTACGATGCGGTTTTACGTGTGAAAAACGAAGCAACCAAAATGTTGGTTCCGGGAGCTTTGTGGAAACAATATCATGTTGAAGTCGGTAAAGTCATGACATCGGAATTGCTAGGTTTAGGATTGATCGACAAAGCCGATGTTCAAAACGAAAATCCGGACTGGCCGGCTTACAAAAAATATTTCATGCACGGCACTTCACACCATATGGGATTAGACACGCATGATTACGGTTTACTACACGAACCAATGCAGGCCAACATGGTGTTTACGGTAGAACCGGGAATCTATATTCCGGCTGAAGGTTTCGGAATTCGTTTGGAAGACGATGTGGTGATTCAGGAAAAAGGAGAACCGTTCAACTTAATGCGCAATATTCCTATTGAAGCGGATGAGATTGAAACTTTGATGAATTCGTAATTTAGAGAATAGAAAATAGAAGAAAGAAAATAGAGAATATAGAAGAAAGACGGTTTACGAAAGTGGGCCGTTTCTTTTTATTACAAAAAATTCGTTTGTTACTAACTAAACAGTATTTTTGGCACTGAAAAACCGCGACTGCGACTGTGACTAAATTCATCATTCATAAAAACACCAAAATTGCTTATTCCGAAACAGGAAAAGGGACCGCCATTGTTCTGCTTCACGGATTTTTGGAAAACGCGACCATGTGGGATTCTTATGTTGCCGAATTTTCCAACAAATACCGCGTTATCACCATTGATTTACTGGGTCACGGACAAACCGAATGCATGGGCTATGTACATACAATGGAAGATATGGCCGACAGCGTTCATGCCGTTTTGCACGAATTGCGTGTTCGAAAGGCTGTTTTTGTAGGCCACTCCATGGGAGGTTATGTTGCCTTGGCTTTCGCGGAATTGTATCCGGACAATGTTAAAGGAATTGCACTTTTAAACTCAACTTCCCGGGCCGACAGTGAAGAACGAAAACTGAACCGTGACCGCGCCATTAAAGCGGTAAAGCAAAATTATTCGGCATTCATCACTATGTCGATTGCCAATTTGTTCAGCGAAGAAAACCGCGATAAACTCGTCGACGAAATCGAAAGCGTTAAAGTCGAAGCATTAAAAACACCACTTCAGGGCATTGTAGCGGCTTCGGAAGGTATGAAAATACGCAAGGACCGCGAAGTAATCCTGCATTTTGCCCCTTACCCTATCCTGTTGATTTTAGGAAAAAAAGATCCGGTGCTGGTTTACGAAGACAATTTAGAACAAATCGAAGGAACCGATGTCAAACTGGTTTCCTTTCCGGACGGGCACATGAGCCACATTGAAAACAGAGACCAATTGAAAAAAGTACTGCTGGATTTTTTTAAGGCAGTTTAACTTTTTAACTTAAGTCTTATTGATAAAGATGTGGGCATCATGATATTTCAACCAAATTTTGTGGTCCCTGATAAATTTTAGATTTTACTCCAATTTCTCCTCAAAAGGGATTTCAGCATCAAGTATTTCATTGATCAAACTTACAACCTCGGTCTTAAAAGACTCTAAAACTTCGGATGATATCGTTGAATCGACATTTTTATCTTCTTTAACTCCGAAGGGCAAAAATCCGGCGCGCATATTTTTAAACGAAATAATGCCCGCTTCGAGTTCCATTCCGTTCTTTTGCTCTTCATACATAAAAGCATAACACAACAGCTGAATGATTTTGTCGTTTTTGATGTCGGCCGTAAGACCTGTCCAGTCTTTCAGTTGCACATTCTTTAATTCGACTTTACCCGTTTTATAATCAATAATTCGGATTTTACCGTTGCGCTGTTCAATACGATCCACATTTCCGGCAATTTTTACGGGATAAGGCAGACGGTCATCTTTCAAAATTTGTTCCAAAGGAGTTTCCAATGCCAATACTTTAACCGCGTCACCGCTTTCAATCAGTCTTTTTTCTTCATTTAAAAAATTGAAGACATTGCGTTTGGCCACCTCAAAAGCCAACAGGTTTTTCCCTTTTTTGATATCACCTTCTTTGTATACTTCTCTGAATTGGTTTTCGACTTCTCCATTCGCCTTGCCAAGCATTTCTCCAATATTTTCAACCGAGAGGAAGCGATTCAGAAACGGAGTATACAATTCCTCCAACGCGCCGTGAATGATGGTTCCCAATGTATTCAAAGCGATGTTTTCTTCCACTTCTTCCACTTCAGAAATCCGCAAGATACGCTGATTGTAAAACTGTATCGGATTGCGAATGTAACTTGTCAGACCCGAAGGCGAAAAACCTTTCCCTGTGGCAATTTCCTTTAGGCGTTCCAACACGCGTTCTGATTTTGGCACCGCAATAGGTTCATAGGCTTTATCCGGCAAATAGGCATTATAAATCTGATGCGTTATAGTATGATTGGGTTGTTGTTCAATTTCAAGTTGGGTAATGAAACGGCTTTTTTCACCGGCATCCAGTCCTTCGCTTTCGGTATTGTACAACAGATAAACATTCTTGGCACGCAACAACAGATGATAGAAGTGGTAACAGTAAATAGCGTCTTTTTCTTTATAGGTCGGAAGTTTCAACTCCCGTTTCACATCATAGGGAATGAAAGAATTTGTAGCTTTTCCGGCCGGGAAGACGCCTTCATTCATAGAAGTGATAATCACGTTGTCGAAATCCAGAACACGGCTTTCTAATACACCCATGATTTGGAGTCCGGAAAGTGGTTCTCCTTCGAAGGAAACTTCGGCTAAATCGATAATCTGTTTATAAATAGAATGCAGCATTACCACCGAATCGATCTGACCGTATTTCTCCTGAAAATTAATCAGTTTATTAATGGTTTTGAAAATCGAGTATAGGAACGCTTTGGCAACCTTTTCTTCTTCGGAGTCATTACCAAGGAATGATTTTACGTTCAGGATAACTGCGGTCAATCTGTTTAAAACCGTGATTACGTCTTTGTCCCAACGCTCAAATAACAGTTGAAACAATTCGGATGTATTCTGATTGAGTTCCAGGAATTTCTTCTGCGAAAGAAACGTAATATTATTTTGATTGATAATCCGAATCACCCCGGAAGCATTACTGTAAGGTTCTACCAAAGGATGCGTTAGTATGTCCAGAACTTCTTTGTAATAAAACGTATAACTCGTTTCACTACGCTGCAAGGCATTGACATGCAACTTAAAAAGTTTGTTGATTAAAATTTGGGCAGGGTTGTTCTTACTACCGTAGCCCATTGTGATATTAAGGCTTTCAATTGTGTTTGGCAAAGCATATAAGGCTGGCAATAAGAGATTTTCCTCGCCAAGTACCAAAGCGGTTTTATCCAGACTTTCTCCTTTACCCTGGATCTCCTCAATAATCTTACCTGCTATTTTGGCCTGACCAATAGTTTTCGGTGTACCGATGATTTTAATGTTCTTGCTTTGACTGAATTCGTTGGTAATCCATTCGAATGGCTGATTAGCAAATTGCTTCCACTCCTTTTTGAATTTGCGGATGAATAATCCGGCATCATGCAGCCCGTCATTTAAGAAAGTTGCGTCAATATCCCAGTAAATTTTGGCTTGTTCATTAAAAAGCAATTGCTGGATGATTTTTTCTTCTGCCTGATTCAGTGCGTTGAACCCGGCAAAAATCAGTTTTTTATCCCCTAATGATTCAGAAAAATAATGGAGGTTTTCTACAGCTTCACGGTAAATCAATCCCTGATACCCAATCCCCTTATTTTTTAAATGAAGATATAATGCCTTGTAATAATCTGGAAGCCTGCTCCAGAATTCCAGGTGGGTATCGATTAGTTCTGTGGTTTGTGACGGCTGCAAATCCCAACGTTTCAACGCCTCGATATCTTTCAGGTAGGAGAACACATGATCGGGTTTTAATAAATAGCGATCGATCTCGTTGAAATCCTGCAATAGGGTTTTACCCCAATTGGCAAACAACTCAAATTCCTCCTTTTTCTCTATAGGCGTAAGTGAACAATAGACCTCGTAAAATTCAAAGAGCAGCTCAATCGAATCAATATTTCGGATACCGGCCACATCCTGAATAAAATCTTCGATACTGATGATATCCGGAGCAAAAACGGTTTGATCCAATTGCTTTTTCAAAGCTTCCAAAAGAAAAACACGGGCTCTTTTGTTGGGAAGTATTATGGCTGTCTCGGAAAGACGATCGCCAAATTGAGAAACGATCTCATGGCTAACTTTATCAAGGAATGAAAAATGTGTCATGCCATAAAAATAAAAAAAACGCCCCGATAAATCGAGGCGTTTTCCTTATTTGTTAAGAAATAAATTATTTTACTAATTTAACTTCTACACGTCTGTTGTTAGCTTTACCAGCTTTAGTTTTGTTTGAATCGATTGGTTTCGTTTCACCAAATCCTTTAGATGATAATCTGTCAGCAGCAATTCCGTTCTCGATGAAGTAGTTTTTAACTGCAGCAGCTCTGTCTTCAGATAATTTCAAGTTGTACTTGTCGTTACCATCGCTGTCAGTGTGACCTTCGATAGAGAATTTAGCATCTGGGTATTCTTTCAAGATTAATACGATGTTTTTCAATACAGCGTATGATCTTTGTTGGAATGTAGCTTTATTCGTTACGAACAAGATAGTTTTAGCATAATCGTTCAATGATTTGATTACAGCCTCGCTTAATTCAGGACATCCGTTGTTAGCAACAGTACCCATTACATCCGGACACTTGTCATCTTTATCAGCTACACCGTCTTTGTCAGTATCTGGCCAAGGACAACCAGCGTTTTCAGCAGGACCTTTAACGTCAACACATTTGTCTACGTTATCAGCAACACCGTCACCGTCTGTATCAGGACAACCGTTCATTGCAGCAGGACCAGCTACATCTGGACAAGCATCGTCTTTATCAGCGATTCCGTCACCGTCAGTATCAGGACAACCGTTTAACTCTTTAGGACCAGCTACTTCTGGACAAGCATCGTCTTTATCAGCGATTCCGTCAGCATCAGTATCAGGACATCCTTGGAATTCTTTTAAACCAGCAACTTCCGGACAAGCGTCATCTTTATCATAGATTCCGTCACCGTCAGTATCTTTACCTCCAAGTTTGAAAGTAATACCTGCAAAATGTTGCATGTGTGAAGCGATATCCACATCAGGAGTTCTTGTATCGTCGAATGATTGTTTGTAAGTTGACTGTAATGTCAAACCTACTTGGTCTGTAAACCAGAAGTTAAGACCTAAACCTCCATTCACAGTACCTGCAGAAGCATCACCCATGAAAGTATAACCTCCACCAACGTGAACATACGGATCAAACCAACCTTTTAAGAAATTGTATTTGATAACCCCGTCAACTGCATAATACATTAAATCTCCAGGATTAGAAACTACATAATCATTAGTGTTTGTTGCAGGATCATAGGTTCTTTCGCTAACAAATTTATCAATTTTGTTCACTGACCCTGTGATACCAAAAGAGAAATTATGTCCAACAAGTCTTGACACGTTAAAGTAAGACACTGAAGGAATAATGTTCCAATAATCTTTTGCATTAAAATACTCTGAGAACTGATCTTCTACTTTAGAAGCCGCACTCACTCTACCTCCATCCATCGCGTTAACCCCGAATGTGATAGCCCATGGATTGTTACTATCCTGTGCTTGCGAACTCAATCCAGCAAACATTAGAGCAGCAACAAATAATTTGTTTAGATGTTTCATACTTTTTTTATTTAATTACAATACGTTATAATCAAGACAAAAATAATAGGTTAATTATTAACTACAAAGAGTTTTGTTAAAAAAAATACATTTTCTTACTAAAAAAAAACCATATTTATATCACATTTAACATTTTTCCAACCTCCGTAAATGCTGCAATTGCCTTATCAAGATGTTCTTGAGTATGAGCCGCAGATAATTGCACACGGATTCTGGCTTTATCTTTAGGAACCACCGGAAAGAAGAACCCAATCACATAGATTCCCTTTTTAAGCAATTCATCCGCCATCACCTGGGATAATTTCGCATCGTACAACATCACCGGCACAATGGCAGAATCACCATCAATGATATCAAATCCGGCTTTCTTCATTCCTTCTTTAAAGTAGTTGGTGTTCCACTCTAATTTATCACGCAAAGTGGTATCTTTTTCCAACAACTCAAAAACTTTGATGGAAGCCCCTACGATAGAAGGCGCTAACGAGTTCGAAAACAAATACGGACGGGAACGCTGACGTAAAATCTCAATGATTTCTTTTTTAGCAGTCGTATAACCTCCCATCGCACCACCCAAGGCTTTCCCTAAAGTTCCTGTAATGATATCCACGCGCCCCATTACCCCTTTAGCTTCCAGAGTTCCTTTTCCTGTAGCACCAATGAAGCCGGCCGCATGACATTCATCCACCATCACCATCGCATCGTATTTATCCGCCAGGTCACAGATTTTATCCAAAGGCGCCACCAGTCCATCCATAGAGAATACGCCATCGGTAACGATTAATTTAAATCGACGACCATCAGCATTAGCCTGAATCAGTTGCTTTTCCAAATCTTCCATGTTGTTATTCTCATAACGGTAGCGTCCCGCTTTACACAAACGCACACCGTCAATAATGGAAGCATGATTCAGACTGTCGGAAATAATACAATCTTCTTCACCCAACAAAGGCTCGAAAACTCCTCCGTTTGCATCAAAAGCGGCTGCATATAATATGGTATCTTCCGTACCGTAAAAATCGGCAATCTTTTGTTCAAGGGTTTTATGAATATCCTGGGTTCCGCAGATGAAACGCACCGATGACATTCCGAAGCCGTGTGTATCCAAAGCATCTTTTGCCGCTTGAACCACTTCCGGATGCGATGACAATCCTAAATAATTGTTGGCACAAAAATTCAAAACCGTTTCCCCGGTTGAAATCTTGATTTCCGCTCCTTGAGGCGAGGTTATGATGCGCTCTTTTTTATACAATCCGTTTTCCTGAATCGAATTCAGCTCGTTTTGTAAATGCTCTTTAATTTTACCGTACATAGTATTGTGTGTTTATTTCTGTTATTTTATTTTTTCTTTCTTCTGTATTCTTGTCTCTTTTTTCAAGATTACAAATGTACTACTTCTAACTTTTCTCCTATATAAACCAACGCTTTTTTCTCCACAGAAAAACCCATTTCCTCCAATGCTTTTCCGTATTCCGTCAATTGCAATTCATATTTTTTCTGATGGACTCCGGTTTTATAATCCAGCAAATAAGCCTTATCTCCTTTTACGGAAACACGGTCCGGTTTGATTGTTGCAGTCCCTTTTTTGATAATATTCTGCTCATTATATACTTTTTTATCGGCTTCAAAGAAAAGTTGCAGCTCCGGATGGTTCACAACCTGAAGCACTGTTTGTCGAATACCGTCTTTCTGGGATTCGGTTATCAATGCGTTTTCAACAGCTTTCATCAAAGCCAGTTCTATATCGTCTTTGGTTTTTACAAACGATAAAATTTCATGCAAAACGTTTCCGAATTCAATTGCCTTTATCTGTTCGGTCCCCCACATCAAGGCTTCACGTTGCGCGATTTTGATTTTCTTCGGATTAAAAACTTCCTTCACAATTTCGATTGTCGGCTGTTTTTCTTTTTCACCTTTGGACTGCGAAAGCCTGTCAGCATCCCCAAATTCAAATTCAAATTGATCAGCGTGATACACCCCTTTAAAATCAAGGTATTTGATAAAATACGATGACATGTTATTCGTAAGTTCCCCTTTGCTGGTCAGGTTTTTATTTGAAATTACGTACAACTGCTCTTCTGCTCTTGTCAAAGCCACATACAGCACATTGATATTATCTAAAAGTTCTTCCTGACTTCTTTCTTCGTATACCTGCGCCGCGGTTTCCCCGTATTCAGCCACTTCTTTTTTGGCATCTACCAAAGCTTTGGGAATGTTCAATGTTTTGTCATCCAGCTCTAACCACATTTTATTTCTCGGGGATCGCGAGTAATCTTCTTCGGCGAACGGGAAAATCACCACAGGAAATTCCAGTCCTTTGGATTTATGAATGGTCATGATCCTAACTGCGTCATTTCCTTCCGGAGACGGAATACTGAATTTAGCACCGTTATTCTCCCAATACTCTAAAAAATCCGACACACCCGCCTGTGTACGCACATCTCTTTCTAAAACCAAATCCATGAAATACTGTACGTAAGAAACGGTACTTTTCTCCTTAATAAAGGTTGAAATAATAATTTCCACCGCTTCATACAACGATTTTTTACGACAGTTTTTAAACGATATAAAAATACCCGATTCCTTCAACCAATCCTCCAAGGCTTCTTCAGAGGATTTCGTCATCCCGATTTCGACAAAATCATGGATGGGCAATTTGGTTTGTTTGTTTTTCGCGATGAAATATAAAAATGCCGCCTTCGCTTCCTTATCGTTGTTGTTTTTCAGATAACGGAGCACATTTAAAATCAGTTTTACTTCCGTCGCGTTGTTAATCAACAAGGTTTCCGATGACAAAATCGGGACATCGTTTTCGGTCAGATAATTTGCAAGCGCAACGCCCGAATCCCGCTTACGCGTAAGCAAAACAATGTCGCGGTACTGAAACCCTTTCGCTCTTGCTTTTTCAATGGTAGCCAAGGTCGCTTTCAGATACAATTGATCTTTGCCGTCTGCTTCTTCATCAGAGGCATCGCCATTTTTTTCCTCTTTAGAAATAAATGAAATATTCACATAACCGCCTTGTTTGTCATTGACTTCCTGGGCACTTTTGTTTCGGTACAAATCCTGATAATCTTCATTGGAAAATTCATCGGCCAACATCGCAAAAAAAGCATTGTTGAATTCGATTACCTCGGAATAACTGCGGAAATTTTTACCCAATCGGATCAATTCCTTTTCCGGATTGGAAAAAGGCGGTTTTTCAGCTTTGCTCAAACTGATAAACTGCTCCGCTTTCCCACCTCGCCAACGGTAAATCGACTGCTTCGGGTCGCCCACTATCATCAATGAGCCTTGGGTGCCCGACAAATCTTCCGAAGAAAGCGCATTGTCGATCAGCGGAATCAGATTATGCCACTGCATTTCGGAGGTGTCCTGAAATTCGTCAATGAAAAAATGTCTGTAACGCTCACCCAACCGCTCATAAATAAATGGAGCAGGCTGGCCCTGAATTTCTTCGTGAATAATGGCATTAAACTCGGAAATCGATAAAATATTCTGATCTTTCTGAATCGCTTCCAATTCCTGCGCAATCGAATTTAACAGTGATAATGGCGTGATGTTTTTCTGGAAGGCTTTGTAAAAATTAAGCTTCTCCGCTTTTTCGTTTATCGTTTCCAAATTAGACAACAATTCCGGTGCTATAGCATCAATTTCGTTTTTCTCATGTTGCGGAACTTTTGCCGAATAGCGCTTTCCCTCCTCAAGATATTTATAATTTCCAACGTGTTTTAACACCGTTCCACCGGCTATTTTTAGAAAATGTTTCGGAACATATCCCGAGTAAAAGGAACCCTGACTGATCCCCCGGCTTTCCATGAGCTCCAAAGCCTGACTAGCCAATGCAATACAATCTGTTTCCAGATCAAGAATGAGTTCGGTTAATTTTTGTTTAATCACTAAAAATTCGTCGATGGTTTTTTCGTGAAAATGCGCTATTTCGTTTCGGTTATTTTCATTGACCAACAGTTTGCTCACATCGAGCAATTCATGGGTCACATCCCAACTCTTGTCATTATCGGTTTTATCCACGGAAAAATCGACCAATATTTTCGTCAATACTTCATCTTCACCGGCTTTGGCAATGATAGCATCCACGGCTTCCTGCAACAGCAAATCGGTTTCCAGCGATACTTCAAAAGTAACGGGAAGTTTCAGATCATGAGCAAAGGCACGGATAACTTTATGCGTGAATTTATCGATGGTGGAAATATCAAAAGCCGCATAATTATGAATGATGTTTTTGATAATCGCTTTCGATTTGTCTTTGATGGTAGCTAACGAGAGTTTGGTTTCCGCAGCGACGTCCTTCATGAAATCCACCGCTTTTTCGTTCGGTTCGTCTTTTGAAAATTCGTGTAATGAATTCACGATACGCAATTTCATTTCCTCTACCGCCTTATTGGTAAAGGTAATGGCTAGGATTTTTTTATAGGCATCGTTCGTATTGGCCAGCATCAGAATTTTTAGATATTCTTTTACCAGCGTATAGGTTTTACCGGAACCGGCCGAGGCGTCGTAGATGGTGAAAGCTGCTTTGTTCAAATTAATTATGCTTCAATTAGTTTTATACTGCAAGAATAGCCGATTACTATTTTCTTTTACGAAGATAAATTTATAATTTTGAATGAATTTAATTATTAATCTTAAATATAAAAATATCATGGCATTCGAATTACCACAATTACCATACGCTTATGATGCTTTAGAGCCTCATATTGATGCACGTACAATGGAAATCCACCATTCAAAACATCACAATGCTTACATCACCAACTTAAACGCTGCTATTACCGGAACAGATTTGGAAGGAAAATCTATTGAGGATATCCTGAAAAACCTTGACATGAACAATATGGCAGTGCGTAACAACGGTGGAGGGCATTACAACCACACTATGTTCTGGGAAATCATGGCGCCAAACGCAGGTGGCCTTCCAACAGGAGAATTGGCAGAGGCTATCAACGCTGCTTTTGGTTCTTTTGAAGAATTTAAAGCACAGTTCGCTAAAGCCGGTGCAACCCGTTTTGGTTCCGGATGGGCTTGGTTGTGTGTGAAAGACGGAAAATTAGAGGTTTGCTCTACACCAAATCAGGACAACCCGATCATGCCGGGCGTACCTTGTGGGGGTCAGCCAATTTTAGGAATGGATGTGTGGGAGCACGCCTATTACCTAAACTACCAAAACAGAAGACCGGATTATATTGAAGCGTTCTTCAACGTAATCAACTGGGCAGAAGTAGCAAAACGTTACGCTGCAGCAAAATAAGAATCCCCTTTGTACTTCACAATAAAAAAGAGAACCGGTTTGGTTCTCTTTTTTTATGGCTTTCATGAATTTTTCTTAAAATAAAAAAGGTGGAATTGCTTCCACCCTTTTTGCCCCAAATCTACCATAAACTTAACCTACTAATGCTATGGTGATACGAATGTATGGCGAATGTTATTCCCTTTCAAATAAATCAGACATACTGCAATTTTTATCGATAAAGTGTTTTTCAGACATCTTTTCTTTGAAACACAAAACTGCTAAACACTTTTTTAAACCGTAATAAGGTAAAATAAAAAAGGTGGAATTGCTTCCACCCTTTTTGCCCCAAATCTACCATAAACTTAACCTACTAATGCTATGGTAGTACGAATGTATTGCGACGCTTTTCATCCTTCAAAAAAACCTGATGAAATGCAAATAAAATCGACGAAATGCATTTTTGCCTGTTTTTTAGTACGCACGGGCATCTTTACCTTCATAGAAATTCATAAAGGCACGATTCACTACGCGATTACCTCCATCGGTAGGATAATCTCCGGTAAAATACCAATCCCCTAAATTTTTAGGACAGGCTTTGTGAAGATTCTCCACTGTTTGGAAGATAATTTTCACTTCTGCTTTAACCGAACTTTCCGTTAACATCTGCGCAATTTTATCGGAGATTTCCTGATCGGTGAATGGCGCATAAATCTCTTTCACGTAATTCACCACCTCGCTGTCATGGAAATTTTCCTGTGCTTTGGATTTTTTATAAACATCTTCGACGATATGCATCAGATTGCGCTCTTTCAGTAATTCCATCGCGGCACGGAATGCTACCAATCCTTCCAATTTGGCCATATCGATTCCGTAACAGTCCGGATAACGGATTTGCGGTGCTGAAGAAACGATTACCAGTTTTTTAGGCTGTAAACGGTCCATCATTTTAATGATACTCTTCTGCAATGTAGTCCCACGAACGATACTGTCGTCGATGATTACCAGATTATCGGTTGGTTTAACTACGCCGTAAGTCACATCGTATACGTGTGCCACCATATCGTCACGGCTGCTGTCTTCTGTAATGAACGTTCTTAATTTAACGTCTTTTATAGCAATTTTTTCCGAGCGTAATTTAACCGCTAAAATTTCCTGTAATTTTTCAGCAGAAAGACTTTCCTTATTCGCTAAAATATCGTTGATTTTACGTTGGTTAAGAAAATCATTAGCCGCCTCAACCATTCCGTAAAACGACGTTTCAGCTGTGTTAGGAATATAAGAGAACACTGTATTGTCCGTATCATTTTCAACAGCTTCTAAAACTGCCGGCATGATTAATTTCCCTAAATCCTTACGCTCCTGATAAATTTCGGCATCACTACCGCGTGAGAAATAGATTCTTTCAAACGAACAAGCTTTCAACGGTAACGATTCACGCACCTGCTCGTCAATTACGCTTCCATCTTTCTTAACGATAATAGCATGTCCCGGAGTGATTTCCTGAATGGATTCGAAAGGCACATTAAAAACGGTTTGGATTACCGGTCGTTCCGAAGCCACCACCACGATTTCATCATCCTGATAGTAGAATGCCGGACGGATTCCAGCGGGATCACGGGTTACGAAAGCATCACCGTGGCCCAACAATCCAGCCATGGCATAACCTCCATCCCAGTTTTTGGAAGCTCTTCTTAAAATTCTTCCTATATCCAATCGCTCGGCAATAACCGGCGAAGCTTCTCTTTTACTTAAACCTTCGTGTTTGCATTGCTTGTACAATTCATCCACTTCATCATCAAGGAAATGACCAATTTTCTCCATTACGGTAACGGTATCTGCCATTTCTTTCGGATGCTGACCCAAACGTACCAAATCCTGAAAAAGCTCTTTAACGTTAGTCATGTTGAAGTTTCCGGCCACAATCAGATTACGGTGCATCCAGTTGTTCTGACGCAAAAACGGGTGAACGCTTTCAATACTGTTTTTTCCGAAAGTACCATAACGAACGTGTCCTAAAAACAATTCGCCGATGTAAGGAACCTTTGTTTTTTGAAGAGCAACATTCTCCTGGTATTCAGGATGCTGTTTCAATTCTTCATTAATGCGTTGGTTGATCTGCGCAAAGATATCCTGTATGGGTTGCGCTTGGTTGGAACGCACGCGACTGATATAACGTTCGCCCGGCTCCATATCTAATTTAATGCTGGCAAGACCTGCTCCGTCCTGTCCGCGATTGTGTTGTTTTTCCATTAAAAGGTACATTTTCTGTACCCCGTAAAATGCAGTGCCATATTTTTCTTTGTAGAATTCCAATGGCTTTTTCAATCTTAAAAGTGCAATGCCACACTCATGTTTTAAAGCGTCGCTCATAATTATTGTGTTGTTGTTGTGTTGTTGTAATAATTAAAAGAGCCCCGTTTCCGAGGCTCGTATGTAAGTGCTAGTTTTCCAGCGCAATATCAAATTGTGTTAAGGCTTTGAACTGTCGTAAACGTGCCGAAACCTCCTCTTTCTGTAATTTTTCCATTCTTTCCGTTCCGAATTTCTCCACACAGAAGGAAGCCAAATTAGAACCGTAAATAATGGCATTTTTCATATTGTCAAACGAAATGTTTTCACTTTGCGTAATGAATCCTGCGAAACCTCCGGCGAATGTGTCCCCGGCTCCTGTCGGATCGAATACTTCTTCCAAAGGCAATGCCGGTGCAAAAAACACTTTGTCGTTATTGAACAATAAAGCGCCGTGCTCTCCTTTTTTGATTACCACATATTTCGGACCCATTTCATGAATTTTAGCGGCTGCTTTTACCAAGGAATACTCTCCTGACAACTGGCGTGCTTCTTCATCATTGATTGTGATCACATCTACACGTTTGATTACGTCCATCAATTCCGGCAGTGCACAATCCATCCAGAAATTCATGGTATCCAAAACCACTAATTTTGGTTTTGTTGCCATCTGATCCAAAACACTGCTTTGAACCAATGGGTGTAAATTCCCCAGCATTACCACATCGGCGTTTTTGAAATCGGCCGGAACTTTTGGCTGAAAATCGGCCAGTACGTTCAATTGGGTATCCAAAGTATCTCTTGAATTCAAATCGTTGTGGTAACGGCCACTCCAAAAGAATGTTTTTCCGCCCTGAACAACTTCAAGACCAGAAATATCAATGTTTTTGGCTTTTAATAAATCTAAATATTCTTGTGGAAAATCGTCTCCTACTACGGAAACAATGGCTGATTTCAGGTTGAAATGAGACGCCGAAAGTCCGATGTACGTTCCTGCCCCACCTAAAATTTTATCGGTTTTTCCGAAAGGTGTTTCAATGGCATCAAACGCTACCGTCCCTACAATCAATAATTTATTCATAAAATGATCCTAACTTTTGAAAGAGCAAATGTACGACATAGTTTTCGTTCTAAAAAGCCTATTTTTTGTTAAGATTTTCAACGTGACGTCGAAGCGCTTTAAAAGAATCGTACGGCCCTTTGGTCACCACCGCATTAACCATAAAGGCTGGAATCGTCCCGCCCGGATCGCCATATACCTGCTGAACCACCAGTGTTTGCTTGTCATCAATGCGTTTCAAATACCAATAACCCTTAAAATTAGTTAGTCGGATACGCCCTTCTTTTTCTTTCAACAACTTATTATCAGGCGTCATGGTGATGTACTGTTCGTTTCCTTTATTTATTAAAGTAACCCGGGAAACATTATCCCGTTCTTGTATCGGCCAACCCAAATGATGTACTATATAAAACACCCAACTGGTGTCGGAGACCTTTTTCACTAGCTCGCTGTGCTTATTTTTATTATTCCATTTCTGAAGCCTTTTCACGTCAATTAGCTGTTTTACGACAGTGTCAATATTGGCATGAACCGTCATGACAGCGCGGTATTCCCTAAAAGCAGTAGTGTCAAATTTGGTCAAATAAATCTTTATACCCTCTTTATCAAGGGCGAGCTCGGTTTTCTTCTGCGAATGAACACAAAAACCCATCAACAGAAAAAAAAGTGTATAAAAAAAATGTGACAGGGACCATTTCATCCCTTAAAGTTATGAAAATCAAAACAAATGACCTTCTTCTTTTTCGTAAAAAAAATCAATAGAGAGCTTTTCCTGTTGCGAAGCCATTACCGCTAATGCATCACAGCGTTCGTTTTGAGGGTGACTGCTATGCCCTTTAATCCATCGGAAATCAACCTGATGCTTGCGATAAACTTTAAGAAAGCGAATCCACAGATCAGGATTTTTTTTGCCTGTGAAATTTTTCTTTTCCCAACCGAAAACCCAGCCTTTCAGTACCGAGTCAACAACATATTTAGAGTCAGAAGTAACTAAAACCGAAGTTCCCTGTTTTTTTAATTTTTCAAGGCCCACGATGACCGCCAGTAGTTCCATCCTGTTATTGGTTGACAATCGGAAGCCTTCGTAAAATTCTTTTTTATAAGGAGTCCCCACCATTTCCATAATTACACCATAACCGGCTGGCCCGGGATTCCCTTTAGAGGCTCCGTCAGTATAAATATGGACTTCGTAGGATTTCAAAGTAAATTTATTGCGTTATGAGTTTTTCTATTACTTCCGGGAAATGCTTGTATTCCAGTTCGTGTACTTTTTGAGCGATTTCTTCCGCTGTGGTACAATCTTCAACAATGGTGGTTGCCTGAAAAATCACAGCACCTTCATCATATTTCTCATTAACATAATGAATTGTGATACCTGTTTCACTGTCATCACTTTCCAAAACCGACTGATGTACCTTCATGCCATACATACCCTTTCCGCCATACTTCGGCAACAATGCGGGGTGGATATTAATGACTTTATCCGGGTAATTTTCAATGATTTCCTTCGGAAACATCAAAAGAAATCCTGCCAGCACAATCAGATCGGGCTGTAACGCATTTATTTTTTGCGAAACTGTTCCGTCGGACAACTCTGTTTTATTAAAAACAAATGCAGAAACACCATGATTTTCAGCACGCTCTATAACTTTAGCCGATGCGTTATTGGTTAAGACCGCAACCACATTTGCCGTATTGCTGTTTTTGAAATGCGCTATGATATTTTCCGCATTTGAACCTGCTCCGGAAGCAAAAATCACTATTTTTTTCATCTGACCCAGTACCTTTTAAATAAATGAAAAAACATTGTTTTCACACTGCAAAAAAAAGAATAATAAATGATAATAAATAAAAAAACGGGGGCTTTGTAAAATTATTTTTTTTAATTTCGTAGTCACATTTTTTTACTAAACCGTTGTTTTAAAATAAAGTTTTTTATTTTTGCCAACAAATTAAATTTAAAATCAAAGATTATGTCAGACATTGCATCAAGAGTAAAAGCGATTATCGTAGACAAATTAGGTGTTGACGAAAATGAAGTTGTAACAGAAGCTAGCTTCACAAACGACTTAGGAGCTGATTCATTAGACACTGTTGAGCTTATCATGGAGTTCGAAAAAGAATTTGATATCCAAATTCCAGACGATCAAGCTGAAAACATTGCTACTGTTGGTCAAGCTATTTCTTACATCGAAGAAGCTAAAAAATAATAACTTACATATCCCTCATGCATTCTTCGGAATGCATGGGTGTTATTATTTTCCTCTCTGAAAAAACTGATTGGAAGCAATCAAAAAATACAATCCATAGTACCCATGTTTCCTTTACAGACTAAAGAAAAGCAACATGGGTATTATTTGTTTAAATACATTGTAAAAAAAATATTATGGCATTAAAACGAGTTGTAGTAACAGGTTTAGGCGCTCTTACACCCATTGGAAATTCCATCGAAGAATATTGGGATGGTTTGGTTAATGGAAAAAGCGGCGCTGCCCCAATAACATATTACGATACCGAAAAACACAAAACCAAATTCGCATGTGAAGTAAAAAACTTCAATATCGAAGCTTATATGGATCGTAAGGAAGCTCGTAGATTGGATAAATTTGCGCAATATGCCATTGCAGCCAGTGACGAAGCCATTAAAGATGCCGGAATTACCGGTGAAAATGTAGACAAATACCGTGTAGGTGTTATCTGGGGCGCCGGAATTGGCGGACTGGAGACCTTCCAAGAAGAGGTTATGTACTACGCCAAAGGCGACGGCACACCTAAATTCAATCCTTTCTTTATACCAAAAATGATTGCCGATATTGCCCCTGCGCACATTTCCATGCGTAATGGCTTTATGGGTCCAAACTATACAACTGTTTCGGCTTGTGCTTCTTCAGCCAATGCTTTGATTGACGCGTTTAACTACATCCGATTAGGAATGTGCGATGTGATCATATCGGGTGGTTCTGAAGCAGCGGTTACTATTGCCGGAATGGGCGGATTCAACTCCATGCACGCTTTATCAACACGAAATGAAAGTCCGGAAACAGCTTCAAGACCTTTTGATGCTACCCGCGACGGATTCGTTTTAGGTGAAGGATCAGGCGCCTTGGTATTGGAAGAATACGAACATGCTAAAGCACGTGGTGCAAAAATCTATTGTGAAATCGGCGGTGGAGGAATGTCATCTGACGCTTATCACTTAACGGCTCCTCATCCGGAAGGAATCGGTGTAATTGCGGTAATGAACAACACATTACGCGATGCAGGCATGAAGCCTGAAGATGTTGATCACATCAACACACACGGAACTTCAACTCCACTTGGTGACGTTGCTGAATTAAAAGCAATCAGCGCTGTTTTTGGAGATCATGCAAAAAACATCAATATCAACTCGACAAAATCGATGACAGGTCACTTGCTGGGTGCAGCCGGAGCTATTGAAGCCATCGCTTCTATTTTAGCCATGAAATACGGTATTGTCCCTCCAACGATCAATCATTCGGTTGTTGATGAAAATATTGACCCTAGTTTAAATTTAACGCTGAACAAACCGCAAAAAAGAGACGTAAAAGTGGCAATGAGCAACACGTTTGGATTTGGCGGTCATAACGCATGCGTTTTATTTAAAAAATTAGAGGAGTAACCGTTTGCCATGAAAAGAATCATCAAGAAAATATTTTCAAATTCCCGCTCTCCAGAAGACGGGATTTTTTTTGATGCCATTCAAAAAATACTGGGTTTTCAGCCACAAGATCTGAGCAATTACCGCAAAGCTTTTACGCATCGCTCGTTAAACAAAGTGGACGAGAAAGGAAATCCCGTAAATTATGAGCGACTGGAATTCCTTGGAGATGCCATGTTGGGCTCGGTTATTGCCGCACATCTTTTCAGCGAAGTTCCTACCGGAGATGAAGGATACCTAACCAAAATGCGTTCAAAAATCGTCAGCCGTGACCACCTGAACGAATTAGGAAAAGACCTGAATCTGATAAAACACGTAGAAAGTAAAGTCGCTACACAACACTTTGGAGAGAATATTCACGGAAATCTTTTCGAGGCTTTGATTGGCGCCATCTATCTGGACAGAGGCTTTGTCTACTGCGAAAAATTTATCCATAAAAAAGTGATCACCCCTTATGTGGACATCCCTAAACTGGAAGGTAAGGTAATCAGTTATAAAAGCCTGGTAATCGAATGGTGTCAGAAAGAGAAAAAATCATTCTACTATGACGTATTTGAAGACAACGGGAATGAAGGCGTGAAATATTTCGGTGTAAAACTTAAAATCGACAACAAGATAGTCGCCAAAGCAAGGGCAACTTCCAAGAAAAAAGCAGAAGAAAAAGCCTCACAACGCGCTTACTTT
>NZ_DATIDM010000219.1:0-7010 GCF_035456225.1 Flavobacterium sp. | reverse complement strand
ACCGTTGCCGCCAAAAGCACCGTCAACTCCGTTTTGGACTACTGTCCAAGTAAAGGTAGTTCCTGGTATATTTGAGTTAATAAGAATTCCTACAGATTCACCGCTACACAAAATCAGTGACGTGCCAGTTAAAGAAAACACTTCGGGAGTAGGGTTGACCGTTATGGTAACCGTTATTGGAGTGCCTGTACATCCTCCAACCGTTGGTGTTATGTAATAAGTAACTACACCTTGAGACAAGCCGATTGTAGTTAAGGTTTGATTGATTTGGTTTCCGGTTCCGGACATCGCTCCCAGGACACCTGTTGGTACTACAGTCCAATTAAAAACTGTTCCGGGAACATTACTGCTCATTATTATATTGGTTGTTTCCCCTGAACAGATTGTTGATGACGAAGGGCTTGCTGTAATATTTGGCCTAGGATAAACTGTAACCGTAACTGTTACTGGAGAACCGGGACAAGCATTAGTAATAGGTGTAATTGTATAAATAGCATGACCTATAGTTGTACTTGAAGTTGTCAGAACCTGATTGATTGATGTTGCATTTGTGTTGGGTGAGGCGCTTGCACCAATTACTCCTCCAGATTGAACAACGTTCCATGAATAAGTTGTTCCGGGAGTATTGCTCGATAACGTGATGTTCGTAGTATCTCCCGTGCAAATAGAAGCTTGAGTTATATTAACGTTTACTACCGGAATAGGGTTTACAGTTACCGTTACATTTATTGGTGTTCCTGTACAACCATTTGCGCTAGGGGTAATTGTGTATGTTACGGTTCCGGGAGTACTTCCTGTAGTAAGCACTTGAGAAATGATATTTCCACTTCCGTTAGCTGCTCCTGTTACGTTTCCTGTCTGGCTGTAAGTCCAAGAAAAAGTGGTATTAGGAGTTGTGCCTGTCAGCAGTATTCCGGTAGATTGTCCGGAACAAAGGATTGATGAAGCCGGTGAAGCCGTAACGGTTGGTGTAGGAGTGGATGTTACAGTACCTGATGCACTGGCGCTGGAACAATTGGTTGCCATATTGGTGACAATCACGGAATAAGTACCAAGCACTGAAGTTGAAAAACTTGCCACATTTCCTGGATTCGGAGCGCCGGAAGGTGTTGTCCATGCATAAGAATAAGATCCGGAAGTTCCCGGAGTAGCTGTAACGACAGTCGTTCCTCCCTGGCAAATCGACGGAATGTTAACTGTTATATTCGGTCGGTCAGATATCGTTATAGTTCCGGTCGTTGTAGCAGCTGGTGAACCACCTACTGTTGTAATTGAATAGTTAAAAACTCCTGTAACTGTAGGTGTGCCACTAATTGTGAAGATATTAGCAGCGTAAGTCCCGGTAACTCCCGCCGGTAATCCTGTTACAGTTGCCCCTGTCGCGCCGCCACTGGTCGCATAGGTTATATTCACTATAGGATTGTTAACACAGATTGCCTGGTTTGCTGTTGACGGACTTGAAGTCAGTGTAATAGCAGGAGCTAATGCAGAAAAATCGTTTGTTTTTATGCTCCACTCCTTTGTTGATTCATAGTTGTTTTTTCTTAAGTATTTAGTGTTTAGTTCTTTAGCATTAAGGTTTAATACGTAAGAAGCTATAAAAAGCAGCGTAAAGATTTTCTTCATAGTAGGGTTTTAAATTCCGCTGTAAAAATAATCTTTTTAGTACAGGTGGGGAAAATTATTTGTTATTCCTCTGCCATTTTTTTGACTAAATCTAAAGCTAAAGGAAATTTTTCATTGAAAAAATCCTGATAATCCTCGATAATGTCCATTTCGGTTTTGAGTGTTGTGATTCCGTCTGTTTCGCTCAAAGCATAATTTTCCATTGAGCCCGACCAGATTTCTGTGGCGGCATCAAGCGGTTGTTCTACGCCGTCTTTTACATTTCCGATGTGTTTGAAATTCATGATTTCATTTTCAACACGTTTGTCTATCATGCTGAACATTCCGTTATTGTTAGCATCCAAAAAATGAATTTTAGAACCTTCTTTCCAATCGGAAACGGCTTTCGAACCTTCACTGAAAACGGAAGTCCATTTTTGATACGTGTCGTCGTTCCATAACACATTCCATACTTTTTCTTTTGAGGCACCAATAACTACCGTGAATTTTATTTTTTTCATGATAAAAAATTTGAAGTATAAAGTTACTCAAAAACATAGTTACATTCGAAAGCTATTTTGCAAGTCGGTTGTATTTTTTCAGGATTGCCAACAGTTGATCATGTGGAATACCGTAAAATTTATTGTTGTTGATACCTTCCATGTCTTCAGCGGCTACTAAAGTATTGATGATTGCTTCTTCGGTAGCCTGCAC
Source organism: Flavobacterium sp. (assembly GCF_035456225.1). Classification (GTDB taxonomy): domain Bacteria; phylum Bacteroidota; class Bacteroidia; order Flavobacteriales; family Flavobacteriaceae; genus Flavobacterium. The sequence continues at coordinate 4,691 of NZ_DATIDM010000219.1, read as the reverse complement.
AGTAGCCTTAAAAACAGGATTCAATTGTTCTTTGGTCAGCACATTCCAGGTTTCCATGGTTTGTTTCTCATTGGCGACAGGTTCAGCGGTTGACAGCGCTAAAAAAATTTCTCCGGAACTGTCACTGGAAAATGTGCCTGTCCTTGCTAAACCATGAGTTACTCTTTTGGCAACCAATTTCAACTGATGGGGAAGTAAAGGCGCATCGGTAGCTACAATGACAATCGCAGAGCCGTCTTTTCTTTTTTGTTGGTTTAATACGGCTTTGTAGTCCTTAATTTCTTTCCCGACAGGAATGCCGGCGACCATCAAATCGGAACGTCCGCCAAAATTCGCTTGGATAAAAACCCCTAAAGTATATTCCTTTCCGTCGATTTTGAAAGTTCTTGAAGCAGTGCCGTTTCCGCCTTTAAAGAGATATAAGGCCATTCCGGTGCCACCGCCTACATTTCCTTCCTGAACAGGACCGTCTTTGGCGTTGTCCAAGGCTTCCCAAACATGTTCCTTTTTTACGTGAAAACCGTTGATGTCATTCAGCATGCCGTCCCAGGTTTCGGCTACCACCGGAAGTCCAAAGGAAAAATCGATGAAATCGCCTTCTGAAAATTTTTTATAGTTCCATTGTCCGATGGCATCACGTACCGTCCCCACGCTATTAGTGTTGGTAATCCCAATAGGGCCATAGCTTTTACCGTAATCCTCTATATAGGTAAGTCCTGTCATTTCGCCATCTCCGTTTAGGCTATACCAGGCGGCAGGGTAGCTTTTTGCTGTTTTTCCTTTGGGGAGGATAACGGTTACTCCTGTTCGTACCGGTCCTTTGCCAGGTTCTAACTTCCCTTCTCCTTCGATTAACGTTTTGTAGCCGACTTCAATTCCGGGTACATCGGTTATGGCATTGTTCTTTCCTGGTGTTCCTTCGAACGGAACTCCCAAATCCCTCGCTCTGGGCTTTGTTTGTGCATTCGCAATAAGGGATAACAAAAGTGCTGATGTTATAAAAAATCGTTTCATTTTAAATATTTGATATATCAAGCAATTTTAATAAAAAAAATAATATCTCATTGATAAAAGTTTGTTAATTCTGACAATGTGGAATGGTAAAAGCGAAAGTCCCCGTTAAGAAAATGTTTTTGAAATTGCAGTATCTTCAAATTCAGTTATCTTTGCGGCTTTAAAAATGGTTCGGACTCTTCTGATTTCTTACCTCTAAATTCAAAATTCAGAAATGATTACAGTAAACGATATCGCGGTAGAATTTGGCGGAACAACGTTGTTCAGCGAGGTGACTTTTGCCATTAATGAGAATGATAAAATCGCCCTTATGGGGAAAAACGGCGCTGGAAAATCCACGCTTCTAAAGATAGTTGCGGGTGAGAACAGACCAACTCGTGGAGGGATTTCAGCGCCAAGCGATGCTGTAATTGCTTATTTGCCACAGCATTTGCTAACGGCTGACGATTGTACGGTAATGGAAGAAACGTCCAAGGCTTTCGCCGATGTTTTGAATATGAAGAAGGAAATCGACGAAATCAACGAACAGTTGACCATCCGTACCGATTATGAAAGCGACGATTACATGAAATTGATCGAACGTGTTTCCGAATTAAGCGAGAAATACTATTCGATCGAAGAAGTGAATTATGAGGCGGAAGTTGAAAAGGTACTGAAAGGTTTAGGTTTTGAAAGAGAAGATTTTACACGTTCGACTTCTGAATTTTCAGGGGGGTGGAGAATGCGTATCGAATTGGCAAAAATCCTTTTAAAGAAACCGGATCTGATTTTACTGGATGAGCCTACAAATCACCTGGATATGGATAGTATCCAGTGGTTGGAGGATTTTCTTATCAATCAGGCGAAAGCGGTTATGGTGATTTCCCACGACCGTGCATTTGTGGATAATATTACGAATCGTACTATCGAAGTAACGATGGGTAGAATTTACGATTACAAAGCAAAATATTCTGATTATTTGGTTTTACGTCAGGATCGAAGAATTCACCAGCAGAAAGCCTACGACGAACAACAGAAATTTATTGCGGAAAATCAAGCGTTTATTGAGCGTTTCAGAGGGACTTTTTCAAAAACAGAGCAAGTGCAATCACGTGTACGTATGTTAGAAAAATTAGTGCTTGTTGAGGTTGATGAGGTGGATACATCGGCTTTAAAACTGAAATTCCCGCCATCGCCACGTTCAGGGCAATATCCTGTGATTGTCGAAGAATTGACAAAAACCTATGGCGACCATGTGGTTTTCAATAATGCAAGTATGGTAATTGAGCGTGGACAGAAAGTTGCATTCGTAGGTAAAAACGGTGAAGGAAAATCGACCATGATTAAAGCTATCATGAAAGAAATCGATTATGAAGGCGGAAAATTAGATATCGGACATAATGTTCAGGTGGGGTATTTTGCTCAGAATCAGGCTTCATTGCTTGATGGGGATTTGTCTATTTTTGATACTATCGACCAGATTGCTGTAGGTGATGTGCGTACTAAAATCAAAGATTTATTAGGGGCGTTCATGTTTAAAGGAGATGATATCCAAAAGAAAGTAAAAGTGTTGTCAGGTGGAGAAAAAACCCGTTTGGCGATGATTAAACTGTTGTTGGAGCCGGTTAATGTTCTTATATTGGATGAGCCTACGAACCACTTGGATATGAAAACCAAAGACATCATCAAAGATGCTTTAAAGGATTTTGACGGAACGCTGATTTTAGTTTCCCATGACCGTGATTTCCTAGACGGATTGGCTGAAAAAGTATTCGAATTCGGGCATAAACGCGTAAAAGAACATTTCGAAGATATTAAAGGTTTCTTGGCTCACAAAAAAATGGAGAGTTTGAAGGAAATTGAAAAATAAATTTGAAATTATAAATAGTAAAAACAAAAAATTAACCCGATAGTTAAAAGCTATCGGGTTTGTTTTTTTTCTATAAATAGGGATGTAATGTCTTTTATTCGGGAAAAAAATCTATTCATAATCTATTGTAATATTCTTTATTGTGTTCGAAAAAGGATCAAAATGTTAAAAAAACAAATTATTTCTGTGAATTAAAGTCGGAATTTTAACTTTTTATTATGTTAAAAAACAGTAGCTTGTTTTTTTGTTAAATAAGTATAACCATACTGTTTTTCAGGTGGTTTTGAAAATTTTAAACCTTGTTTTTTGCTAATATTGATGCGGAATCAAAAAGCAATTAACATCGTTTAACTTATGAAGAAATTATTACTTTTATTATTCATCTCGATTCAGGCCAACCTGATGTCTGCACAAAGCGTGGGAGACACTATCAGGGTACATGGTTTTAATCACAACAGTATTTCAAGGGATACTTTAATCAGTTTTCCCAACAACCCGAGTTTGACTTTCGAAAAAATCATTCTGAAATACAATCTGCGATGCCGAAACGCAACGGTAAGAAACGGACCGGAAGATGGTGTAACGGGTTGTGGTGAATGGGATTACTCTGTTAATACCTTTATAGCAGATAGTGCAAAAATTGAAAAAGTACTTTTCAAGCAGCCTAACTACACGATTACAGGTTTTACGGGAACTTCTTTCCCTTACACCTCGCAACAAACGTATGATCATTACGATTTTACGCAGAAAAATGTAGTGGTGAATTCCACAACGTCTGAAAACGCCTATCAGGTAGGAAACGGAAGTGTTTTAATGTCAAATTTGGTTAAAACGAACTTAAGAAGCGGTAGATCACAAATGCTTATTACCGCTGCGCAATTAACAGCTGCCGGGTTTACTGCGGGTAATATTAATGCTATCCGTCTAAACGTATCTAATACTGGAGGACTTGCGAAATTCCTGAAAATCAAAATGAAGAACAGTGCCGCTACAAGTATGCAGGCAAGTGCGCTTGATTTTACAGGTTTTACGGATGTATTTTTCAGAGATTATACTTTCGTGAACGGAACCAACAAAATTCAGTTTCATACGCCGTTTAACTGGAATGGAACCAGTAACATCATCATTGAAATGTCATTTACCAATGGGACAAGCGGTTCTAATATTGACTTCGTAGGTTTCTCTAATGCAGAAAACAGAGTACTTACTGCAAGCAATATTTCAGCAATTAATGTATCCGGTGGAGGATATGTTGACATTGGGACGCAATTTTTCAATACGATCAACAGCCAGGTTACAGTGGCTTTCTGGACTAAAGGAGACAGCTCAATGCCAGTAAGCAACAGTATTGTTTATGGTTATTCAAATAACAATACCGATGAGCGACAGTTAAATATTCACATGCCTTGGAATTCAGACATTTATTTTGATTGTGGTTATGTTGGAACTACTTTCGACAGGTTACAAAAGCCATATGGTACTGCTAGCGTAATCAAAGATGTTTGGAATCATTGGACTTTTACTAAAAATGCTACCACGGGTGTAATGAACATCTATTTAAATGGTACATTATGGTTTACCGGTACTGGTAAAACAAAAGTGATGAATATAATGAACCTTGTTTTGGGTAGATTATATACTCCTGTATACAATAATAACTACGTGGGACGTATCAGAGAGTTTTCTGTTTGGAACAAAGAGCTTTCGGCTGCAAACATTCTGAATTGGAAAAATAAAACGATTGATGCCACACATCCGGATTATGCCAATTTGGTGGCTTATTACAAACTGGATGAGGCAACAGGGCAAATCGTAAATGATGCTAAAA
>NZ_DATIDM010000218.1:0-3731 GCF_035456225.1 Flavobacterium sp. | reverse complement strand
AACTGTTTTTACCGGCAAAGTTGATTCGCTGTAAAACGGCATCTCGGTCCATGGTGTTCGGTGAAATACTGTACAGATGCGTTATCGGAATGTCGCCAACGGCAATACCTGCCTGAACAAGGAAGGAGGTTTTCTGACCATCAAGATATTGTTTTTCGATTTCGGTTTTAAAGTCGAATTTGGCAAAATCCAAATCGTTTCCGAATACTCCCGGTAAGGTTTTGGCGATTTGAAAAGTAAATTTCGGAAATCTTTTTTTCGATTCTAATCTTCCTGCAGGCGTTTGCATATAGTCGCTAAACGGGTTCCATTGCACGGAAACGGAAGCCATCGAAATAGTATAATCAGTGTAGGTGATGCCATTGGCGTAAAAGGAATAATCGAATTTTGGGTCGATTTCCGTTCGTGAAAACTGCCAGATGCTTTCAGTCTTCGGAAAAAATTTAGTTTCCAGATACGTTTTCCAGGTTTTATGACTGTAAAAGGTTGTTAAGTTGAAAGGTCTGGGGTCATAAAGCCTGAATTTTTTCCGGTCAATGTCGAAAATGGTACTACCGATCTCCTGCAGGTCATCCGTATATGAAACGCCTAGCCAAGTGCTGGAAAAATTGTGAAGCCGGGTTGCTTCCCCAATGCTGAATTTAAACTGATCGTCTCTCAATCCGTAGGCGCCATAACCGTTCAGACGAATTATCTTTGAAAAATTATCGTTGGTTACTCCACCAAGACCAAATCGGAACCCTTCGTAGTTGTTGTATTTTATCAGTTGACGCAAATCCAAGTCAATAGGGCCAATGGGAACAAACCCATTGATCACTTTTCGGCCAATCTTAATTTTTTGTTCGTAACCTTCTTTGGAAACCAGACTGTCTAATGTCGAATAGGTTTTCATACTTCGAATGTCCAAGCTGTCTTTTCGGAACGGGGTCCAGTAACTTTCATTTTTGGAGATGGCTTCTTCGTTTATATCTATGGAGATATACGGATGCTTAATAGTTACCGGTTTGTTGAATTCAGTTTCGAAATTTTTGGATTCGGAAAGGATGTAAATGTAATCAGAACCCGATTTTTTTTGCTTTTTGGAAGTCTCTTCTTCCTCTTCATTGGTGAACTTGATGGTTTCACCCAAAATTTTCACATCGTCATTATTGGTGCCTTTTACGATTTTAAACACATTTTTATCCGGAAACCAGGTTTCTTCTTCTTTGTAATAGGTAAAATGATTGGTCGCGCTGATATCTAAAATTCCTTTGAAACGGTATATTGTTTTTGCAATGGCGTAACTTTCCCTATCAATATACAATATCCCTTCCAGTTTTGATTTCTTCTTTTGAATCTTGTGTTTGAAGTGAATCATGTAGGCTTTTCTGTTGCCTAGGAAAACAGTGTCGAGGATTTTATAATTGTAGTGATTCAGCGCATCGTCTGCAATGGGATTGGCATATTTGGTTTCGAAGAGTACTATTTTATCTTCATAAGCAGAAAAAGATTGCAGCTGTAAACCGATGAATTCATAGATGGGTTGTTTAAAACCGGCCATACGTGTGGCTAAAACGGTTTCTTTTCGTCCCTGTTTTTTATTGAACTGTATTTCAGAAACTTTTTCGGTTTGATAGAGGTGTTGTTTCTGAATGATTTTTTTGAGTTTGAAATCGGAAGAATCCAGTTTTTGAAATCGGGCTCCGATTTTTTCATAAATAAAGACCGAGTCAATTTTCCCACTGATAGAATCCGGGTTGGCCGTGATAATCAGTTTGTTGTACATTTTAAACTGGAAGCTGTTGAGTTTTTTCTCCGGATCATTGCTGTTTTTGGAGGCGATTGTTCTTCGGATGACCTCTAACGCCGGATTTTCTCCAATAACCAGTTCATCGAGTTGTTGGGATTTCTCTTTCAGTTTTACCTCATAAAATTTCTGATTGGCTTTCAGAAGTACTTTTTCAGGTAAATATCCGGTATAAGAAACAGTAAAGTATGTTGCTTCGGATGTGTTTTCTATGATGAATTTCCCGTCGACATCCACAATGATGGTTTTTCCGTTGTTAAGGTGAATCGTTGCAAAGGGCAGCGGTTTTTCGTTGCTTCCTCGAACAATACCTGAAACGGGGTGTTGAGCATTGGTCAAAATGCTGAAAAGGAAAAACAAAAAGAAAAAAAATCGCTTCAAAATGCGGATAAGCTTTCGGATTGGATGTGTAAAGGTAGCTAAAGTTATGAAATAAAAAATCCCGATAAAAAACCGGGATTTATAAACTATACTTTCATGATTTCGGCTTCTTTAATTGCCAAATGCTCTTCGATTTTTTTGATAAAAGAATCCGTAAGTTTCTGAACATCATCTTCTGCGGTTTTACAGATATCTTCCGAAGTTCCTTCTTTTTCTAATTTTTTGATGTCGGTATTGGCATCTTTTCGCGCATTTCGGATACTTACTTTCGCGTCTTCTGCTTCTGCTTTGGCTTGTTTTACCAGATCTTTACGACGCTCTTCGGTTAGTGGCGGTACACTGATGATAATGTTTTCACCGTTGTTCATCGGGTTGAAACCAAGATTGGCTATCATAATGGCTTTTTCGATAGGATGCAACATCGCTTTTTCCCATGGCGTAACCGTGATGGTTCTTGCATCGGGTGTATTTACATTAGCTACCTGTGAAAGTGGTGTTTGTGAGCCGTAATAATCCACAAAAACGCTTCCCAACATCTGTGGAGAAGCTTTTCCGGCACGAATGTTTAAAAATGATTTTTCCAAATGGGCCACAGAACCGTTCATCGATTCTTTAGTGCTATCTAAGATGAAAATAATTTCTTCGGTCATGATACTAATTTTTATAAATCAATATTAAATATTAACAGTTGTTCCAACGTTTTGGCCTTCACAAACTTTCAATAAATTGCCTGGTTTGTTCATGTCGAAAACGATAATCGGTAATTTGTTTTCCTGACTTAATGTGAAAGCTGTTGTGTCCATGATGTTTAATCCTTTGCTCAGGACATCATCAAAAGAAATGTTGTCGAATTTAATGGCATTGGCATTTTTTTCCGGATCAGAATCATACACACCGTCTACTCGGGTTCCTTTCAAAATTACATCACAATCTACTTCAATTCCTCTTAAAACCGCTGCAGTATCTGTTGTGAAATAGGGATTTCCTGTACCCGCACCAAAAATTACGATTCGGTTTTTCTCCAAATGGCGTACAGCTCTTCTTTTGATGTATGGTTCGGCGATGGCTTCGATTTTTAAAGCGGTTTGTAAACGCGTCTGCATTCCGGTTGCTTCCAAAGCACCCTGCAAGGCCATCCCATTAATAACGGTTGCCAGCATTCCCATATAATCGCCTTGTACACGGTCCATTCCATTACTGGCTCCGGCTACCCCTCTGAAAATATTGCCGCCTCCAATTACAATTGCAATTTGAATGCCTTTGTCGTGGATTTGTTTTATTTCAGCAGCATATTCCGCCAGGCGTTTTGGGTCGATGCCATATTGGTTATCTCCCATTAGCGCTTCGCCACTCAATTTCAGAAGAATTCTATTGTATTTCATTACGATGATTCGTTTAGTGGTGCAAATATAGTTATAATCTCTTTTTTTAAAAGAGGTTAGATGAAATTTATGGCAGAAGTTCTTCGTATGATTTTTTAGCTGCCTCGTATCCGATTTTGAAAATTTGATCCATTTTTGTTTTGCTAGTTTCGAAAGTGCCGAATTTTGCCAGTTCATCAGGC
>NZ_DATIDM010000217.1:0-17563 GCF_035456225.1 Flavobacterium sp. | reverse complement strand
TAATTTTTTATTTATTTTATCTCAATTTTCAATGTCGAATACCCGTATGAGATTAGTTTTTTACCGTTAACATCAATCTCACTACGCTCTTTAATGTATTTATACTCACCCTTTTTAATAACAATCTTCTGGTTATTATAGCTACTTGTTAAATCTTCATCGATATACATAACATCTTCAGCATGCTTAATGTCTTCAACTACATAGAACACCAAATCATAACTCCCTACGGTTAAATTTGAATGTTTTTCAGCTGTAACAACAATGTTAACGTCGCATAATCCAAAACAACTCATACATTCACAAACAGTTCCATCTTTTTTAGGGTTTTGTTTATGTAGTTTACCTGTAATCTGAATCTTCGGATTGACTAAGGAATTGGTAAGAACTTCTCCTACCGCTTTGGTTTGAGCGTTTCCTGATAAAACAAACATTAACATTACAACAAACCCAAATACTAATTTTTTCATTTTAAATTTTAACTTTTAATGATTATTACTTTACTTTTTAACTTCAAATTTTTCTGCAGTAATTTGATGTGGTAAAAGTAGTATCATGAAAAAAGAGGGAGTTGTGGTTTTTCCGCAATTAATGTTAAATCAGATAAATCCTAATTTTTTTGCTTCACGGATGATATCTTCATCATTGCCTTTGCCGATACAGAAATAGTCCTTGATTTTGGCTTTTCGTTTTTCCACGGCGCTTTCGGTCAGGTTGACTTCACCGGCAATCGTTTTGGTTTTAAAGCCTTGGGAGATCAGCATGATGATTTGGCGATTGATACTGTCCAGATACTCTTCCCTGGAAAGGAGTTCCTTTATGGCTTTTTTTACCGTTTCGCTGTGATAGGTTTCACCGTTTAAAATGGAATCGAAAGCCGACAACAACTCGTCTCCGCTGAAATCGGATTTAATAAGCAGTCCCACCGGATTTACTTTCTTTACAATATCATAAACAATGAAAGACTCGGCGTGGGAAGTGAGTATAACAATTTTGGCTTGCGGAAGGTTCTTTTTCACCAAAACGGCCAGGTCTTCTCCGGAATAAATCCCTTCCTCTTCATAAGCCGGCATACTTCGGTCGAGAAAAACCATGTCGAAATCAGGAGGATTGACTTTATTAGTTAGCACCGAATACGCTTCTTTGCAGTTGTAGCATTCTGTCGCTTCAATGCCGAAGCCACGGTTGTTGTAGTCTAAAATTGTTTTGTAACCCAGGATTTGCAGTGGATGATCGTCTGCAAACAATATTTTAACAGTCATTTAATGTTATATTTCACACAAAAATATATAATTATGTTACAATTGTCAAATTTATCCGGGTACCTTTTCCGATTTCGGACCAAATGGTAAGTTCGCTGTTAATTTCAGTGGCCCGTTCCTGCATATTTTTGTGTCCGATTCCTGGTTTGATTGTTTTGGGGTCAAATCCGATTCCGTCATCGGTAACCGAAATCGTCAGATGACCTTCTTCCCGGGCCATTCGAATGCAAACACTTTTGGCATCAGCATATTTTTGAATATTCTGTAAAGCTTCCTGTAAAATTCTATACACCTGCATCTTCACAACACTGTTTACCGCGTTCCAGTCTATTTTTTCGTCAATAATCAGTTTGAATTGTAACTGGGAATGCCCTTTGGCAGCCTCCATCAGATTGGCAACCATCAATTTAAAATCGGAAACATCGGTAAACAGATTATGGTTCAAGTCGTGGGAAATTTTTCGAATTTCTTTTTCGATGTCTTGAATCTCATCAACACGTTCCACACACCGAGCTATAGTTTCGGGGTCGCTTCGTTTACTTAATACAAAAAGATTCAGTCGAATGGCGGTTAATTTTCCCATAATGCCATCGTGTAATTCTTTTGAAATTCTTCTCTGTTCGATTTGTTTGCCCTCTTCGATTTTCTGCTGCTGATCCAACATTAATTTATAAATTTCTTCGTTGGCTTTTTGTTGTTGCTGAAGGTGTTGCAGTTCCCTGTTTTTAGAGCGTTGCAAATGAGAAACATACAGCAATATCAGTAAGGAAATGAAAAACAGGCTAAATCCTACGATCATCCATCGCTGTGCCAGTAATTTGTCATTCTCCGCTTCGACCAAATTTTTTTGGTTGGTGATTTCATCGGTTTCAAACTCGATTCTCGCAAATTTATTACGGGTAGCGCGTTCGACGTTTTGGAGGCTGTCGTTTAATATAATGTACCTCTTGTTATACGCAGAATCATTTTGAGGGTCAATTTTAGCCAGAAGTTCCAGGGCTTTCAGTTCGTCTTCGAAAATTTTGTTGCTGTGTGCAAGCGTTCTGGCTTCATTGGCATATTGTTTTGCTAATGCGCTGTCTTTTTTAGATTGATAATATTCGGAAAGATATAACTTTGAGTTTAGTTGAATGTGAATATTTCCAAGACTATCCCCTACTATAGAAGTTTTTTTAAAATATTCTAAACTTGAGTCATCACCTAATTTAAATTTTGAATAGCTATATGTATTGATTAGATAACAATAAAAAGTTGGATTTATCTCTTTAGAATTAAATACATTTAATCCAATTTCAGAAATTTTAATAGCTTCAAAATATCTTCGTTCATTCTGAAGAGCTAATGCTATATAATTATAAGGTTGAGCTTTCAACAGATTATATTGCGAATCATTTTTCAGATTATCAGTTTGCTTTAAAGCCTTATAATAATATTCAATTGCCCCCTGATTATTATTCATACTTCGTTGTGCTATTCCTAAAGCTAAATAACAATCGTATATCATCTTCTCATCCTTATCTAACTTTGCTGTTTTCAAAACTTTAACAAACTCTACTTCTGCTTCAGCAAAATTTTTTTCAAATAAAAGGATACTCGCTTTGTTGTATTTAATTCTATTATCTAACACAAACTTCTTATTATTCCCTCTTTGTATTTTTTCAGCTTTAGAATAGTAAAAGTATGCGCTATCATATCTAAAATCGTAATAGTGGTAATCACCAATATAACCCAATGATTTAGCAATATTCATTGAATCATTTGATGTTTTAGCAATTTCAAGGATTTTTTTAGAAACATTGTAAAACTTTATGTTTTCGTCAATGTTGTAATATCTGTCAGCAATTTTAAATAAATATTCAATAGACGTTACATCTAAATTCTTTTTTAAAATGGTAAATGCTCTATTCGTGTATAAAAGTCTTTCTTTTTTTGAATATGCAAAATCATTAGATTTTTCCAATAAAAAATCTAATTCAGTTTTTCTATCAGAAAAATTATTTTCAGTATCGTTTCTTTTACAATTAAAAAAAACAAAAAGAATTACAACTAAAAGAATTAACTTTTTCAAACAATAACAGGATATATTTTTGCTAAAATTAATTTAAAAAATTTTTCTTACAAAATAATTATTTAGAAGGTTTGATAATTGGAGGCTCAAACCCCTCATTAGATGCCGAATCCTGTAATTTCATGACATCCGCATAATCAAGATTTTCAGGAGTTTGCTTTCGGGATGTTTCCATCTCATCCACCGAACAAGATTGCAATAAAAATAAGGCGACAAAAAAGGCAAATACAAGCGTTACTCTTTTCATTTTTTACGGAGTGTTTAAATTATTTGTTTAATGGTCGCAAAACTATCTTTCCACCCACCGACGCTATTCCGGCTTTTCATCAAAAAATGTTAATTTTGAAAGTATTTTCTGTAGCGTTTGATAATCCCGATTGTTTTTTAGAAATTTGACTAAAATTCAGATAAACAATGGGCAGGACTCTGGTAATAGGTGACATACACGGCGGACTCAAAGCACTAAAACAGGTTTTGGAACGGGCTCACGTAACACCCAACGACAAACTTATTTTTCTCGGTGATTTTGTGGACGGTTGGAACGACACCCCTTTTGTAATTGATTTCCTTATCGAATTGGACAAAACCCACGACTGTGTTTTCATTCAGGGCAACCACGAAGAAATGCTACTGCGCTGGCTTTCGGAAGGGCATGACAATGAAGAATGGCGCGTGCATGGCGGACAATCCACCGTGGATGTGTACGGAAAATTTGATCCCGACAGGATTTCGGACCATATTGAATTCCTTACCAGACTGAACGACTATCATCTGGACGAAAAAAACCGCCTGTTCGTGCATGCCGGATTTACCAATCAAAAAGGGGTGGAATATGAGTATTTCAGGGGAATGTTCTGCTGGGACCGCACTTTATGGGAAGCCGCGCTGTCCATGGACAAAACGCTTTCGCGAAAAGATTTGTTTTATCCGAAACGCTTTTCCCTCTATGAAGAAATCTTTATCGGTCATACGCCCGTGACCCGAATTGGGTATTCGGTTCCGGTAAACCGTGCCAATGTTTGGAACGTCGATACCGGTGCGGCCTTTAAAGGAAGACTGACCATTATGGATGTCGATACCAAGGAATTCTGGCAGAGTTCACCGCTGCCCGATTTGTATCCCAACGAAAAAGGTCGGAACTAAATTTGTATATTTGCACCTGATTTCAGCCATAGCAAACTCTCAACCGTAGCTATTGGCTTCTTTTAAAACAACAACGATGAGCGTAATTGAAAAAAAACTAAAAGACCGCAGTGATTCGAAATGCGAATTGTGTGGTAACCCGCATGATTTACAAGTATACAACCTTCCTCCCGAGAATAAAGAAAGTTTAGAAACCAGCATTTTAGCCTGTAAAACCTGTGTGGGACAGATTGAAAACCCGGAAACTACCGACGCTAACCACTGGCATTGTCTTTCGGACAGCATGTGGAGCGAGCATTTGCCGGTGCAGATCGTTTCCTGGAGAATGCTTACCCGTTTGAAAAAGAACGACCTTTTAGAGATGATGTATCTTGACGAAGAGGCGTTGGAATGGGCAAAAGCCACCGGAGAAGGTGACGACGACGAAGGCAAAATCGTTCACAAGGATTCCAACGGCAATATTTTGTTCGATGGGGATTCTGTGGTACTGATTAAAGATTTGGACGTAAAAGGCGCCAATTTCACAGCAAAACGTGGTGCGGCAGTACACAACATCAAACTGGTTTGGGACAATGCCGAACAGATTGAAGGAAGAGTCGAAGGACAGCATATCGTTATCCTTACGCAGTATGTGAAGAAGACGAAATAATTTTCAACTACTATAAACAAAAACCCGATTCGTGTGAGTCGGGTTTTTTTATATTAATTTTTCATAACCATTTCTTTCTCTTGAAGAATCTTTAGAACTTTTTCGAAATCTCGTTTTTCATCTTTGAATTCAATGGTGAAATCATAACGGGCCATAGGGATGACAGATGAATACTTATCTTTTAAATTCGGCTCAATTAAAGCCAAATCCAATAGTGTTTTGATTGTAACGTTTTTCCCTATAACCTTATCCGATTCATTAGTAACCGTAGTGGCATTGGAACCTAAAACCGGTACCTGCTGATAGGTAATTTTCATATTATCTTTTTCAATCACCGTCTTTTCCTCCAAAACAAACTGAAGACTCGCTAACGTTATACTTAATGCTATCAGATTCCATGTACCATGAAAGATCATCGCTATTGACAACTTGCTGTTAATTGTTATCCAGGTTAAAAACAAACCTAATACCGTTTGAATCAAAACGAATGGATAACTCCCATTACTAAAATCTTCAGCACTGTAATGAATCAAACCGAAAACAACTGCATTGGTGATAACAAAAAGAGCAAAAATTATATTGCTTTTAAATTTTGTACAAAGCGTTATCAACACTAAAAAAATAAGTGTATTGAAAACCGCAAATGTAGCCGAGTACTTCGAATAAAACACAAAACCAGTATAAGATAAAAACCCAATTAAAGCGAGTACTCTCAATTTGTTGCTGTTGGAAAAGAATCCTCTAAAAGACAATTCTTCCAGGACGGGAGCTATAACAGATCCAAATATAAGCAAACCCAATATCGGAATACTGTCAAACTGATTGACTCTGCCCATAGGTGGTTTTACATCCAAAAACAAATTCATCAGACCAAAAACTGCAACTAAACCAATCGCTAAAACAAGTATCCAATTGTGACGATAGTTTTCAAGCTTTTTAAACATACATTTTCTTTAAAAATAAAAATCCGACCCAAATGAGCCGGATTGCAATATTACGTATAATCGTATAAAAACAAAACACTGTTCTTTATTCCGGTATAAGATGTACCATTATACTTTGCGGAATCACGTGGCAGACATCGGCATCAACCGTAATGGTTTCGGATGTATAGGTCTGATACCCCGATTTCGTAACCGTGAGCATGTAATTGCCCTGTCTTTCCCAGGCACCGGAAAAAACATCCGAACCCGGAATAAGTTCGAGTGTTTCGGAATAGGTTCCTTCTGTAGCTACCACCACAACGCCTTCCGTCAAAACCGTATGAGTGGCAGCATCCATCACCGTTACATTGAGTCCGGCGCGGGCTTCCTCGGTACAGTTAACCTGATGGCCGTCATCGTCGTCATTACACTGATTCGCCATCAGCAGTGGCATCAGACACAGTAAAAGAAATATTTTTTTCATCGGATTTCGTCCCGCCTGTTTATGATTACGGGGATTTTGCTCACTATTTTACAACAAACTCGGCAAAAAATTTTCCATTGAATTTACACACACCATCATCGTCCGTCCCGAACCAAAGGTCACCTTTTTGATCTTTATAAATTGTGTTTACGGCATTACTTGTAAGTCCGTCTTTTACAGAATAGTTGGTTAATTTATTTCCGTCATACTTCCAAACGCCTGCATCAACGGTACCTATCCAAAGGTTGCCTTTATTGTCTTCGTTTATGGAATAAATACGAGCCAGAGTCCCTAAACTCGCTTTACCTGAAACTCTGAATTCAGTGTTGCCAAGTCCTTTTTCTTCCGTAAAATTGACCAACGTTTTTCCATCATACCGAAATAGTCCGGAACCATTATTTCCAAACCATATGTTTCCTTTACTATCTTCAAACAGACTAAGCACAGCCGGACCACTCAAGCCTTTTTCGGTAAACCAAGTTAACGATTTTCCGGCAAAACGACAAACTCCTTTGGCTTGAGTGCCGAACCAAAGATTTCCTTTTTTATCATTCAGAATAGAATAAACCGCATAAGGACTAAGGTTGTAGGGTGAATTTTGCGCGTCTTTAAGTTTATAATCAGCATCAGCCAAAGACAAATAAGTAAATAAATTATTGCTATAGCGAAAAGCTCCAACCCCACCATAGAACCATAGGTCATCAGGTTCTGCTTTCCAATTGTTGCCAGGGTTGGTATTTAATTGAGGAACAAGAGTGGTAAAAGTTTGTCCGTCAAAACGACTAACACGAAATAAACCGGTGCCAAACCAGATGTTTCCGAATTTATCTTCCTGAATGGTTTGAACCTGATTGTTGGACAGCCCGTCTTTTTCAGTAAATTGTATCAATTTCGTGCCATCATAGCGGTACACTCCTGCATCATTTGTGCCAAACCAATAATTGCCTTTTTTATCCTGAAAAATACTCCGAATGTTCTTATCGATTTCGACAGCTTCATTGGCTTCGAATGTATTGATGCGCTTAACTGTTTGCTGTTCGGTATTATTACTGACTATGCTTATAGGCTTGCTTTGCTCCTTACAAGAATAAAAATGGATACACAGTAATAATAAAGGAATTTTTATCATTTGCCTTACCGCTTTCTTTTGATTAGCCATATGTTTATCGTATTGATTATTGGTTTGGAGCCATCGCTTCCATTTCCATTCTGACATAAAATTGCATAAAAAAACCGACTTATGAAAGTCGGTTTCCTAATTATTTAAGCGATCAATTAAAAATCAAATTTGATTCCCTGCGCCAACGGAAGCGCTGTTCCGTAGTTGATCGTGTTGGTTTGTCTTCTCATGTAGGCTTTCCAAGCATCCGATCCTGATTCACGGCCACCACCGGTTTCTTTTTCACCACCAAAAGCACCACCAATTTCAGCTCCGGAAGTACCAATGTTTACGTTAGCGATACCACAATCGGAACCCGCAGCAGAAAGGAACAACTCCATTTCTCTCATGTTGTTGGTGAAGATTGAAGAGGATAATCCTTGAGGAACTCCGTTCTGAATCGCAATAGCTTCTTCAATCGTGCTGTATTTCATCACATACAAAACCGGTGCAAACGTTTCGTGCTGTACGATTTCGAATTCGTTTTTAGCTTCGATGATACATGGTTTTACGTAACAGCCGCTTTCGTAACCCTCTCCTTCCAATACGCCGCCTTCAACGATGATTCTTCCGCCTTCTGCTTTAGCTTTTTCGATAGCGTTTAGGTAATCCTGAACCGCACCTTTGTCGATTAGCGGTCCAACGTGATTGGTTTCATCCAAAGGATTTCCGATCTTCAACTGACCGTAAGCATTTTTCAATACGTCTAACGTTTTATCGTATACACTTTCGTGGATGATTAAACGACGGGTGGATGTACAACGCTGTCCGGCTGTTCCTACCGCTCCAAATACCGCTCCTACCAATACCATGGATAAATCGGCGTTTTCTGAAACGATGATCGCATTGTTTCCTCCTAATTCAAGGATGGTGTTTCCGAAACGTTCTGCCACAGTTTTCGATACGTGACGACCGATTCTTGTAGAACCTGTGAACGATACCAACGGAATACGTTTGTCGTTATTGATCAAATCACCCGATTCGTTACCAACCACTAAACAGCTGATTCCTTCCGGAAGATTGTTTCTTTCCAATACGGTTTGGATGATGTTTTGACATGCCACACCACACAAAGGTGTTTTTGAACTTGGTTTCCAGATACAAACGTCTCCGCAAATCCAGGCCAACATCGTGTTCCAAGACCAAACGGCTACCGGGAAGTTGAATGCCGAAATGATTCCGACAATCCCGAACGGATGCCATTGCTCGTACATTCTGTGCATCGGACGCTCTGAATGCATTGTCAAACCATGTAACTGACGGGACAAACCTACTGCGAAATCACAGATATCAATCATTTCCTGAACTTCGCCAAGACCTTCCTGAAGGCTTTTTCCCATTTCAAAAGAAACCAATTTACCAAGAGCTTCTTTATTTTTACGCAACTCCTCACCCATTTGGCGAACAATTTCACCACGTTTCGGAGCCGGTAACAAACGCCATGTTTTGAAAGCTTCTTCTGCAGCACTCATGGCTGTTTCGTAATCTTCTTTTGTAGCCGATTTTACTTTTCCGATCAATTCACCCGTTGCCGGAGAATACGATTCGATGATTTTTCCGTTGGAAAACCAGTTGGAACCGGTTGAAGCTCCTTCATTTATTTCTTTTAAGCCTAGTTGTTCCAAGGCTTCCTGAATACCAAATTGGTCTACTGCTGTTGTTATCATTATTTTATAGTCTATGTCGGTTTTTTTTAAATTTTTGCAAAGCTACGCTTTTTATCAATGTTTTATAACAAAAAATACGTTAAAACAAATTTTTCTTCTTAAAAAGAAACACCCCGATTCCTGAAATCGCAATGGAAACGGCCAATACAATCCAAAGCCCGAAGCTGTTGTTTTCCAGATTGTTAGGCACATTCATCCCATAAAAACTGGCCACTACCGTCGGAATCATCAGGATGATAGAGATCGATGTCAGCCGTTTCATGATTACATTCAGATTGTTGGAAATTACCGAAGCATACGCATCCATCATTCCCGTAAGAATGTTGCTGTAAATGTTCGTGGTTTCTTCCGCCTGGCGCAATTCGATTCCCACATCTTCCAATAATTCCGGATTGTAGGTTTCTTTAAAATTTTTGAGGTTTTTAATCCGATGGAACAATACGTCATTTCCTTTTAAAGAAGTTATGAAATATACCAAACATTTTTCAATTTGAAGCAATTGCTGTAAATCTTCGTTGCGGATGGATTTCTCCAGATTATCTTCCGCGGCTTTGATAAGGAGGTTGATTTGCTTCAGGTATTTCAGAAACCAAATGCTCGAAGAAAGGAGCAGCTTCAGCACCAGATCGAACGAGTCATTTATTCCTGCTTTTTTGCGTTGGGTGTAAATCACGAAGTCCTCAAGCAGCTCACAATCCTGAAAACACAGCGAGACAAACACATCGTCTTTGAACATCAATCCGATGGGCGCCGTATTGTAGGGCAGTTTTGCATCGTTGGTTTTAAAGGGAACCCGGAGAATAATAAGTACCCAGCCGTTTTCGATTTCGATACGCGGGCGTTCGTCAATATCTGCAATGTCGTTGTAGAAAGCTTCCGGAATCTGTAATTCTTCCAACAGATAGCGGGTTTCTTCTTGGTTTGGGCTAACTGCGCTGATCCAGCAGTTTTTCCCCTGAATATCAGTCGAAAATAATCCGTCCTGACTTTTGTAAAATCTAATCATAAAAGTATGCGCCTATTTGGGAAAGGCCCTTTATGATTCAAAAGCCGATCCTTTAATTAGTACTGTTCCTCAGATAATCGTCCATTTTTTTGGAAATTTTTTGGAAATTTTTTGCGAAAGTACTCCCTTTTAACGAAATAAACCTTAATTATTTCTTAATTGTAAACCTAGGGTCGGTTTCCATAACGGTTCCGCATTCGGAACAGGTGCGTAAATCTTCGGAATTGTAAAAGTGCTGAAAATGAGGAAGAAAATCGTTTTCAATGTCCTTCAATTCGAAATACACTTCGTGTAATTTATGATTGCAGTTATCGCAATGCCAAA
Source organism: Flavobacterium sp. (assembly GCF_035456225.1). Classification (GTDB taxonomy): domain Bacteria; phylum Bacteroidota; class Bacteroidia; order Flavobacteriales; family Flavobacteriaceae; genus Flavobacterium. Next base: position 6,878 of record NZ_DATIDM010000217.1, on the reverse strand, counting down.
GCAATCCGTCGGTAAAACCTTTGCCGGCGCGTTTTCTTTCGATGACCAATCCGATGGAACCTTCACTGCGAACAGGAGAATGTGGTATTCGGGCCGGATGAAGGTACATATCGCCAGCCTTTAATTCCATCTCCTTGCGTTGTCCGTCTTCCTGAATAACAACCTTTATGTTTCCTTCCAGCTGATAAAAAAGCTCTTCGGTTTCATTGTAATGATAGTCCTTTCTGGCATTGGGTCCTGCCACAATCATTACGATATAATCATCAGAATCCACATAAATGTTTTTGTTGCCTACGGGTGGTTTCAGCAAATGTCGGTTTTCGTCAATCCACTGATTGAGATTGAATGGTTTTTGAATTGCCATAATTTTATCTTTAGCTCCGCTAATTTACAAAAATAAAAAGCCGACTTCCGCCGGCTTTACTTTTTTATTTTCCTTCCTTTATCAGATAAATGTAAACAGGGAAGTGATCGCTGAAACCTACTTCGGTCAACGTATGTCGCAACGGATAGCCTTTATATTGTCCGGTGGTTGTAATCAGGAACGGTTTATTGTAAATACCCGCCTTCCAATATCTCCAGGAACTGTAATCGTTTTTAATGAAAGGCTCTGTAATCATGATGATATCGAAAATATCCCAAGCATCGCGGTAACCGATGGTTCCCATCCCTTGGTTGGCCATGCTTTCAAATGGGTTGTAAACCCCTAAAGGTTTCACGTCTGTCTTTTTCCCTTTGGCACCTATTACTTCCTTAACACTCTTATTGAAACTTCCGTCATTCAAATCCCCAAGGATGATTACCTTGGCTTCCGGTTTAATTCGTTGCAGTGAATCCGTTATTTTTTTGGTCAACGCTGCTGCGGCTTCACGGTATGGAGCACTTTTCTTTTCCCCTCCCGAACGCGACGGCCAGTGACACACGATTACATTAATCTCTTCTCCATCCAACAAACCGGTCACCAGCAACTGGTCACGAGTATAGATTCGTTTTGATTTAGCATCTGCTTGAGAATTATCGTCTGTTTTCTCTTCCTCTTCTTTTTTATCCTTGGCAGTACCTGTGTTTTCATAGATCATCAAAGGTATATTTTTATAGCTCAACGGCTGGAAGTGTTCTTTTTTATAAAGCAAAGCCACGTCGATACCACGTTTGTCAGGCGATTCGAAGTGTACAATGCCGTAATTTTTGTCAATTAATTTAGGTTGTTTAACCAAATCTTCCAAAACACCTCTGTTTTCGATTTCACTGCCTCCGATTAAAACAGGGGATTCTTTCTGATATTCACCGGTTCCTAATTCAGACAAAACACGACTTAAGTTTTCCAGCTTCTTTTTATACTTGGCACTTGTCCAGTTTTGGGCTCCATTGGGAAGCCATTCCTCATCGTTGTTGGCCTGATTGATGGTATCAAAAAGGTTTTCGAAATTGTAAAAAGCTACTGTTTGAACTGCAAATTTCTTGCCCTGATTCTGACCTATGCCAGAAATTCCGCTCAATAACAAGGCAAACAGAATGATAATTCTATTCTTCATAAATTGATTACCTAATTTTGTTAATATTAAATTCATTGACTGAATGGCACTTTTAAATACCTTTATTCTTCCGACTCAAATATTTTGCCAAACAAATTAAAACCCATTTCCGATTTTTATTTTTTGGGCAACAAATGTAACATAATAATACCAAAATGTTTACTTTTATTGGGTTAATAAATTTTCACTAAACAAAGCTATATGAAAAAACAAAATTTCACTTTTACTTAATTAGCAATCAGTTAATTACATCTATTTACTGTTTTTATCCCCAAAAAAACAAAAAAAATTTATGATTAAGTTATGATTAAGTTTTGTAAAAATATATAACAGAACTATTGCAAGTTGTTTCAAAACACGTAAATTTGCGCCCCTTAGCTTCTTTTTCTTTAATAAACAGGAGATTAACTTTAATTTAATTTATGAAAAAACTTGTAATTTGTACTTTACTTGTAATGCAAGTCGTTTTTGCCTGGGCACAACAGGTTCCTTCAGTGAAAGGTAAGGTTGTCGATTCAAAAACGCAGAAAGCACTACAAAATGCTCTTGCAACCATCCAAAGCACGAACCAGTCAACGGTAACCAATGTTTTTGGAGAATTCACTTTCACCGCCGCAGCCGAAGGTAATCAGGTATTATTGATTAGAAGCAGCGGTTATGTGCCTCAAACTTTTACAATAGAAATTAAAAAAGGGGAAACCGTTGACTTAGGCGTTATCGTTTTAGAAGAAGACGTTACCGCAGAACAACGATTAGCCCTGGTTGTAATCACTGACAACGATTTAGGTGACGACAACAGCGGTTCCGAAAGTACTTCGGGACTATTACAGGCCTCCCGTGACGCATACCAACAGGCAGCGGCATTCAACTGGGGAACGGCGCGTTTTCAAATCCGTGGTTTAGACAACGAACACGGAACCACAATGATCAACGGGATTGTGATGAACAAACTGTATGACGGCCGACCACAATGGAGCAACTGGGGCGGTCTGAACGATGCGATGCGCAACCAGGAGTTCACCATGGGTTCTACGCCTTCTGATTATACTTTTGGAGGTATTTTAGGTACGCAGCAAATCAACACCAGAGCTTCCTATTACAGACCCGGAGCGCGTGTTTCATTTTCAAGCACCAATACAAACTACAGCTGGAGAAGTATGGGAACTTTTGCTTCCGGAATGAACAATAAAGGATGGGCTTTTGTGATTTCCGCATCAAGACGATGGGCAGAAGAAGGCTACTTCGAAGGAACAGACTACGGTGCAGGTTCTCTTTTTGCCAGTGTTGAAAAAAGAATCAACGACAATCACAGCATCAACTTTACCTCTATTTATGCACAAAACAGCCGTGGGAAAAATTCACCAAACACAGATGAAGTAAGCGATATGGCTGGTATAAAATACAACTCTTACTGGGGTTGGCAAGACGGTAAAAAAAGAAATTCAAGAGATAAAGACGTTCAGGAACCAATCGTAATGTTAAGCCATTATTGGAAAATGAACGAAAAAACAAGTTTAAACACCAATGTAGCTGTCCAAACGGGAACTGTTGGAAACAGCAGAATTGACTTCCAAGGCGTATCCAACCCAGATCCGACTTATTACAGAAACCTTCCTAGCTATTACCTTTCGCTATACAATAACGATCCGGCTTTCGTAAACGATAACGATCCTTCGGCTTATTTACCTGGCGGTTTGGGAGGTATTCACACCCCTGATCTTATCAGTGCTTCTGATCCAAGCGTGGCAACTTTCCTTGATCCTAACCAAAGACAGGTGAACTGGGACGGAATGTATGATGCAAACTCAAAAACATCGGCAGGAAACAGTGTGTATGTTTTATACGAAGACCGAACCGATGACACTACATGGACGGCAAATTCTATTTTGAATTCTCAAATTGCAGATAACATCACTTTAAATGCTGGGGCAACCTTCAGACATTTAAAATCACACAACCATAAAACATTATTGGATTTATTAGGTGGTGATTACTACAAAGACACCAATACTTTCGGAGCAAATTCAAATCAGATCGAATCTGACTTAAACAACCCGGGAAGAATCGTAGGAGAAGGTGACACTTATGGTTACAACTACAATTTATATGCAACTGCTATTGATGCTTTCACACAATTCAAATTTACATACAGAAAATTTGACTTCTATTTAGCACAGACATTTGCAAGAAACGAATACCTAAGAGAAGGTTTATACAGAAACGGATATTATCCAAGAAACTCTTTCGGTGACAGCAAAAAGATGGCATTTGACAACTTCGGTTTCAAAGGAGGTTTGACTTACAAACTTACAGGAAATCACTTATTCACTGTTAATGGTGTAAGAATGTCGAAAGCGCCTACTTTGAGAAACACTTTCCCTAATGCGCGTGTAAGCAACAATACTGTTCCGGGATTGAGCAGTGAAACCATCTCAAGTGCCGATGCAAGTTATATTTTCAGATCATCAAAAGTAAAAGCGCGTTTAACCGCTTTCTATGCTAAAACAGAAAATGCAACAGAAACCTCTTTCTTCTTTGCAGACGGAATCTCTGTAGACGACGGTAACCCGGATACTACAGACGAATCAAGTAACTTCGTTGCAGAAACCGTTACGGGAATTGACAAAAAGAACATGGGAGTTGAACTTGGAATTGAATACCAGTTAACTTCAACCATCAAAGCTACGGCCGCGGGTACTTTTGGACAATACACGTATGACAACAACCCGAATGTTGCCTTAACTGTTGATGAGCTTGGTTCAAATACTAATTTGGCACCGGTAACGAACTACGGTGAATCTAAAATGAAAAATTATTTCCAGCCGGGCACGCCGCAAAAAGCAGCTTCCTTCGGATTGGAATACCGTGATCCTCATTTCTGGTGGGTTGGCGCCAACGTTAACTATTTAGCAGACCGCTACATTGATATCGCTCCAATTTTAAGAACTGACAATTTCTTCGTTAACCCAGAGAGTAGCGAAGGTGCAACTTTCCCTGAAGCAACTGAAGAAAGAGCACGCCAATTGCTTAAACAAGAGAAATTTGACGATTTAACTTTGGTTAACCTTACTGGAGGAAAATCATGGAAAATAGGGAAACAGATGATCGGTTTCTTTGCTTCATTGAACAACTTATTCGATATCAAATACAAAACAGGCGGTTACGAACAGGCGAGAAATGCATCTTACAGAGAATTAAATCAGGATGTATCAAGCGGAACTCCGGCTTTTGCTCCTAAATATTTCTACGGTTACGGAAGAACGTACTTTGTTAACCTTTACATTAACTTCTAATTTTAAAAAAAACATGAAAACAAGAATTATAAAATCAGCGTTATTAATTGCTTTCTTGGGAACAGCTTTAACAGGATGTGTAAATGGTGACGATTACAACACACCAAACCTTGAGTGTACTGAAACAACTTTAGTTAAAACTAAAGAGGTTTCTGAAATTCCTGCTGCAACCAACGTAGCGCAATACCTTGAAGATGATGTTATCGAAGCTTATATCACTTCGAGCGACGAGGGAGGAAATTTTTACAAATCCATTTCTTTCCAAACACTTGACGGATCAGACGCTTTTAGTGTTCCTGTAGACGTTACTTCCACTTTTACAAACTTTGAGCCGGGTAGAAAAGTGATGATCAGAATGAAAGATTTGTATACCGACATCCGTGATGGTGGTATGCGAATTGGAGGAATCTATGTGAGCAACGGAAGTGCACAGGTTGGCCGACTGTCTGCATCACAATACCAAAGAGCTTTAGAGCGTTCTTGTACAATTGTTAACGAAGACGAATTAGTACAACACGTTACTATCGCTGAGGCTAAAACAGATGCTATGCTTAACAAGTTAATTGAAATTGATGCAGTACAGTTTTCTGATGCTGCCATTACAACTACTTATTATGATGCGTCTAATGACATAGGAGGTGCTACGAACCATTTATTAGAAGATGCCGAAGGGAATTCTGTTATTTTCAGAACAAGCAGTTTCGCTAATTTTGCTTACAAACCGGTTGCTCCTGGAAGTGGAAAAGTAAGAGGTGTTATGACCAAATTTGGTTCTGACTACCAATTCCTTGCAAGAACGGAAAGAGATATTATGTTGGATGGTGAAAGATTAGAAGCTTTCTATACAGAAGATTTTCAAACTGCTATTGACAATACCAATTTAAACATCCCAGGATGGGTGAATTTTGCTGAAACAGGAACAAAACTTTGGAAAGAAGAAGTGTTCTCCGGTAATGGTTATGCGGAATTAAGCTCATTTGGTTCAGGTAATGCTTTAAATGTTTCTTGGTTGGTTTCTCCTGCCATTAATCTTGATGCTACTACTAATGAATTTTTCACATTCAGAACAGCACAACACCATTTGGATGTTGACGCTCCACAAAACAGCTTGAAAGTATACGTTTCAACAGATTTTGACGGAACAAACGTATTGGCAGCTACATGGACTGAAGTAACGGTTGCTTTACCAACTCAAAGTACACCATGGTACCAATTCGTAAGTTCTGGTGCTGTCGATTTATCGGCTTATTCAGGAAATGTTTATGTTGCGTTCAAATTTACGGGTTCAGGAACAAATACGCTTTATGACGGTGCTTTCCAAGTTGATGATTTAAAAGTGTACGGTAACTAATTTGATACTATGAGAAACTACTTTAAAATATTTGCAATTACCGTTTCATCCATTGCTCTTTTCTCTTGCGAAAATGATGATGACACAAATTTTGTACAACCGAATTATTTAGCGGGTAAATGGATACCTGTTGAAATCGGAACTGTTGACTCAAATAACATCATGTTGTACACACCGTACGAAAATGACGCTCAATGTGATCTTGACAACTTACTTTTAAATGGAGACTATAGTTTCAGTAACACCGATTTTCGATACAATGGCACAACCTGTGACAGTGATGTAACAGAAGGTACTTACAGAAAAGATGGAAAAATGTTAGTTTTGACTACTACTGAAGAAATAGACGGTGTTCCGACTGAGGTAGAAAAGTCTCAAACCCTTGTATCGTTAACTTATGATACTATGGAGATTTCATTCACAGATGAAGATACGCATGAACTAACTTTTGTAAAGTTCAGCAAAAGCGAATAATTAGATTCAAAAACTGAAAAAGCGCCCTATTTTGGGCGCTTTTTTTATTTCCGACATTTACAATAACTTACTGGAAAACAAATAGCTGTTGTAGGAAACCCTAATCCAATATTGCGTATAAGGGCTATAAATATTTTCAAACTAATTAAATCAATCCTTAATTATCGTAAACTCTTTGCCATTCCCCGAGCTATCCAAGCATTTTAAAAGATAAATTCCTTTGGT
>NZ_DATIDM010000216.1:0-3656 GCF_035456225.1 Flavobacterium sp. | reverse complement strand
TCATTGGTAGCCAATAAATAAATCGATCCCGAAAAGAAGATTATTCCAAAAACAACTAGGTTGTAGATTGTTTTCTTAGCTTTTTGGGAAAGTTCAGCCAATCCGATGAACAATAAAAACAAAGCGTGATACATTTGGTATTTTACTCCGGTTTCGAAGGTGGAAAGCTGTTCGATTGATAAAACTTTTTTTAAGGCATGAGCACCAAAAGCACCTAAAATTATCGCAATCATTCCAAAAATTGCTCCCGTAGAAATTATTTTTTTGTTCATTTCGTATAAATTTTAACTACAAAAATAACGCTTCTTCTGAAGGAAAATTAATTTTAACGATACTTTTTGTTGCTCCAATTTTTATTTATGATTAACTTACATTTGTCTTAATAATTACAGTTATGAGAACCATTCTAATCATTGGAGCAGGAAGATCAGCTTCGTCATTGATTCAATATCTTTTAAACAAATCCGATAAAGAAAACCTACATCTTATTATCGGAGATTTGTCGTTGGCTTCTGCCCAAAAGAAAACGAATAATCATCCCAATGCAACGGCAATCGCCTTAGATATTTTCGATAAAAATCAAAGACAAGAATTGATTCAAAAAGCAGATGTAGTGATTTCGATGTTGCCTGCGCATCTTCATATTGAAGTAGCCAGGGATTGTGTCGTCTCTAAAAAACATTTGGTCACCGCTTCCTATGTTAGTGATGCCATGCAGGAATTGGATGCTTTAGCTAAAGAAAATAATTTGATTTTCATGAATGAAGTCGGTCTGGATCCTGGGATTGACCATATGAGTGCCATGAAAGTAATTAATGAAATCAGAGCCAAAGGTGGTAAAATGATTTTATTCGAATCCTTTTGTGGTGGTCTTGTGGCTCCGGAATCCGACACGAATTTGTGGAATTATAAATTTACCTGGGCGCCTCGAAATGTGGTCCTTGCCGGTCAGGGAGGAACAGCAAAATTCCTTCAGGAAGGAACTTACAAATACATTCCCTACGGAAGTTTATTCCGCAGAACTGAATTTCTGGAAGTCGAAGGTTACGGACGATTTGAGGCTTATTCGAACCGGGATTCTTTGAAATATTTGGATGTTTATGGTTTGAATGATATAAAGACGTTGTTCAGAGGAACCATTCGAAAAGTGGGTTTTTCTAAAGCATGGAATATGTTCGTCCAACTCGGAATGACTGATGATAGCTATATTATGGAAGGGTCAGAAACTATGAGTTACCGCCAATTTGTAAATTCTTTTTTGCCCTATCATCCAACGGATTCTGTAGAAATTAAGATGCGTTTTATTCTGAAAATTGATCAGGACGATATTATGTGGGATAAATTATTGGAATTGGATTTATTCAATCCCAACAAAAAAGTAGGTTTGAAAGATGCCACTCCAGCGCAAATCCTCGAAAAAATCCTAACAGACAGTTGGACATTGCAACCCAAAGACAAAGACATGATTGTGATGTATCATAAATTTGGCTATGAATTAGATGGTAAAAAACAGCAAATAGATTCCAAAATGGTCTGCATTGGCGAAGATCAAACCTATACGGCAATGGCGAAAACGGTTGGTTTGCCCGTTGCAATGGCAACCTTATTAATATTGAACGGAAAGATTAAAACTCCAGGAGTCCAACTCCCAATTCGGGAAGAAGTGTATTTGCCTATTTTGAAAGAATTGGAAGAATATGGAGTTGTTTTTAAGGAACAGGCAATGCCTTATTTAGGTTATAATCCCTAAAATCAAACACGAATTTCACGAATTTCACAAATTTTAATTCGTGAAATTCGTGTTTCTTTTTTATTTACTCAATTCCACAAAATACTTGTAAAACAACGGAATCGTTTCAATCCCTTTCAGGTAATTGAAAATCCCGAAATGTTCGTTTGGTGAATGAATAGCGTCGCTGTCTAAACCAAATCCCATTAAAATAGTTTTACTTTTTAGTTCTTTTTCGAACAAAGCAACAATAGGAATGCTTCCGCCGGAACGTACAGGGATTGCAGGAACACCAAAGGATTCAGTATAGGCTTTATTGGCGGCTTTGTAACCGATACAGTCTATTGGGGTAACATAAGCTTGTCCCCCATGATGTGGTTTTACTTTTACTTTCACTCCGGCAGGAGCAATGCTGAGAAAATGTTTGGTAAACAGTTCGGTGATTTCGTTCCAATCCTGATTCGGAACCAATCGCATCGAAATTTTGGCGAAAGCCTGACTCGGAATGACGGTTTTTGCTCCTTCGCCGATGTAACCGCCCCAGATTCCGTTTACATCAAGTGTCGGACGAATAGAGTTTCTTTCGTTGGTAACATATCCTTTTTCGCCATAAACATCATTCAAGTCTAATGCTTTTTTATAATCTTCTAAAACGAAAGGCGCTTTAGCCATTTCGGTTCTTTCTTCCAATGATAATTCGTCTACTTTATCGTAAAATCCCGGAATAGTGACACGATTGTTTTCGTCGTGAAGAGCAGCAATCATTTTTGTCAAAATATTGATGGGATTAGCAACAGCTCCACCATACAATCCGGAATGTAAATCTCGATTAGGTCCCGTAACTTCCACTTCTACATAACTCAAACCACGTAATCCAGTGGTAATAGAAGGCTGTTGATTGGAAATCATTCCCGTATCGGAAATTAAAATCACGTCATTTTTTAACTTTTCCTGATTGCGTTCTACAAACCAACCCAAATTTTTGGAACCAATTTCTTCTTCGCCTTCAATCATAAATTTCACGTTGCAAGGCAAAGTATTCGATTGAATCATATATTCGAATGCCTTTACGTGCATGTACATTTGACCTTTGTCGTCGCAGGAACCGCGGGCAAAAATGGCGCCTTCGGGATGAATATCCGTTTTTTTGATAACGGGTTCGAATGGAGGAGAAGTCCATAACTCGATTGGATCTGCGGGTTGTACGTCATAATGTCCGTAAACCAAAACCGTTGGTAAAGCAGCATCGATTATTTTTTCGCCATACACAATTGGGTTTCCAGGCGTTTGGCAAATTTCAACAAAATCGCAGCCTGCTTTCTCCAGACTGACTTTTACGGCATCGGCAGTATTAAGGATGTCCTGATGATAAGATTTGTCGGCACTTATGGAAGGCATTTTTAAGAGTTCGAATAATTCGCTAATGAAACGATTTTTGTGCTCCTGAACATATGATTTTATGGTTTCCATAGTGGTTTAAAATTTGATACTTTCAAAAGTACAAAAAAGAGAAAGAATATTTTTGAATAAATTCCTTTGAAAGTTAGAACTTATGTTTATATTTGCACCCACAATTACGCGGATATGGCGAAATTGGTAGACGTGCCAGACTTAGGATCTGGTGCCGCAAGGCGTGTAGGTTCGAGTCCTATTATCCGCACTTTAAAAATCCTTTAAACGTTGTAAACAAACGCTTAAAGGATTTTTTATTTTTGTCTACCCCCCCCTTTTCCCCCGAAAATTACAACATTAGAATTGAAGTAATTGTGATTTATGTTGCCATACAATCCAAAGGAATAATCCCAAATACATTATACATACAATAAACTTCATGAAGGAAGAAGCCAGGAATCCTAGTAAAGAACCTGTTGCTGCTTTCAAAGCGCGTTGATGATCTTGTTTGTCATATATAAGTTCGCCTATAAAA
>NZ_DATIDM010000215.1:0-2107 GCF_035456225.1 Flavobacterium sp. | reverse complement strand
TACTGTTAAGAAAAGTCAATAATGAATGGAAAGATTTTGGACATTATGACGACGGTATTCATTATTGAAATTTTGCTCATAAAAATAGAATAAAGGCTGCTTATAACAGCCACTCCTATGTAAAGCATCATAAAGTTATTCACAACTTTTGAGAGGGTTATATGTTGGTTATTTTTCGAGTATAAAATTCCGTTCCAACGGCTTGTTGAAAAAGTTGGAAACAACTTTTTGTCCGCCGAAGGCTTAGGACTGAAAAAGTTATTCTGACTTTTTCAATAATGCCACGAATTTAGATCTCTTTTATTCCATAGTCTTTCTTTTAAAATTCTTAAAGCTCCTACTCCTATATGTGGTCTGTTTTGCGCAGCCACCAGCATCGGTTTGATTGTAAGAATAAAAAACAGCTGCCTGCTACAAAATGCGGCTTCGTTTTATAGAACCGCCATAGCTGTTTTGCAGTCTGTTTTCTGGTATGGTTGAGCTCTTTAAGAAGGTTGTTTTTGTTTTTCTAACACTAAATTTCTATTGATTTGATAGGGCGTTTCCGTTTTAATGACCGAGAGTATTCTTCGTGCCAATTTATGGGCTATTTTAATAATGACGCTCTTTACGTTCTTGCCTTGATGTTTGCGGTAATAGTTTTGCATTTCGGTATCTTTTCTAATGGCAATCCAGGCTGCTTCCACTAAATAACTCCGCAATTGTGAACGGCTTCTGGGGGTTATTCCCAAACACTTTTCCGAACCGCCGCTATTGTAAATCCCAGGCACCAATCCGATGTAAGAGCTAAATTGTCCCTCGTTATTGAATCGGCGCAAATCACCACACTCGGCCAAGATTACACTGGCCAAATAACCGCCAATTCCCGGAATGCTCCTCAAAAGATTATAATCTTTCTTATGGGTCTTTCGACAGTGAGCACGCATTTGATTAGCAATTTCCAAATACTCTGACCTGATAAATTTGTACATCCGTATTTTGCCATGCAAAGCCAATTCTCCACAGCTGGTGCTGAATTTTATTTTTTCCAGCCATACAATAAAATCTTTGCTCCAATTTGAATTATCAAACTCCTGAGGTATTTCAATGCCATGAAATAATAACATACTTTTGATATGTGTTTTGGTTTGTCGGAGTTTCTTGGTCACTTGGGTTCTATGACGCGCCAAAGTCGTAAACTGCTCGTGTTCTTCCGTAGGAATATAAACCCCTCTGAGAACCCCTGACTTTAATTGATTGGACAGATTCCTGGAATCCAAGGCGTCTGTTTTTTGATATCGTTCCTTATCTCCTGACTTGACATCGGATGGGTTGACCACCAAAACATGCCAACCTAAGTTTAAAAAATAGCGGGCTGCGGAAAACCCGCAACAGCCTGCTTCGTAAACTAAATCCACTTCGTGATTAGGAAACGTTTGCTCCACATATTGAAATAAATCCTCGGCAACAGAAGGCATCGAATATGTTCTGTGAAAAAACAAATCAGTTTGAATGGAAACTGACCAGCTTTTTTTGTGAATATCTAAACCAATGAATATCTTTGGTTTTCTTAGGGCATCTTGTAATTGCATAATCTTCGTTTTTGGTAACTCTAAGTTATGCTTTTACATAGATGCTACAACGGATTGGGGCAATTGGCTTAATGGAAAAATGGTTTTGTATTTGAATGATTTGGCAAATCCGAAGAATGGTCTTAATTTAGTCCCAAACCCGCTGTAGTACCAAGACGTTAGCAGAGATTTTTAAGAGAAAATAGAAGAATTCAAATAACATAAATAATAAAATGAAAAAAGGATTTCTAATTGTATTAGTTTTAATTGTTTGTAAAACATACGGACAGACATTTGAAGAATTGACTTCCGCTGCAAAAAAAGCTGAAAAAGAGAAAAACTATACACAAGCAATAGACTTTCTTGAAAAAGCATTAAACCTTGACAATGAAAATCATTTCATTTATAACAAGTTGGGTTTGATGTATTATCGCCTTAATAATTACAATCGTTCAATCGAATATTGCAACTTAACCCTAAAAAAGGTTCAGAACGACTCCGTTGCTCTTTATCAAAGAGGTTTTTGCTATATGGGTAAAAGTGAGTTTCAAAAAGCA
>NZ_DATIDM010000214.1:0-18490 GCF_035456225.1 Flavobacterium sp. | reverse complement strand
GGCAACACCTTGAATTGGAACCTGAACGGCATCGACCTTCTTCCGTCCGGAAAAGGACAGGTGACTTTCCAGATCAAACCGAAACCGGGTTATGCCATTGGCGACATTATCCCGAACACGGCATCCATCTTTTTCGATTTCAACCCGGCAATTGTAACCAACACCTTCACGACGGAATTTGTTACTGCATTGAGTGTTTCGGAGTTTAAAAATTCGACATTTATGGCCTATCCAAACCCAACAAACGGTACGGTAACCATTTCTTCGAAAGATATGTCGTCTTTGATAAACACGGTGATTGTTACTGATATTTTAGGAAAAACTGTCCAAACAAAAACCATCAACAATCCTACTGCAACTGTCGATTTGTCGGATTTGAGCAGCGGAATTTATTTCGCCAAAGTAACATCAGAAAACAGTGAAAGTATCCTAAAAATAGTTAAGCAATAATTCAATCATAAAACAGCAACCCCCAAATTCCTAATGTTTGGGGCTTGTTGTTAAACCACTTTCTAATCTTTTCATACCATGACAAAAAAATACTTTCTGACGCTCCTTTTATTTATAGGCGCTTTATCCGGTACTTTTGGACAATGTCCAGCACCAGCTAATTTAATAGCCGTGAACATAACACACAATACTGCTACTTTAGGGTGGACATCTTCAGGCACAGAAACACAATGGGAAATAGCATTACTTCTGGCAAGTGAAGCGGGGCCTACACCTAACAGCATCATAATTCCAGGCACTACGAACCCTTTCGTAATTACCGGATTAAATCCGTGCACCGTTTATAAATTCTATCTACGATCCGTTTGTTCTCCAACGGAAACCAGTGCCTGGTCGCAGCCTGTTCAGTTCACTACGAACTCGATCTCGGGAACATGTTCGTATCACGCAACGATTTACGCCACACAAGACATCCCAACAAGTGGATTATTTGTGGACGTATTCGGAGGAACAGCACCTTTTACCTATCAGTGGAGCCTTAACGGAAACCCGATTCAAGGTGCAACCAGTCAAAATCTTGCGGTTAATGGACAAGGCGGAACCTATCAGGTTACCGTAACCGATTCCGCTAGTCAGACAACCACGGCCACGATAACCATTCAGGGAATTACCATTGCGGCGAATAATGACGCCATGATGGTTTATCCTACCGGAAATACACCTGTAACTACAACGACATCCGTATTATCAAACGACGGGATAAACGGCCATTCTATTTACAATACCAGCGATGTGATACTGACACCAGGAACAATACCTTCCGGATTTACCATCAACCCAAACGGAACCATCAGTGTGTTGCCGGGAACCGCACCAGGAATTTATACATTGACCTATCAGATTTGCGCTACCCAAATTCCGACAATCTGCTCAACCGCGACCGCTACTGTAACGGTGTCAGATGAAGGCTTTTTATTGAAGGCTTTTGTCGACACCAACAATAACGGCACACAAGATGCTGGGGAATCGAATTTTAATTTTGGTGTGTTCAACTATCAGATAAATAATGGCGGGATAATCTCTGCCAGCTCCTCAAACGGAAGACTCTTCATCCCGGAATCAAATCCTGCGAATTCATACGATTTTGGTTTTACGATCGACGGTAACTACAGTAGTTTTTACACTGTTACACCTTCTTGGTATAACGGTGTTAACTTTGTTCCAGGATCAGGAGTCATGGTTTACAATTTCCCGGTAACCCAATTGCCTTATTCGGATGCACAGGTAACGCTTATTCCAAACGGAACCCAGCCAAGACCAGGTTTTACTTACCAAAACAAGATCCTTTATTACAACACAGGCAATCAAACCATTGCTTCCGGAACCGTTACTTTCAACAAAAGTGACACGGTAACCATTACGAATATTTCACAAACCGGGACAACTCCAACAGCTACAGGATTTACCTATGATTTTACAAACCTGTTGCCAAATGAAACACGTTACATCAATGTAACAATGCAGGTTCCAACTATTCCGACGGTTAACTTAGGAAATCTTATCACAAATTCAGCCTCTATAACGATTCCGGTTACTGATGCAGCACCTTCCAACAATAACAGCAGCCTGACGCAAACAATCGTGGGTTCATGGGATCCGAACGACAAAACAGAAAGCCACGGCGGAAAAATTGTTCATTCTACCTTCGGCTCCAACGATTACCTGACCTATACAATCCAGTTTGAAAACACAGGAACGTACCAGGCCGAAAATGTGCGCATCAACGATATATTGGATGCAAAACTGGATGAAACTTCCATTAAAATGGTCAATGCCAGTCACGCAAATACTTTGACCAGAGTAAACAACAATTTGACCTGGAACTTCAACGGAATTGATCTGGCCCCATCCGGAAAAGGATCGGTAACTTTCCAGATCAAACCAAAACCGGGTTACGCCATCGGTGATATCATCCCGAATACAGCTTCGATTTACTTCGATTTCAATCCGGCCATTGTTACCAATACCTTCACGACGGAATTTGTTACTACATTGAGCGTTTCGGAGTTTAAAAATTTGGCATTTATGGCATATCCAAATCCAACAAACGGTACGGTGACCATTTCTTCGAAAGACAATTCATCTATAATAGATACTGTTATTGTAAATGATATTCTGGGTAAAACCATCCAAACCAAAACTGTCAATGCGGCAAGTACCACAATTGATTTATCGGATTTATCTAGCGGAATTTATTTTGCCAAAGTAAAATCAGACCATAGTGAAAGCGTTATAAAGATCGTTAAACAATAATCTGACCACATAACAATAAAATATCCCGCTTAGAAAACTAAACGGGATTTTTAATTTAAGACAAAGTCGTGTCCCTTGGTTGCAGTAGCTGACTTTCAATTTTTATTCATAAAAAAACTGAACCGTTTTGCTGCTTACTGAAGAACCTGAATTCTCAGGGAATGTAATTAACGCATCCGTTGGGTAATTATCCTCATTATATTGGAATGCACTCGGAATTTCAACAATCTCATATTCCAGTTCTCCCAATTCATTTTGATGCGGATTGTATAATTTTGTCAGCACCTTGTTGTTAATCTTATTGGTGTTCAGATAAAACAACTTATCGTACCCTGTTACATTTTTAAAAGGTGCATTATGAGCGTCATAAGCAAACTCAATTTTAATCGTTAGGTCATTTACATATTCCTCAATTTTAGACACTTCATTATTCCCATTAAAAAAGTATTTCCCCGAACGTTCAAAAACGTTTTGAGTATCAAAATCTCCGGTATACTTATCAAATGAAACCGTTTGGTCTGCATTATGGGTGAAATCCCATTTTATGGCGGTGGAATTAGGATAATACAACTGTACTACCTGTGAAAGTTTGCTGTTCACGTCATAAGAAAAGATCTGTTCATATCTTGGTGTGGGTTCACCAACCACCTGAAATATAATTTTTGTAATCAGATCACCGGTGTATTCATAGGCAAACGAACCACTTTCCCATGTCTCACTTACAATTTTATGGCCATTATACTGATAAATTCGGGTAGATACTTCCTCACCCACCGTTTCTACCGTGCGTTGTAATAAAACCTCATCTTGCGGTGTGTTTTCTGTATTTTGGCTGTCATTCGAACACGCTGTAAAAACCAAAGTGGCAGTAATCAATAAAAACAGTTTTTTCATAATTAATTTTTTTTAGACTTGGGTTCCGTTTACTTCGTAAAGATATTGTTTTTCATAAGAAAAAAACTAATGTCTCTCAGTTGAAAGATTTGACATACAGAAAAGCGCCTACTTTTTCATTTTCTGTTCCAGACTGATTTTTAACGCCTCAAGGTTTTCCTTTTTCAGCTGCAGTGCTTCTAAAACGTACAGATTATGTTTCTTAAGGGTATTCGTGGCCCTAACCCGAATACTTCTTATTAGTGAACTCCTGTTGTCATACTCTTTTTGCTGTTCTAAAAACACAGCCACTTCCAAAGCCGCAAAACTCTCGTTCCGTATCTTTTCAATAGTGCTGATTTGTTTGGCAGTCTTATGGAGGTTGATCTGCACACCGTGATAGTCGCG
This sequence comes from Flavobacterium sp., assembly GCF_035456225.1. GTDB lineage: Bacteria > Bacteroidota > Bacteroidia > Flavobacteriales > Flavobacteriaceae > Flavobacterium. Next base: position 14,446 of record NZ_DATIDM010000214.1, on the reverse strand, counting down.
CTGAAATTTTTCCTGAACCAGTTGTTTTTCTGCTTTGGCGATGTCCTGGCTTTCCTTGCAAACATCTTTCTTTTCCTTCAGATGTTTTAGCACCTGCCCTAATTGCTGCATGGCCGCCAAGGGTAAACCGCGTTTTCCGGAGGCAAACATCGACCATTGCCCTCTATCAACACCTAACATGTAAGCCGTATCTTCTTGCGTTAAACCCAATATATTTTTTAAAGTAGGTCCTTCTTTCATCGTTGCATTATTTTAGAAAAAAACAATTTGAAACGAAAACCGTTTCATTTTTTCAAATGTAATAATTTTGAAACGAAAACCGTTTCAATATTCTAAAAACTATTTTTTTGCAACGGGTTAGAATAAAACATAAAACTTTTTGAAATATCACCAAATTCGGTGATTGTGTAGGTGTTTTTTTATGGTTAGGTTTGTGGGGACTCACACATTAATATATTCATGAGTTGTATGCAAACCTAACCCAAAATTATGAAAGAAAACTTAATCAAAATTGAAAAGGAAATCGATACACTTTTAGAAGAATTATCTATTTGGGAATTATCATTTCAAGATATATATTCAACTTTAATGTTGATGACAGAAAAAATTGATTATGATGGTGACAAAGATACTGCTATGGATTATCTTAGTAGAATCTCTCTAATATATCCATTAATAAAAAAATTATCACAAAATAATGAAATTGAACTCACTACAACATCAATCTTAAAAACTGGAAACAAACAATTTCTTGAAGACGTAAATTTCTTAATTGCATACGCTCACTTTTCGTTGCTAATGCCACAAATTCATAGAAACGTATTAACTGTCAAACAAGTTTCTGAATTTTGTTTTGAATTAGATTTCGCCAATGACAATCTCAAAAATTCAGAGCTAATTGATAAATTATATAGCACAATATCACTTCAAATATCCTTTTCCTCAAAAGAACTAGATAATATTAAATTACATACTAACAGAAAAGCAAAAGAAAGAGATTACAACATCAATGGCCTTGATTTTCAACTGATAAAAAAATTATTTGAGCACCATAAAAAGTTCTTTATCAATGTACAAGTTTTACCTGATGAAATAATAGAATCTAAATTAGGTTTTAATCACGATGATTTCATTTTATTTTCTTCAGCTTTAAAAGCTTTTTCTGATTATTTCATAATATTAGCAAGAAGCTATAAAGAACAAATAAATGAAGAGGAATATTCAGTTGAAGAAAATGACAAACTAATGTCAGAATACATGGAATGGTCGGTATGTTGTTTAAAATATCAAGCCTTAGGTTGGTTTTTAGGAATGTCTGGGTTGAAAAAGGAGAAATTCGATATTATTTTATCATATTTTATTGACATTTACTCTAATGAAACTGGCGTTAAAATCCAAGAAAATTCTTCTTGCGGTGAAGGTTATTTACCTCCAATAACATTAATAGAAAAATCAATTATATTCTCGCCTCATGCGTTAAGGTATTTAGTAAATTTCAACAACATTCTTTATTCGATAAATAAGCAAAACAAAAAGTTATTTGATGATGAAATTTCACAACATCTTGAACCCACTTTAATCAATCAATTAGTATATCTATTTTCAGCATTTGATGATTTAGAAATTAGACAAAATGTGAAATATTCTAAAAGTGAAATAGATATGCTGTTACTATCTAAAAAAGAAAACTTATGTATCACAATTCAAGCAAAAACTACTATTGCACCAGATAGCACACGAAGTGTAGCTAGAGTTCAAGATCGAACAATTGAAGCATTTGAGCAAATTAATATTTTTGAATCTTTAAGTCATGAGGAGAAAAAAGATATTATAAACAGAGAATATGATATTAATATTGATGATATAAAATTTATAAATTTAATCATTGTCAGATCTTGTGCTGGTTCTGAAAAGGCATGGGAAATTAACGACAAATACCGAATCGTTAACTATTCATTAATTTCAAAAGTTTTATGTGAAAAATTAAAAAATAATGATTTCGAATTTTCAAACTTTGAAGATGAAATTTCAACCAAACAAAAAGAATTAATTGACTTGTCGAATTGGAGGATTGAATATGAAACATTAAAAATCGGTAATTATGAAATTAAATTTCCTAACATTTTTTTCGACGATAATAAAATAATCCCTCATAATTTACCGACATTTAAATGTTTTCCTAAACTTGAATCTGCAGTATTTAATTAAGGCCAGCATATAACTATAAATTAAATGAAATGAATTTTACTCCGACATCAAATATCGCTAATAAGGTTAGAAATACTAGACTTCCAAGAACAAAACCTTTGCTACCTCTTTTTGAGCTAATTAGTAATTCAATTCATTCAATCGAAGAGGCAAGAAATAAAAATATCATCAAGGGCAATTAAGGAAAAATCATAATTGACTGCATCAGAAATGGTTCACATGAAACTTTAGAAAAACTTGTAGATATAGATATTTACCCTATTAATTCTTTCATTGTAACAGATAATGGAATCGGACTTGACGAAGAAAATTTCAGAGCATTCATTGAAGCAGATACTGATCACAAAATAGATATCGGAGGAAAAGGCGTAGGTAGATTTGTCTGCTTAAAAGCTTTCAAAGAATTAAATATAAAAAGCTTCTACATCGAAGATAAACTTACTAAATCAGTTCAATTTGATTTCAAACCTACAAAAGAGGGTTTTCAAAATTTTTCAAAGCCCAAACTTAATGGCATTACTAATGGCTCAATAATAAAACTTAACAATATTAAAGATGAGTACCAAAAGGCCTTACCAAAAGGATTGTCTGACATAGCAAGGGAAATTGTTGCTCATTTTCAACTATATTTTATAAGAAACACAATTCCCCAAATAATAATTAGAAATCAAAATAATGTACAATTTGATTTAGGTACTCTTTTTAAAACTGAGTTTAAATCGGATGTAAAATCGGGTACTTTCGATATCGGAGAAATAAATTTTGAACTTTTTCTTACTAAATCAACAGAATTTCAAAGCCATAAGATTCATTTTTGCGCTCACAATAGAAGCGTAATAACAGAAGGACTTTATTCAAAACTTGTTGACCTTGGCAAAAAACCAATTGAAGAAGACGATTTTAAATTCTTTTATCAAGCTCATATTGTTAGTGATATTCTTGATAAGAATGTTGATACAGAACGTATTGGATTTATTTTTCCTGATGGAGAGGAAGAAGATGAAGAATCAGTTGACATTAATTTAGCTAAAGTTAGAAGAGCTTCTATAAAATGTATTGAAGAACTTTTATCTGACTATCTAGGAAATGTAAGAGAGCTGAAAATAGAATCATATAAGCCTATCATTAACGAAGAGTTGCCACAGTATAAAAGCACTATGCATTTTAAGGCTGAAGAAGTAAAAAAGTTACCACCTAATCTATCCAAAGAACAATTAGATATTGAACTTTATAAAATTGATGCGAATTGGAGACTAGAGGTTAAAGAAGAAAAAATCAAACTGCTTTCAGACGATAAAGATGTAACTACAAGAGAGGACTATAGACTTAAATATGAAAAATTTTTAAGTGATTTTAATGAAGTTGGTAAATCCGATTTGGCAAGATATGTCGTCCATAGAAAGACAATTATTGAGTTACTGGAACAATTAATTGAAACAAATGGTGAAGGTAAATTTGAAAACGAAGATTTAATCCATTCAGTATTTTTTCCAATTAGAACAACATCTGACGAAGTTCCATATGACAAACAAAATCTTTGGTTAATTGATGAAAGACTCTCATATCATTCATTTTTGGCTTCAGACAAGACATTTAATAGCATTCCACAAATATCTTCCACAGAGAATGATAGAAGTGATTTATTAATATATAACGAAGCAATTGCATTTTCTGATTCAAAGAATGCACCTCATAATTCCTTTACAATTGTGGAATTAAAAAAACCACAAAGAGATGATTACAAAGATTACGACGACAGTAAAAATCCTATTGAACAATCAGAGAAGTATATTGAACTACTATTGGACGGAAAGGTTAAGGGTAAAAATGGCCGCGTAGTTGAAGTCGATAAAAGGACACCTTTTTATGTTTATATCATTTGCGACATCAGACCATCACTTGAGAAAATTTTGGAACGAAGAGAATTTGATAGGACGCCTGATGGCTTAGGGTGGTTTAAAGTAAAAAGCAAGTTTTACTCTGCATATTTTGAAGTAATGCCTTTTGAAAAAGTATTAGATGATGCAAGAAAAAGGAACAGAATATTATTTGAAAAACTAAAAATATAATAAATAAGTAGCATAACACCGTTTTATGAAATTGGGATTTAGTGTTTATTGGTAATAGCCATTGCTTCATTTCTTTCTCCAAAAGAGATTTTTTTAAATTTTCGACAAGCATCAGAAACAAAAAAATCCCGCTTAAAACTAAGCGGGATTTTCAATTTATTAAGAGATTGCTTCGTTGCCTCGCAATGACTATAGTTCCAACGCCTTCTTAGGATTATTATCCATCAAGATTTCCATTGGGTTTTCCAACGCTTCTTTCACAGCTACCAAGAATCCAACTGACTCACGTCCGTCGATGATTCTGTGATCGTAGGATAACGCCACGAACATTACCGGAGCGATAACAATCTAACCGTTTTTAACGATAGCCCTGTCCACTACATTGTGCATTCCCAAGATTCCCGATAGCGCGGATTACACCCGAGGCTTTAGCCGAACTGACGAAGTAAATCCGTGCCCACAATCAAATTCAAAAAAAAAAAAACAACTAAACAACTTCTATAGCGGCAGTCAAACCAGCATGATTTCAAGCTTCTCCTGTTTTGGGCAGCACGGATTCCTTCGGCTGTCGCTATGCTTGAGTGCACCCGAGGCTTTAGCCGAACTGACGAAGTAAATCCGCGCTATTCGTAATATCGAATAAGAGCCTGTATTCGATTTCTACGCCCAAGTAAGGTTTTTTCTTCTAATCTTTTCGGTACATTTGTAAACGTTAGTAGCAAAAAAGCCAAACTGAAAACATGACAAAGAAAAAATACAAACCAGAATCCTTTCTGCCTGCAAAAATGGACACCCTATCCAAGAAAGATATTGAAGAAATTGCCCTTAAAATTATTGCCAGTTTAGATTTCAAGTCTAAAAAACAAATGCAGCTTTTAAATTCTATTCCTTTCAATACCACTACTTTTCGCAGAGACTTAAAAGATAAATTTGAAAGCTTGGAAAGTCTCGAAAATGAAAAACAACATTTAAGGAATGAGCTCTTTGTTGTGGATCAGGTAATAATCTCAAAAAATTATAAAAGCCAATTCCGATTCAAACATTTTCTATCGGACAAACAGATCGACGTTACCTCAAACCGACAACTCAAAGAGTTAATCCGAGAATATAAAAAACTGAAAAACCAAACCGGCTCCTAACAGCAAGCCGTGCCTACAATCAAATTCATAAAAAAATCCCGTCTCGTTATTCAGAACGAGACGGGATTTTTTATTTATTAAGAGATTGCTTCGTTGCCTCGCAATGACTATAGTTCTAAAGCTTTCTTAGGATTGTTATCCATCAAGATTTCCATTGGGTTTTCCAACGCTTCTTTCACAGCTACCAAGAATCCAACTGACTCACGTCCGTCGATAATTCTGTGGTCGTATGACAATGCCACGAACATTACCGGAGCGATTACGATCTGACCGTTTTTAACGATCGCTCTGTCCACCACGTTGTGCATTCCTAAAATACCTGACTGTGGAGGGTTGATGATTGGTGTTGATAACATACTTCCGAAAACACCACCGTTTGAAATAGTAAACGTTCCGCCAGTCATTTCATCTACGGTGATTTGTCCGTCACGGGCACGGATAGCCAAACGTTTGATTTCAGCTTCTACACCTCTAAACGTTAATAATTCTGCATTACGCACTACCGGCACCATTAATCCTTTAGGACCGGAAACCGCTACAGAGATATCGCAGAAATCATAAGAGATTTTCTCCTGACCATCGATCATCGAATTTACATCCGGATACAATTGTAACGCACGGGTAACCGCTTTGGTGAAGAATGACATGAAACCTAAACCTAAACCGTGTTTCGTTTTAAATTCTTCTTTATACTGATCGCGGATTGCGTAGATCGCGCTCATGTCTACCTCGTTGAAAGTAGTCAACATTGCTGTTTCGTTTTTAGCCGATACCAAACGTTCAGCTACTTTACGACGCAACATTGATAATTTTGTTCTTTCCGAACCACGGGAACCTCCTGTTGGCGTACCCATTGAAGGAACTGCATTTACAGCATCTTCTTTAGTAATTCTTCCACCTTTTCCAGTTCCAACGATTTCTGAAGGCTGAATACTTTTCTCTTCTAATATTTTTCTTGCTGCAGGTGAAGGCGCGCTCGTTGCATACGTTGTTGCTGCAGGAGCCGGAGCTGCTTTTGGAGCTTCTGCTTTTGGAGCCTCAGCTGTTTTTGCAACTGCAGGAGCACCATTACTTTCAGGTTTTGCAGCACTTGTATCAATTAAACAAACTACCGCACCTACGGCTACTGTGTCTCCCTCTTCTGCTTTAAGCGTGATTACACCACTCATTTCAGCTGGCAACTCTAAAGTAGCTTTATCTGAATCCACCTCGGCAATTGCCTGGTCTTTTTCTACATAATCTCCGTCTTTAACTAACCAAGTAGCAATTTCTACTTCTTTGATTGATTCTCCCGGTGAAGGGACTTTCATTTCTAAAATCATCAGTATATAATTTTATAGGTGTTGTTATTATCTTATTTTTTCAAAAATACAATTTTATTGGAATAAATTCTTGTCGAAAACCATGGCGATTGCCGCTGCATGACGTTTTTTAGAACGCACATAACTTCCGGCTGCCGGCGCACTGTAGGCTTTAGGCGAAGCTACTCTTAACTTCACTTCATTGAAATTCATCAACATAAAGCTGTAAGCTCCCATGTTTCTCGGTTCTTCCTGTGCCCAAACATAATCATTCACATTCGGGTATTTAGCGATAACGGCTTTCATTTGCTCAACTGGTAACGGGAACAATTGTTCTACACGTACCAAAGCCACATCGTTTCTTCCGTTAGCTTCTCTTTCTGCTTTCAGATCGTAGTAGAATTTACCGGTACAGAATACCAGCGATTTAACATCTGCTGCATTCACGTTCGGATCGTCGATAACCTCCTGGAATTGTCCGTTAGCAAATTCTTCCACAGAAGAAACCGCTTCCGGGTGACGTAATAAACTCTTCGGTGTAAATACTACCAATGGTTTACGGAATTTCGTTACCAACTGTCTTCTCAACAAGTGGAAGAAGTTAGCCGGCGTGGTACAATCCGCTACATACATATTGTGGTTTGCACACAACTGTAAGAAACGCTCCATACGTGCCGAAGAGTGTTCCGCACCTTGATTTTCGTAACCGTGTGGCAACAACATTACGATTCCGTTCTGATTGTTCCATTTGTCTTCCGCTGCCGAAATGTACTGGTCAATCATGATTTGGGCTCCGTTTCCGAAATCCCCAAACTGAGCCTCCCAGATTGTCAAGGCATTTGGATTGGCAAGGGCATAACCGTACTCAAATCCTAAAACACCGTATTCTGAAAGGTGTGAGTTATATACAGAGAAGTTTCCTTTTTTGTTTGGAATGTGATCCAACAAGATTACTTCTTCTTCTGAATCTTCAACTTTTACCACCGCATGACGGTGAGAGAACGTTCCGCGCTCTACGTCCTGACCGGAGATACGAACATCATATCCTTCCGTTAACAACGAACCGTAAGCCAACATCTCTCCCATTGCCCAATCCAATTTATCGGTTTCGAAGAACATGGTTTTTCTGTCGCCGATAAGTTTCGTGATTTTGCTGATGAATTTTTTATCTGAAGGCAATTCCGTTACCGTTTTCGCGATATCCGTTAAGATTGCCTTATCAACTTTCGTAGTAAACTTCTGAAGCATTACATCGGCTTCTGCCTGTTCGAAACCTTTCCACTCGTCCTGCATGAACGGTTTGATCACCGTCAAATCTCTTTTACGGGATTCCTCAAGACTTTGCTCCAGGTTTGATTTGTACTCAGCTTCCAATTGCGAAACATAGTTTCCGTCGATAGAACCTTCTGCTTTTAATTTCTCAGCATAGATATCTCTTGGGTTTTTCTGTCTCGAAATCGATTTGTATAATTTCGGCTGGGTGAAACGAGGCTCATCACCTTCATTGTGCCCGTATTTTCTATATCCTAATAAATCGATGAATACGTCGGTTCCGAATTTCATTCTGTATTCCAAAGCAAATAACATCGCGTGTACTACTGCTTCTGCGTCTTCCGCATTTACGTGTAATACCGGAGACAAGGTTACTTTTGCAATATCGGTACAATAGGTTGATGAACGTGCATCTAAATAATTCGTAGTAAACCCAACCTGATTGTTCAATACCACATGGATGGTTCCGGCAGTTTTATACCCGTCCAATTTAGCCATCTGTATGATTTCATACACGATACCCTGACCAGCAACTGCAGCATCCCCATGTACCGCGATTGGCAATACTTTTGAAAAATCTTCCGGATAATATTTATCTTGTTTCGCACGGGCAATCCCTTCAATAACCGCTCCTACTGTTTCAAGGTGCGAAGGGTTTGGTGCTAAATTTACATTGATTTTTTTACCGTTTTGTGTCTGACGATCGGCTGTTAAACCCAAGTGGTATTTTACGTCTCCATCAAACAAAGCGTCGTCGTCATAATCTTTTCCGTCAAATTCAGAGAAAATATCCTGGGTTGATTTTCCAAAGACATTCGCCAATACGTTCAAACGGCCACGGTGCGCCATTCCCATTACGAATTGCTCCACGCCTTTATCGGCAGCAGCTTCGATTAAAAAATCCAATGCCGGAATAGCCGCTTCGATTCCTTCCAACGAGAAACGCTTCTGACCCACATATTTGGTATGAAGAAAATTCTCGAAAGAAACCGCTTCATTTAACTTTTTAAGAATGCGTTTTTTATCGTCAGCATTAAAACTTGGCTGATTATCATTGATATCCAAACGTTTCTGAATCCATTCAATCACTTCTGGATCACGAATGTACATGTATTCGATTCCGATGGATTCGCAATATACTTTGTTCAGATGGTTTAAAATCTCCTGAAGTGTACAAGGATTTAAGTTTACTATACGTGCTGCATCAAAAACCGTATTTAAGTCGGCTGATGTCAATCCGAAGTTTTCAATCGCCAAATCCGGAGAATACGTTCTTCTTTCACGAACCGGATTGGTTTTGGTAAACAGGTGACCTCGGGTTCTGTAACTGTCTATCAGTTTTAAAACGTTGAATTCTTTTTGCAATTTATCAGAAACCACGGAGCAATCTGCACCATCAGCCACATTCATCAGGCCTTCCACCGGACTGCCATTAAATTCACTGGCGAAGTCAAAACCCTGGAAGAAACTTCTCCAACTTGGCTCTACACCATCTGGATTCTGTAAATATTGATCGTATAAATCGGCAAAAAAAGCCGTATGTGCTGCGTTTAAAAAGGAAAACCTATCCATAACTCTGTCGAATGACGATTTTGGGTTAAAAAAATTTACGCAAAAGTACAATTCTTTATAATAATCTTCTAATGTTTTTCATACTTTTATATCATAAAATATTCCTAATGATGAAGTTGAAAACAAAATCAGTACATTTTTTAACAATCGTTTTGACTTGCCTTATTTTTTTAACTAATTCACTTTCCTCTAAAGCACAGAACGACACTATCGTTAAACAAAAAAGCGATTTTTGGAAAAAAGTACAATTTGGTGGCGGATTAAGTTTAAGTTTCAGCGGGAATTACACCTATATTCTGGTTGCACCCGGCGCTATTTATCCTTTAAACCGATACGTAGCCGTAGGCGCTGGATTACAATACAGTTATGCAAGCGAAAAATACCTGTATGACTCTCATATTTACGGAATGAGCGCCGTTACGCTTATCAACCCTGTTCCTTTTGCCCAATTATCTGTCGAAGTAGAACAGTTACGGGTAAACAACACCTACGAAGCTACACCATATGCACCAGAATTTAAAGATAATTTTTGGAATACCGGTTTGTTTTTAGGTTTGGGGTACCACTCCCAGAACGTAACTTTCGGCTTCCGCTATAACGTTTTATACCAGAATGACCGCGATATCTATGGCGAAGCCTGGATGCCGTTTGTCAGAGCCTATTTCTAAACCATACTTTCTGCCATTCCCTTTTCAAAATTAAAAAGACAACCTGTTCGGATAAATCCACCAAATCAGAACCATCAAGTTTTTTCACCTGATCTTCTGGAACATCGATGATATATAATAAATTAAGGTATTCAGCAAACTTATGTTGAATCAGGCGATAGATTTTTTCATGCAATTGCACTTTCAGATCAATCGGAGTTATTGCGACTGGAAAATCGACTGTTTCATTGGCAAACGTAAAATCCTTATTGATTTGTTCCACCAATTTCACATATAACGCTTCTTTCTGCGCCTCGGAAAGTAACAAATCGGTATTTTGAGGAGCTATATACATTGGGAGTTAGAAAGTTAGAATTTAGAAATTAGAAGATTAGACGCTTGAAAATAGAGAATTGAGGTTATATCTTAAATATAAGAAGATTTTTTTTAATTTTTCAGGCGAGCCTTAAAACCTGAACACTGAACACTGACCACTAAACATTCCGGCTCATTAAATTCTCGCCAAACGTTTTCAAAAGTTCTTTTTTATCGGCATCAATCTCCATTTTTTCAAGGGTATCAAATGCCTTGAGCGTATACTCCTTGATAGCATCTTGAGTAACTGCACTCGCCCCTGTCGCATTGAAGATTTCCTTTACCGAAGCAATTTTATCCGTATTGTCAGTCGGCTGAATCGAGAACAAATGCGACAACTCTTCTTTTTCCGATGCCTTGGCAAATTCCATGGCTTTCAGATAAAGGTACGTTTTTTTATTTTCGATGATATCACCACCAACCTGTTTTCCGAAAGTTTTCGGATCACCAAAAGCATCCAGGTAATCGTCCTGCAACTGGAATGCAATTCCTAGGTTTAAACCGAATTCATAAATCAGATTTGCATTTTCCTCTGACGTTTCAGCTACGATTGCCCCCATCTTCATTGCAGCGCCCACCAAAACAGCGGTTTTATATTCGATCATTTTAAGGTATTCCGAAATCGTCACGTCTTCCCTGGTTTCAAAATCCACATCCCATTGCTGCCCTTCGCATACTTCCAGTGCCGTCTTGCTGAACAATTTAGCCAATGAACGGAATATTTTCGGTTCATACTGTTCGAAATATTGGTACGCCAAAATCAGCATGGCATCACCCGATAAAATTCCGGTATTCACATTCCACTTTTCATGAACGGTTTCATGTCCGCGACGCAAAGGCGCATCATCCATAATATCGTCGTGTATTAATGAGAAATTATGAAAAACCTCTACTGCTGTTGCTGCCGCTAGTGCTTTTCTACAATCAACATTAAACACCTCGGCCGCCATTAATGTCAAGACCGGCCTCATTCGTTTTCCTCCCAACGATAATATATAACGAATCGGTTCGTATAAATTTTCGGGCTCCCTGTCGATTGAAATCGCAGAAAAATGGTCGGAAACAATAGCCTGATAGTCGGAAATGGAATGCATGAAATTATTTTTCGGCTAAAGTACTTCAAAAGCCGGAGTTTATCAAACATTAATGAAATGTTAATTTTTATATAAAAACTTGGAAACTTTTTTAGTGTTTAAAGTTTCCGCATACATTTGCAAAGATTACATTCCGATTATGAAAGACAAAATCATGTCCAAATCCAAGGAAATGTTTTTAAAACTGGGTTTTAAGAGCGTGACCATGGACGATATTGCTGGAGAAATGTGTATTTCCAAAAAAACCATCTACAAATATTTCTGTAACAAAGAAATTTTAGTTGAAGAGACTACAGCCAGAATCCATAATGATGTCAATAACAAGATAGAAGCTTTAACGCTGGAGAGCTTCAATGCCATCGAAGAAAACTTTGAAATCCAGAAAATGTTTAAGGAGATGTTCAAATCGTACGACACTTCCCCAGTATACCAACTGAAAAAGCATTATCCGATGATTTACATCAAAATTCACGAGAAAAGCATTGAATTCTGCAATGGAAGTTTCAGAAAAAATATTGAGAAAGGAATCAGCGAAGGCCTATACCGCAAAGATTTAGACATCAAAACAGCAGTTGAATTTTATTACACTTTGATATTCAATATTAATGAAAACACCGTTTACGAAAAAGATGTACACGAAATGGAAATAAAAGCCCTCGAATATCACACCAGGGCCATAGCTACCCCAAAAGGAATTATAGAACTTGAAAAACACTTACAAAACCCTAATATATAATGAAAAAAATTATCCTGATACTTTTGTGCTCCATCGGTTTAGCTGCCAATGCACAAGTTCAAACCCTAACTTTAAAAGACGCTTTGCTTTATGCGTTAGAAAATAAGGCAGATGCCAAGAAATCAAAGTTAGAAATAGAAAAGAGCGAATATAAGATCCAGGAAGTTCGCTCTCTGGCACTACCCCAGATTTCAGCAAATGGAGGCTTGACTTATAATCCGGTTTTACAGACCACCTATATAGATGGTTCTAATTTTAATGCTCCGGGCACCACAATTCAGGCTAATTTCGGCCAGAAATGGACTTCACATGCAGGGATTGGATTAGACCAGGCCATTTTTGATTTAACCGTTTTTACCGGATTACAGGCCGCAAAATCCACTCGTGAGTTTTATCAGATCAACAATGAATTGACAGAAGAACAAATAATCGAAAGAGTTGCGACAAGTTATTATGCCGTGTATGTTCAACGCGAGCGTCTGGCTCTATTGGACAGTACGTATGCAAACACTGTAAAGGTGAGAAATATTGTTCAGGGACAGTACAACAACGGTATAGCTAAAAAAATAGATTTAGACCGAATTATTGTACGAATTTCCAATATTAATGCAGAACGCCAGCAAGTTCAAAATCAAATAGAATTACAGGAAAACGCTTTGAAATTCTATATGGGGATGCCAATGGATATGCAGTTTATAATCCCGCAATCGGAATATGAAATAAACCCTGCAATACTTACCGACGCTACAAACACACATAACAGAACGGAATATTTGCTTTTGAAAAAACAAGAGGAATTATTAAACTATAAAAAATCAGCTATTAAGGCACAGCTATACCCAACGTTGTCTTTATTTGCAAACTACAACTATTTAGGACAGGGACCTCAACTGCCATGGTTTGCACATTCTAGTGATGATGTATACTGGTCTGATTATTCCTCTGTCGGGCTAACCATGAGAGTGCCAATCTTTACAGGTTTCGGAACGCGTTCCAGAATAAAACAAGCCGATGCTGATATAAGATTGCTTCAGGAAGATATTAAAGACACCGAACTTGGTCTTGATTTAGATTATAAAAATGCAAAAGCTCAAATTGATAACAATTTAGTGATCATTTCAAATCAAAAGGAAAACATGCAATTGGCCATGGAGATTACTAAAAACACGAATAACAACTACCTTCAGGGATTAGCATCATTAACCGACTTATTAGACGCTCAAAATGCATCACTTGAAGCCCAGAATAATTATAACAGAGCGGTTTTAAATTATAAAATAGCCGAGGTAGCATTAATCAAATCAAGAGCAGAACTAAAAACACTTATAAAATAACCAACCAACATGAAAAAGAATATTATTACCATAACTATAATTATTGTCTCATTAGGTCTAATAGGCTACATTCTTAATAAGAACAAAGCCGAAAACAAAGCCAAAACAGATATTGTTGCCGAAAAAAATGCAACCGTAGCCGTAAAAACAGCAACGGTAAAAACCGAAAATGTATCCTTGGATTTTAGTGCCAACGGTAATTTCTCGCCAATTCAGGAACTTACGTTCTGCGCTGAAAAATCAGGAAAAGTAATCAAAGTTTTGGTGGATGAAGGAGATTATGTAACCGTAGGACAACCGCTTTTAACTATGAGAGCCGACGTTATCAGCGTAAATGCCAATACGGCAAATGCGGTGTATCAAAATGCTAAAGCTGACTACGAACGCTACGAAAACGCCTATAAAACCGGCGGGGTTACCAAACAACAGTTGGATCAGGCGAAATTGAATCTAACCAACGCCAAGGCCAATTTAACCCAAGCCAATATCAATGTAGGAGATACGAAAGTTAAAGCGCCTATCAAAGGATATATCAACAAAAGATACATTGAGCCGGGATCTGTATTAACAGGAATGCCTGCTACTCAAATGTTTGACATTGTTGATGTTTCTAAACTGAAATTAAACGTTACTGTAACCGAAAATCAAGTAGCCAGCTTGCAGTTAGGTCAATCGGTAACCATTGTTTCCTCGGTTTAT
>NZ_DATIDM010000213.1:0-9118 GCF_035456225.1 Flavobacterium sp. | reverse complement strand
ATCGCCATTTACTTAATTATTGTCAGTGCCGATTTATTAAAAAAATCCACCAAAATGCTGATGCTTTTTACGCCGGAGCACATTAATGTGGAAGAAATTGTCCGCGAAGTGCATAAAATTCCGAGTGTCAATAAATTGCATCATATCCACGTCTGGCATCTTAATGAAGAAGAATTACACCTGGAAGCCCGTTTAGATTGCTCGGAGAATATTACTGTGAGCGAATTCAATCTGGTGGTGCAAAAAACAGAAACCGTTCTCTACGAAAAATTCGGAATTAACCACATCAGCATTCAGCCCGAATTCCATAAAGAAGACCCAAAAGATAGTATTGTTCAGGACTAATAAATTTCGGTATTCATACGTTGTATAGATAATCGGAACATCCTTTTTTTACTTTAAGTGGAAAAAACATGCAGTTCACAGACTATATGCGTTTTATTCATTGTTAGTGTTTAAATTTATGGAAACATGTAATAAACAGTGCTACTATCAACTTAAAAATGCGTTACAATCATGGCTGAAAATTTTACAATCAAGAAGATACTAGTGGCTAACCGAGGGGAAATTGCAATACGCGTTTTCAGAGCAGCATCGGAATTGAAAATAGACACTGTTGCCGTTTTCACACACGAAGACCGGTATTCGCTTCACCGGTTTAAAGCCGATCAGAGTTTCCAGATAGGGGATGAATCCGAACCACTGAAACCTTATCTGGATATCGAAGAAATCATAAAAGTAGCCAAAGCCAATCAGGTGGATGCCATCCATCCCGGGTATGGGTTTCTATCTGAAAATGTGGATTTTGTGCGGCGATGCGAAGAAGAAGGCATCATTTTTATTGGTCCGCGCAAAGAAGCCATGATGCAATTGGGAGATAAAGTGGCTGCCAAAAAAGTGGCTATGGAAATCGGAGTTCCCGTGATTACCGATTCCAAAAAAGATTTGAACGTGATTGAAGATGCACTGTCCGAAGCGGAAAGGATAAGCTATCCTGTAATGATGAAAGCCGCTGCAGGTGGCGGAGGCAGGGGAATGCGTGTGGTGCGTAATGCGGAAGAAATGCAAACCGCCTTTAATAATGCAAAAAGCGAAGCCCTGAAAGCATTTGGAGATGATACCGTCTTCCTGGAAAAATTCATCGATAACCCGAAACATGTTGAGGTACAGATTTTGGGCGATAATTTCGGAAATATCGTTCACCTGTACGAACGTGACTGTTCCGTGCAGCGTCGTTTTCAGAAGGTAATCGAAATAGCCCCTTCCATCCTTAAAGACGAGACAAAGCAAAAACTGTACGACTACGCTTTAAAAATTGCCAAATACGTAAACTATAACAATGCCGGAACCGTTGAATTTTTGGTGGATAAGGATGAAAATGTGTATTTCATTGAGGTAAATCCAAGAATACAGGTCGAGCATACCATTACCGAAGAAATTACCGGTATCGACATCGTGCGTTCGCAAATTATTATTGCCGCCGGATATCCACTTACGCACCGTCAGATTTTCATTCACAATCAGGAAGATATTCAGTGCAACGGTTGGGCTATTCAATGCCGTATTACCACCGAAGATATAGAGCACGAGTTCAAACCGGACTACGGAACCATAATAGCCTACCGAAACGCCGGAGGTTACGGGATTCGTCTGGATGAAGGAAATTGCTATTCCGGGGTAACGGTTTCCCCGTTTTTCGACTCGATGCTGGTGAAAGTTTCCTCCAGCGGCAGAACCCTAAAAGGCGCTTCCGACCGTTTGAGAAGGACATTGGAAGAGTTCAGAATCCGCGGCGTGAAAACCAATATGCCTTTCCTGCTGAATGTATTGTCCGATACCGTGTTCCGTGATGGAAAAGCTACGGTGAATTTCATTCAGGACAACCCTCAGCTTACGATTCCGGATCCGGAGTATTTTAACGATAGGGGCACAAAAATGCTCAAATACCTTGCTGAACTGAAAGTGAACGGCCACCCGGATGTAAAGGAATTCGATGCCGATAGGGTTTTCCGAACGCCTGTCATACCCGAAGTACCCAATACGGATTATCCGAAAGGAACCAAGAATCTGCTTACCGAAATGGGAAGGGAAGCTTTTATCGATTATATTAAAAACGAGAAGAAAATATTCTTTACCGATACCACTTTACGCGATGCCCATCAGTCATTGTTTGCTACCCGCTTGCGTAATTACGACATGCTGAAAGTTACAGAAGGCATTGCCAAAAATTTCCCCCAATTGTTTTCGATGGAAGTCTGGGGAGGTGCCACTTTTGACGTGACCATGCGCTTTTTGCACGAAGATCCGTGGGAGCGCTTGCGTTTGATTCGCAAATCGGTTCCGAATATCTTACTGCAGATGCTTATCAGGGGAAGTAACGCGGTTGGTTATGCGGCTTATCCCGATAACGTATTGGAACAGTTCATCATCAAAAGCGCCGAAAACGGAATTGACGTCTTCCGAATTTTCGATTCGCTGAACTGGATTGAAGGCATGACTCACAGCATAAAAATGGTTCGTGAAAAGACCAATTCGATTGCCGAAGCCTGCATTTGTTATACCGGAGATTTCATGAATCCGGAAAGGCAAAAATTCAATCTTCAGTATTATATCGATTTGGCTAAACAACTCGAAGCAGCCGGAGCGCATATGTTGGCAATAAAGGATATGGCAGGACTGCTGAAACCCTATGCGGCCGAAATTTTAATCAAGGAACTGAAAAAAAACATTTCGATTCCGATTCACCTGCATACGCATGACACGTCATCGGTACAATCCACAACCTATGTGAAAGCTATTGAAGCCGGCGTTGATGTAGTGGATGTTGCCCTAGCTTCCATGAGCGGTCTGACTTCACAGCCCAATTTCAATTCATTGGTAGCCGTTTTGCATGGGACAGAGAGAGAAAACCCGATTGACCTTAAAAAGTTGAACGAATATTCCAATTATTTTGAAGTGGTACGCGAATATTACTATCCGTTCGAAAGCGAACTTAAAGCCGGAACAGCAGAGGTTTACGATCACGAAATTCCGGGCGGACAATATTCCAATTTACTACCGCAGGCACAGTCGTTGGGATTGTTGGACAAATTTGAAACCATCAAACAAAACTATGTCGTGGTGAACGAGATGTTTGGCGATATCGTTAAAGTGACTCCATCTTCAAAAGTGGTGGGCGACATGGCGTTGTTTATGACATCAAATAATTTAACAGCAGCCGATGTGATGGAGAGAGGCGATACACTTGCTTTTCCGGAATCGGTGAAGCAGTTGTTCAGGGGTGATTTAGGTCAGCCCTATGGAGGATTTCCCAAAAAACTTCAGGAAATAATTCTGAAAAAAGAAATCCCATACACTGAAAAACCTAATGCTCACATAAAACCGATTGATTTCGATTTGGAACTGCAACTGTTTCATCAGAAATTCGACGATAAACTCACGATGGAGGATTTATTGTCTTACATTATGTTCCCTAAAGTTTTCGAGGATTTTTACAAATTCAGAAAGTATTTCGGCAAGGTAGAAAAACTTCCGACGCCGTATTTTTATTATCCGCTGAAAACCAATGAAGAGCTGATTATCAATCTCGATTTGGGGAAAAACATGATGATCAATTTCCGTTATATGAGCGAACCCAATGAAGAAGGTTTCAGAGAGGTTTATTTCAGGATTAACGGACAGACCCGAAATATCGTAATCAAAGACAATTCGGTTAAATCTACCAAGGAGACCAATGCCAAAGTTTCGGGAGCCGATGACATCGGAGCGCCGTTGCAAGGCCGACTCGTGAAAATATTGGTGAACGAAAATGAACAAGTGGAAAAAGACCATCCATTGTTTGTGATTGAAGCCATGAAAATGGAAACCACCATCTGTGCACCTAAAAACGGAACCGTGTCGAAAATCATACTGAAACAGAATATGATGATTGAGCAGGATGACTGTGTAATGCAGATTAAATAATTTAATATGCGGTTGTTGCACTCGCAGCAACCGCAACACAACTGAATATAAAACACGGTTATGAGTAGTAACGCTCCGCTATTAAAAAAACAATACTATCCCATAAATGAGCAGCTTTATGCGTATCTGGAAAAGTACAGACGCGTGGCGAAAACGAATGTCTTTTACGATGATCTGCGGCGTTTTCAGGGAAGTGTTGTTGTATATGATAACAACAATGAAGACACCTTGTGGGTGCGAGTTTACTACAATGAGCTTGAGAAAAAAGAAATCGATTTAAGTCTGAAGAAAATATATACGCTGCTGCATTCCGATGGAGATGAGCGAAATATTATTAATCTGACGGTCGATTATATCGATTTCTGCACCTTTGGAAATTCCAAGCCTTTTCGGGTTAAAATCCGAAATCTCCTCAACGACAATTACACGCATTTTTACGTGAAAATTGCGGATGCTTCCCGAATCTTCGGACTGGAACTGGAACACATCATGTCACCAAACAGTATTAACTTTCTGGTTCATAAAGAAACGCTGATTGAGGAACACATTGTGGGAATTCCCGGTGATGTCTTTTTGAAGCATCATCTGGATAAATGTACCGAAAACGAAAAAGCCCAAATTGCCAAGGAATTTGTAAAATTCAATGAACGTTGCATGATTGGTCTTTTGGGAGACATGCGATCGTATAATTTTGTCGTTATTCCCATTTACGACTACGACCATATTGTTTATAAAATCAGGGCGATTGATTTTGATCAGCAATGCTATGAAGGCAATTTCAGACTTTACAAACCGCACCTTTTCAAGGAGAATTTTCGCTTTACCCAACTGGTAAAAGAGAAACTCATGAAAAATTCCATCGAACAATATCAAAACGAGGAGCGTTCCATTCTGGTCAGAAGAATTGCAGGTTTCGAGGAACGTTTGAGTGAATTATTACAAGCGATGAAAGCAAGTGAATTGTCGCCCACTATTAATTTAGAGCGGTTGAAGCAAGAAACCTATGAAGTGACTTTTGACAAAAGTTTCAAAAATGCGACCTCGATGGTTGATATTGTGGAAGCAGCACTGAATTTCATCAAGCGGAATTACCACACGCATGGAGGTGACCAGTGATTCTTATCTGACCATGAGAAAGTAGTAAACGGATACAACCTGAAGGATAAGGATTCCGAAAAATTTCCATAAAAAAGAAAACTTCGAGATTTTATGTCGGAAAAGCAGCATCCCGAGCAAGGCACCAATACTGCCACCAATTAAGGCAAAGAGTAACAGGAATCTTTCGGGAACTCTGGATTTCTGGTTTATCGCTAACCATTTGTCAATTCCGTACAACAGAAAAACGAATCCGTTAATTGCTGATAAATAAATGAAAAGAGTAGGCATTCAATACGACTTTAACGCAAAGATACTATGGCCAATTCAATAAATGAACAAATTGGCCAAGTCTCCTTGCGGTAAAAATTTTTTGAGATTTGTATTTATTAGAATAGTTCTTTGTGCAAGTGTACGAGAATATAGTATTTAATTTTCGAAATCGAGATTGGCAGGTTCGTTAATCACTTGCAGTTTTTGCGGTTTTTTACCTGTTATTGGTGTTGAAGGATCAACGACTTGAAAAGACAAATTGTCAAACCACATCTGTCCGGTTCCTCTCAAATAGGCGCCATACGATATTTTTGAAGCGTGTGAAGGAACATCCAAAACAAGGTCATATTTTGTCCAGTCGCTGGTACCGCCCACGGCACGTCCACGCATATTGTCAAACGAGATGAAGTTTTGCGAATTGGCCTGTTCTACTTTAAACCAGAAACCGGCTCTTCCATCGACTTCGGTAGTTTTAATATAACCCGATAGGCGGACTCTCTGTCCCATGAATTTATCCGGTTTAAAACTTTGCATCAGTGTTCCGTAGCCGTCGATTGTTTTGTCTATGGATTTGATGGTGGCCGCATTTTTTCCGTCCATCCCGGATCCTTTATCGATTCCCATGTCATAACTTTCCGATTTCGTCCCGGTTTTGTACCAGCCGACCGGAATTTCAAACGAACCAAAGGCTTCAAAAGAAAGCAGTAATCCTATTAGTGCCAATAATGGAAAAATTTTAAGAGTAGAGGTTTTCATATCTTAAAGTCTTTACTTAATATTAGGTTTTTATAGTTAGTAGGTTTTGTATTGTTTATTGCTGTAAATCAGATACTTATAAAGTTAAGAAAAATCAGAGAAAAAGCCTTGAAACAGAGTTGTAATATCGGCGAGCGGTAAAAGATTCGGATTATCTGTACAAGAAAAGATAAAGAAGAGGGAATGCTAAAATTAATTCCAAAAGATGTTATTTTAGCATTCTTATTTCAAAAGAAAATGACATTAACAGAATACATCCTGAAGTTTGTTCCGACGGCTTCCAAAAACATAGAGGCTACGCTTCAATTATTGGCCGAAGATTGCACCATTCCGTTTATCGCACGCTACCGAAAAGACAAAACCGGAAATCTCGATGAGGTTCAGATTGAAGCGATTGCCAAGTACAGCAAACAATTTTCCGAAATCGTAAAGCGCAAGGAAAGCATTTTAAAATCGATAGAAGAACAAAATGCGCTTTCACCGGAATTGAAACAAAAAATCGAAAACAGCTTCGACTTGCAGGAGTTGGAAGATTTCTATCTGCCTTATAAAAAGAAAAAGAAAACCAAAGCCGATGCCGCGCGTGAAAACGGATTGGAACCTTTGGCAAAAATCATCATGGCACAAAATTCGGATGATATCGAATACATTGCCTCGAAATACCTGAATGATAAAGTGGCCAATGAAGACGAAGCGTTACAAGGTGCCCGTGATATCATTGCCGAGTGGATCAACGAAAACATTTTCATCCGTAAAAACCTTCGTCGCATGTTTCAACGCAAAGCCACTATCAGTACAAAAGTGGTAAAAGCCAAAAAAGAGGAGGAAGGCGCCAAGAAATTCGAACAGTATTTCGATTGGAGCGAAGCGGTTTCAAAAGCGCCCGCACACCGCTTGTTAGCGATGCTTCGTGCCGAAAATGAAGGTTTCATCAAGCTTTCCGTGGAAGTGGAAAAAGAAGAAGCGCTTGGTTTTATCGAGGATAACATCATCAAAAATAATAATGACCCGAGGAGGAACGACGAACTGGCGGAGCAAACTACGGCACAACTCAAACTGGCAATTAAGGACAGTTACAAGCGTTTGCTGGAACCGGCGATTTCAAATGAAACACTACAGGAAGCCAAAGCCAAAGCGGATGTGAATTCCATTCAGGTTTTTGCGGCGAATTTGAGTCAGCTCCTGTTAGCATCGCCACTGGGCGAAAAGCGAATTCTGGCTATCGATCCGGGATTTCGAACCGGTTGTAAAGTGGTTTGCCTGGATGAGAAAGGCGATTTATTGTACAACGAAACCATTTTCCCGCATGCGCCTCAAAACGAAACGGCCATGGCGATGAAGAAAATCCGTTCGATGGTGAATGCTTATAACGTTGAAGCCATCTCTATCGGAAACGGAACTGCCTCCCGCGAAACAGAATTCTTCATCAAGAAAATCGCCTTTGATAAACCGGTTCAGGTTTTTGTGGTTTCCGAAGCAGGAGCGTCGGTGTATTCGGCATCGAAAATCGCAAGAGAGGAATTCCCGAGTTATGATGTAACCGTTCGTGGTGCGGTTTCCATCGGAAGACGTTTGTCGGATCCATTGGCCGAACTGGTGAAAATCGACCCGAAATCCATCGGCGTTGGTCAGTACCAGCATGATGTGGATCAGTCCAAACTGAAAGAAGAATTAGACAGTACCGTAATCCGTTGTGTGAACTCGGTTGGAATCAATATTAACACGGCCAGTAAATCGTTGTTGAGTTACGTTTCGGGCATCGGGGAAAAAATGGCCGAGAACATTGTTGCTTTCCGAAGTGAAAATGGTCCGTTCGAAGACCGAAAGCAACTGAAAAAAGTACCTCGTTTGGGTGAAAAAGCGTTTCAGCAGGCGGCGGCTTTTATCCGAATCAAAGAAGGAAAAAACCCGTTGGACAATTCGGCAGTGCACCCGGAAGCCTATGGCATTGTGGAAAAAATGGCTAAAGATTTGGGTATAAAAGTAGGCGAACTGATTGCGAACAAAGAAAAAATCGCATCAATCAAACCAGAAAATTATATCACAGATGATATCGGGATTTTGGGATTGAAAGATATTCTGAAGGAATTGGAAAAACCGGGGCTGGACCCGAGAAAAGCGGCGAAGGTTTTTGAATTCGACCCGAACGTAAAAACAATAAAAGACTTACGCACCGGAATGGTCTTGCCGGGCATTGTGAACAACATTACCAATTTTGGCTGTTTCGTGGATGTGGGCATCAAGGAAAGTGGCTTGGTACACATTTCCCAACTCAAGGAAGGTTTCGTTTCCGATGTAAATGAAGTGGTGAAACTGCACCAGCACGTCCAGGTGAAAGTAACCGAAGTGGATGAGGACCGAAAACGAATTCAACTGACGATGATATTGTAAAAAAAAGAATCCCAAATGCCGTAATGGTATTTGGGATTTTTATTTGATATAGAAAAAACTATTATTTGTTTTCTTCGTCTTCTTTTTTAGCTGTCGGAGCCTGATCTTCTCCTTTGGATGCTTTTTTGAATTCATTGATTCCGCTTCCTAACCCTTTCATTAATTCCGGAATTTTTTTACCTCCAAAAAGCAGAACAATCACTACAACGATTAAAATTATTTCGGTTGCCCCTAATTTTCCCATGATTCTTAAATAATTATGTTTTTGATACTTTAATTCAAAACTAGGTGACAAAGGTAGACATAAAAACCAATTGACAAACAACCAGATTACTGTTTTTAAAGAAACTAGCTGAAATTTAGGTTTTCTTTAACCAAATTTATGAAAAGGATTATTCAAACTTGGGGTAATACAAAGTGATATTTTTATATTTGTGAATCAAACCGCTATGTATGTCTGCAAAAAGACTGAAACGACAATTAATCAAGAAAAGACTTTTTAGTAAGAACCGGTTGGTGATACTGAACGAAGATACTTTCGCAGAAATTTTTTCGCTTCGGCTGACCCTGATGAATGTCTTCATTGTGGCAACAGTGGGTGCTTTGCTGATTATTTTTGTTACCACTTACATTATCGCTT
>NZ_DATIDM010000212.1:0-3014 GCF_035456225.1 Flavobacterium sp. | reverse complement strand
AGTTCCGTATTTAACCACAGCTCCTGTTAAACCTCACTCCGAAGCAATTTATCGTTTTCCCATCGTTCAAAGCGGAACTTATTGGTATCATTCACATACGATGTTGCAGGAGCAGATCGGTATGTACGGCGCTTTTATCATCCACAAAAAAGAACCTTCCAAAGTAAAAGAAAAAGTAGTATTGCTCACTGATTGGAGTGATGAGAATCCTCATCAGATTGAGCGTTCCCTACATCAGGCGACCGATTGGTATGCCATAAAAAAAGGAGCAACCCAAAATTATGTTCAGGCCATTAAAGAAGGTCATTTTTCCACTAAACTGGAAAACGAATGGAAGCGCATGATGGCCATGGACGTAAGTGATGTGTATTATGAAAAGTTTCTCATCAATGGGCGTTTGTCGGAATCCGTTTCCGATTTAAAGCCTGGGGAGGAAATTAGATTACGCGTGATTAACGGAAGTGCTTCCACCTATTTCTGGCTGCAGTTTTCAGGCGGAAAGATGAAAGTGGTTGCCAGTGACGGATCCGATGTAAAACCTATATCTGTTGACCGACTGATTGTTGGTGTTTCTGAATCCTATGATATTATCGTTACAATCCCTGAAAAAGGGAGTTACGAGTTTTTAGCTACTTCGGAAGACCGAACCGGATCCGCATCGCTTTGGTTGGGGGAAGGGCCCAAAAAATCAATGAAACCGATGGAGCGATTGAAGTATTTCGAAGGGATGAAAATGATGAATGAGATGATGACCACAAGCGGAAAAATGAACGATATGGGCATGAATATGAGTCTTCAGCAAATGGATATGAACGCTGTAATGTATCCTGAAATCACAGGAAGTTATTCGGAGGAAATGGGTGAAAATACAGAAGAAAACCATCACAATCATACCGAAACAATAGTGGAAAATAAGGTGACGCTGAATTACAATATGCTGGAGTCGGTTGCTAAATCGAAGTTACCAGATGTTCCTTTTCATGAATTTACCTTCGAATTAACCGGAAACATGAATCGCTACGTCTGGACAATGGATAATAAAACAATATCCGAAACCGATAAAATTCTAATCCGTAAAGGTGAAAACGTCAGGATTATTCTGAAAAACAACTCGATGATGCGCCATCCGATGCACCTGCACGGGCATTTCTTCCGAATCGTTAATGAAAAAGGCGATTATTCGCCGCTGAAAAATGTTATAGATATCATGCCGATGGAAACCAACGTGATTGAGTTTCACGCTTCGGAAAATTACGGCGACTGGTATTTTCATTGTCATATTTTGTATCACATGATGTCGGGGATGGGAAAAATTTTCAGTTATGAAAACTCACCGCCTAATCCCGAATTGGGTGACCCTAAAAAAGCCTTACGTAAAGTTTATGCTGATGACCGTCGTTTTTATCTGGGTGCCGAAATCGGTTTGGAAAGTAACAGCAGCGATGGTGAAATCCGTTATTCAAACACAAGATGGATGCTGCAAACTGAATGGCATGTGGGCTTTAAAAAAGAATATGGTTATGAAAACGAACTTCGATTTGGCAGGCTTTTAGGTAAAAACCAATTTTGGATGCCTTATATAGGTTGGGATTTTCGCTATCGCCCTGGCGGAGAAACGGAAACAAATATATTTAATCAAACCAATACTAAAGATCAGCGAAGTGTGATTTCAATGGGAGTGCAATATACTATGCCTTGGTTTGTTGTTGCCGATGCCCGAGTGGATTCTGATGGAAAAATCAGGTTTGGTTTTTCAAGGGACGATATTCCCGTAACGGAAAGACTGCGACTTCGAGGAATGTGGAACACAGATAAAGAATGGACTGTGGGCGCGAAATACATTCTCACAAAATATTGGTCTTTATCAACTCATTATGATAGTGATATGAAGTGGGGTGCCGGGGTAACTATTCAGTATTAAACAAAAAAAACTAAATGATTTTATCGGAAAATTAAATCAGTTTGGGAAGAGTCAGCGTAAAAGTTGTGCCGATACCCTTTTTCGAGCTTACCTCAATATTTCCGTCAAGACATTCAGCGGCTTCTTTAACAATGTAAAGCCCGAGTCCGGATCCCGTTTTATCATTTGCGACAAAAAACATGTCAAAAATTTTCCCAAGATTTTCTTCGTCAATCCCGATACCATTATCATCAATTTCAATCACATAAGATGAATTATTTTCATAGGTTTTGATTGTAATTTGTTTGTTTTCTTTACTGTCATCGGAATATTTGATTGCATTTGAAAAAAGGTTATTCAGGATGATTCTCAATCGTAAGTTATCGATGATTATTTCATCAACTGAAATGTCTTTTTTAAAAGTAATTGCATGTGCTTTTTGCATATACTGATGTTGGGCAATAATCTCGTCTGCCAATTTATTCAGACTTACACTTTCTACACATTTCAGGTTTCGTTTATTTCTGGAATAATCAATAATGTCGCCAATAAATCGGTCTTGCCGGGTGAGACTTTCATGCATTAAATTTAGGTAGTCTTTTATTTGGTGAATGTTCTCTTCTTCCTGTGCAATTTCAACTAACCCTTTTACGGAATTAAGCGGGGAGCGCAGATCATGAGAGGCACTGTATACAAAACGATAGAGTTCTTTATTGGCAATGGTTAGGCTCTCATTTTTATTTTCTGTTTCTTTTTTTGATTGTGTAAGATTTTTTACGGTTGACCGATGGTAGAACACAATAGGAGTAATTACCAACAGTAGAAAAATGATATTGCCCCAAATGAAAGGCTTTTTATTGTTTAAAGTGACTTCATTCGGGGCAACATCAAAATTTTTTTCTGTTTGAGATACTGTGGCAATCAGAAGAGGCGTATTTGAAACTCTTGTTTTTTTTATATCAGAATCTAAATTGAAAGTACTTATAATTTTGTTCCTGCTGTTTGTAAGATTTGATTCCGGTGAAATGAATAGCTGTTTTTTTGAGAAGATTTTTATCGGATAACGATTAAAAGCCTGTAATGGGAAACATATGAAAAACAGCATCAGTAAAGC
>NZ_DATIDM010000211.1:0-4758 GCF_035456225.1 Flavobacterium sp. | reverse complement strand
AGATTTCCCGCAAAGCTGTTCTCACCGCCGGAAACCCAATTGTCAAAACTCGACTGATTGAAAAGCAAGGAGGCATTCCCTTTGGTTACCCAGTGTTTTGTGGTATCCTGGACGACCTCCTGGGCATAACCGCTCATTAATCCGATAAAACATAACAAAAGTGTAATACTTTTTTTCATAATCAGTACTTTTTGCTATTACTAAATTAGCAAAAATCTGTCAGAAAATAAGAAAAAAAACGCTGTTGCTTAACGGGTTATTTCTTTTTATAAAGCGGAACGGAAGAACAAGCCTCACCAAACATGATGCTTTTTGCAAACGGCATTAATTTTTGGACCGCCAATACGTATACTTCCTGCGGAACCGGTTTATTGGAACATCCTTTGAGAATTACTGGTTTGTCATGAAACGGCGCATAATCCAAAGCACCCAGTTTCTCATGATATAACGCCAACAGAAGTTCCTTTTTGGTTCCGTTTACAATTTTTAAAGCATGTGGTTGCAAAAAAACAGATACTAAAGCATATGCCCAAGCGGGCAGAATAGCGTCCTGTGAACAATACAAGGCAACATAGCTGTCTTGATATTGTGTCCAATCATGCTGTTTGAGTTGGTCACGAAATTCGGTTTCCTTCAGAATAAATCCACCAAAAAGCCACTGCGAAATATCTAATTCCACAATCGGCTGCTTCGGAAAATAATCCTCCAGATCAAAAACCTGCAATGCGCTGTTGGCGACTCTGTTTACAATTTCGTCCATAGTTTCAGTTGCAGTATTCAGTCGCAGTACAGAAAAACTGAACACTGCAACTGAAAACTGTTTACTTATTAAAGCATTCCTAATTCCAACTTGGCTTCTTCGCTCATTAAATCCTTGCTCCAAGGCGGATCGAAGGTAATTTCCACTTCACACGATTTTACGGTGTCGATGGATTTGATTTTTTCTTCCACTTCCATAGGCAATGTTTCGGCCACTGGACAGTTTGGTGAAGTCAAGGTCATCAGGATTTTTACTTCGTTATCTTCATTGATCATTACGTCGTAAATCAGTCCCAGCTCATAAATATCCACGGGGATTTCCGGGTCGTAAATGCCTTTTAATACTTTTACAACGTCTTCCCCTAAATTGATGGTATCGTTAAATTCTTCCATTGTTTATGTCATTGCGAGTTTGCCAGGCAACCTCCTCTATTTAATTAATTCCTTGCCTGAAAAGCCAAGGCGTACATTTTTATTTGTTTAATCATCGACACCAATCCGTTGGCACGTGTGGGCGACAAATGTTCTTTCAATCCAATTTCATCGATAAAATCCGTATCGGCCTCCAAAATGGCTTTGGGCGACTGATTCGAAAAGGCTCTTACCAAAATTGCGATGATTCCTTTGGTGATGATGGCATCGCTGTCAGCCGTAAATACGATATTCCCGTTTTTCTCTTCGGCATGAACCCACACCTTGGATTGGCAGCCTTTGATGGTATTCTCATCCGTCTTGAATTGTTCCTCAATCAACGGAAGATCTTTTCCTAAATCAATGACATATTGAAAACGTTCATCCCAGTCGTCAAACATGGAGAACTCATCAATAATTTCATTTTGTATTTCCTTAATTGTCATTTTATTTGGTGTTTTCGGCCAAGGCAAGAATTTTATTCACTAATTTTTCTATTTCAACCGGCGGATCTCCATGATCAAAGCCATTGGTTTCGTATCGGTTTCTATCCACCTGGAAGGTAATATTTGCATGTGCCGCCCCGTCATAAAAACGTTTTTCCGTTGGCCCTTTCATGTCCTTCACTTTTTCCAGATTTACTGTCTTTGCCAGTGTTTCTAACTCTTTCCAGTCGGCATCACTTATCGGTGTAGCCTCAAGCAGTTTTTTAGCATCCCTGTTTCTTGAGATGTACAAATTATGATTCTCCACCCTCACGAAAAGGAAAAAACCTCTTGAATTGGCTTCATATTCCATTGCCGGCATCACTTTTTGCTGATCCGTTACATTCGTTTCGCTCACGTTTGTTTGTTCAACGGCCTTTTTTTGACAATTACAACTTGCAAAAGTCAGTGTCACGGCTACTAAAAGAATAATTCGTTTCATAATTTCAGGGTTTTAAGATAACATTCGCTGTGCTTTTTTAACGGCTTCCACAAAGATATCGATTTCCTCCTTGGTATTGTAGAACGCAAAACTCGCTCGTATGGTTCCCGGAATACCGAAGAAATTCATGATAGGCTGTGTACAATGATGACCGGTTCGAACCGCTATTCCTAACTTATCTACAATCGTGCCAATGTCGTACGGATGGATTCCTTCGATGTTGAACGAAATCACGGAAGCTTTGTTTTCACTCGTTCCATAAATTCTCAGACCTTCAATCTCCAACAGTCGTTTTGTACCATAATCCAGCAATTCCTTTTCATATTTCGCGATAGTGTCGAAACCGATACTGTTAAGATAGTCGATTGCAGTTCCTAAAACGATACCCGCTTCGATGTTTGGTGTCCCGGCTTCGAATTTATGTGGTAAGTCGGCATAAGTGGTTTTTTCGAAGGTAACTTCTTTGATCATTTCCCCACCACCCTGATAAGGCGGCAATTGATTTAACCAGCTTTCTTTTCCGTACAAAATCCCTACCCCGGTTGGTCCGCAAACTTTGTGACCCGAAAATACGTAGAAATCGCAATTCAACTCCTGTACGTCCGGGCGTAAATGTGGCGTGGCTTGAGCTCCGTCAATTAAAACCGCGGCACCAACAGCATGTGCTTTATCAATAATGTATTTAATCGGGTTCACGGTTCCCAACGCATTGGAAATATGATTCACCGCAACGATTTTCGTTTTTTCTGACAGTAATTTGTCGAATTCGGAAAGAATCAGTTCGCCTTTGTCGTTCATCGGGATTACCACTAGTTTCGCTCCGGTTCTCTCGCACAAAAACTGCCACGGAACGATGTTGCTGTGGTGTTCTAAAGCCGAAACCATTACCTCATCGCCTTCCTTTACGAATTTGGCAAAACCGTTTGCCACCAGATTGATCCCTTGGGTCGTACCTGATGTAAAGATGATTTCGTGATTGTGCTTCGCGTTCAGGTGTTTCTGGATCGTATTTCTGGAAACTTCATAAGCGTCCGTTGCGAGCTGACTAAGCGTATGTACCCCGCGATGGATGTTGGCATTGATCTCGCTGTAATATTGGGCAATCGCATCGATAACTACTTGGGGTTTCTGGGCTGTGGCGCCGTTATCAAAATAAACAAGTGGTTTTCCGTTTACGCTTTGGGACAATATCGGGAATTGAGCTCTTACTTTTTGAACATCAAACATTTTACTACTACTAATTTCTGCAAATTTACATCTTGTTATTTGAAATTGATATAAATAAATGATAAAATATCAATATTCTCCTCCTGCTCCCCCACCGCTGAAACCTCCTCCACCAAACGGCATCTTGCTTTCTGAAACCGCAACTTTGGCTTGCATATGCGAATTGATCACAAGCGCCTGGGCATTTAAAACGAAACTGTTGTCTGATTCTCTGTCTGGCTTGAAGGTCAATCCCTCCTCACGGTCTTTCAGCTTTCTGATTGCCAGAAAGGCTCCTCCAAAAAGCAAAGTGCCACCCAATATCAAAGCCTGCTCCAAAGGCATCAGTTGGTAATAATATCGAATAGTGAAAATCGAAAAACCAAAAACAAACAACCCGAGCAACAGCATCAACCGATCTTTAGTTTTCAGTGCATAACCGATATAGGTCAATGGAACAGCAAATGTCAATCCGTAAAACAGAAAAGCCAACGGAATGTCATTTTGCGGGGTTACCACAATATTCATCAAATCTTGCGAAAGTTCCCGAACCACCAAATAATTAACGGAAAAATAAGCCAACAACAAGGCAAAAACCTTGGTAGCCGAGACACCGTTTCTGTGCAGATAAAATTTCGGATTGCCCTGCATCTTCTTGCTAACACCATAAATCCCGCAAGCCAGCAAAAAACCGACAAAAGGCAAGAATAATTTATCCATCAAATCATGGTTAACAATCAAATCAAAAACAAATCCGACCATACCGACGCCACCTACCAACACGGAAAGTGTGTGTACATATCGAATAGTACAAGTAAAACCTAAAAACATCATAAGGGCAAAAACCAGCGACATGGATTCGAAAGTAACTCCAACAGCGATACAGAAAAACAACGGTATCGAAAGAACAAAAGCATCATCCAAACCATGGTTGAAATAGCCGGCTTTAGCCAAAAATTCGGCTCCGATTACGCCAATTATTCCGTAAACAAAAATCAGATATTCAAAATTACTGCCAATCGAAGACCCAAAGACCAACGCCAAAAAACCGGTAATAGCTGATAAAAGTAAACAGCCCAACAGAAAAAAACCAACGCGAACCAAGAGGTTACTGCTGGAATGAAATAACGTTAGTTGGGAAATGATGTCCTGTAATTGCGTTTTCGGGATAAACTTCATCCGATACAATTCTTTGGCCTGTGCCGCCAAGGCTTCATTTTCAAGGATTTCCTTATTGTATGCCAGCATGTTTCTCTTTGTTAAATTTACGTACGACTTGAATAAATAAGATGATGGATGCAATTACATAAAACGGGGAAAGGAAAATCAGGAATTCAAAAAACGAATCCATATTCACCAGATCCATGATCTTAAAAAACAATATATTAAACCCTATGTACCCATAAAGCAGGGAAAATACAAAGAGTGATGTTGCCTCATGTTTATGGCTGGCTT
>NZ_DATIDM010000210.1:0-2890 GCF_035456225.1 Flavobacterium sp. | reverse complement strand
TTTTAAGTGTTGTTATAGATGTTTTTTCGGTTATTAAAAATCCCACTTAACAAACAAAAACAAAACCGCCTCCCTCAAAATCATATTGGGGAGGCAGTTTAAAAACAAACAAACAATTTTTAATTAAGCAGCATTGTGCTTATTATATTCCTTTAATAAAGTCAGCACGACTGGTGTGGTATTAATGAGATTATCACGCAACGGACATCTTTCTTTCACAGTATCAATCCACTCTTTTAATAATACAAGCGGCGCATTCGAAACAGGCTTAACAACTACTTCAATTTTTCTGAAACCAGCTCTTGAACGTGTTTGCTTTCCTTCAACTTTTTTAGTTACAAGTTCGCCCACAATTTCCACTTCGAGTGATAGCAATTCAATACCCAGCTCCTTTGCCACAATCAATCCTACCGCATTGATACTCCCTGCAAAACCAGCCAACAAGAAATCGGTTGGACTTGGCCCTTCGCCGGATTCCCCGGAAACAGAATTACTGATAACCACATTGAAATCATTTGTTTTTACCAAAAAATGGTTGTCTTCTGAAGAAACGCCACTTATGGTTACAATTCTATTGCTCATACCTTCTGATTTATTACTTAAACATTAGATAAACAGGAATTCGTTTTCCTCTGCGTTGATTTGAAGGATTAACAATTCAGAATTAGCAAGCAATGCTTCACTTACCACAGTGAATAAACTTCCCAACAAAGCACTTGGAGCATTTTCTATTGTCGATACGATTGACTCAATTCTTTTTATTTGATCTTTTAAAACTGTCATGATAATTATTTTTTTATGATTGAATTTATTTAGATGAACAGGAATTCGTTTTCCTCTTCATTAATCTGAACGATTAACAATTCTGAATCGGTTACCAATTCTTCAGACACTCCTTTGAATTGGTTTTCCAACAAAACATTTGGTGCGTTTTCTATTGATGATACTATCGATTGTATTCTTCTTATTTTATTTTTTAAAGCTGTCATGATATTGATTTTTTATTGATTGAATTTAATTTGAAACGCCCATTAACAAATTTTCTTCCGATTGAAGGGCGTTCTTGACGACCTTGGGCAAACAATATTTTTTTCGGAAAAAATAAAAAAGTCCCTCCGGTTTTGTTACCGAAAGGACTTATACAGTTTGAACTATAACTTGAGATTAACTCGTCCGGTGTCGGTAACAACAATGATACTGATAGTGTTTGCAAGCCCACTTCATTCGTTTCATAAACTTATTATTGATGGTTGTCGTTTTCATATTATTATCTTTTGTTGTATTTTTTACGTTGTAATAGATTCAAAAAAAAAAGCCTCTGCTATTTTGCAGAGGCTATATTCTATATCTTAAATTTTTACTTTCAATTTAAACAATAGCTACCTCTGCGGAAAATTTCCACTTGCAAGTATGCATATTATATCGTTTAATTGATTTCATTTCTTTTTCTTCTTATTTGTGATGCAAAATTGATAACAAATTTTGAATTGACAAAATAAAAAAGTAAATTTTAACATTTTAAATTACAGAAACACATCCAAACGGCTTTCAATTGCATTTTTATTGCGAATTCGTAAAAATTAAAAAAATAACAAATTTCGATTAGATATCAAATTTCTTTCATACATTTGCATCCGAAACAAGAGGAAAAATTTGAACTGATTGCAACCTCAATAAAAAATGCTAAAGCAGTAACCACTACTCCTTTAGGCAATCCCTGCAATTATTTTTCCTCACTTAAATTTTAAAACAATTTAATTATGGCTTATTTATTTACGTCAGAATCAGTGAGTGAAGGACATCCGGACAAAGTTGCGGACCAGATTTCAGATGCATTAATCGATAATTTCTTGGCCTTTGACGCCGATTCTAAAGTCGCCTGTGAAACTTTAGTTACTACAGGACAGGTTATTCTTGCCGGAGAAGTAAAATCACAAACTTATTTGGATGTTCAGCAAATTGCGCGTGATGTAATCCGTAAAATCGGATACACAAAAAGCGAATACATGTTTGAAGCTAACTCATGTGGCGTTTTGTCTGCGATTCACGAACAATCCCAAGACATTAACCAGGGAGTTGACCGTGCCAGCAAAGAAGACCAAGGTGCCGGTGACCAGGGAATGATGTTTGGTTATGCAACCAACGAAACGACTGATTACATGCCGTTGGCTTTGGATTTATCTCACAAATTATTACAGGAACTTGCCGAATTGAGAAGAGAAAATTCTGCAATCAAGTATTTGCGTCCTGATGCAAAATCTCAAGTAACTTTAGAATACGACAACAATAACAAACCGGTTCGTATTGATGCAATCGTAATCTCAACTCAACACGATGATTTCGATACTGAAGAAGTGATGTTGGCAAAAATCAAGAAAGATATTATCGAGATTTTAATTCCAAGAATCATTGCAAAATACCCGCAATACGCACATCTATTTAACGACAAAATTCAGTACCACATTAACCCTACCGGAAAATTCGTTATTGGCGGACCTCACGGAGATACAGGATTGACAGGGCGAAAAATTATCGTTGACACTTACGGAGGAAAAGGTGCTCACGGTGGTGGAGCTTTCTCTGGAAAAGATCCTTCTAAAGTAGACCGTTCTGCAGCTTATGCTACGCGTCACATCGCCAAAAACCTTGTGGCTGCCGGAATCGCTGACGAGATTTTAGTTCAGGTTTCCTACGCTATCGGTGTAGCGAAACCAATGGGTATCTACATCAATACTTACGGGACTTCTAAAGTAAGTTTAACGGATGGGGAAATCGCTAAAAAAGTGGAAGGCATTTTCGACATGCGTCCTTATTTCATCGAACAACGCTTGAAATTGAGAAACCCGATTTACAGTGAAACGGCTGCTTACGGACACATGGGACGTAAACC
>NZ_DATIDM010000209.1:0-2051 GCF_035456225.1 Flavobacterium sp. | reverse complement strand
GTCCGAGAAATTTTGAAGTTCATTTTCGCTTTCAGCAACAACTTCGTTTTTCATCCATTTACCAAATAACCAAGAAAAATCAGGAGCTTTTTTAGCATCCGCTTTTTGAATAAAATGATTTTTTGCAAAAGTTAAAAAGGCCGCATCAATAGAATACAGCTTAAACAAAACAGGCAGAATCTCTTCTGATGATTCCAATGCTCTTTGCTGTGAAAGCTCTAATGAAGGTTCGTTATCTGTTGAAGTCCAATTCAGATTCAAACCTTGTTGTATGCTTAAAAACAATACTCTAAAATGATAAAACATGAGGTTTTCTTCCGCTGTAGGGAATTCAGCAAACGAAATCGGAAGGAAAAAATTATTGTTTTTGTATCCACCTTCTCGTTCAGCTGGAAATATTTCGATAGGATTCCCAGTTAGCGCACGAGCCATAATCGTTAAGCGTTGCTGTATATCCGAAAGCCAAACTGTTCTTGCGGCAACCTCAACGTTTACTTTTTTGCTGTTTTTCAAATATTTGAAAAACTTCCCAACTAAATATTCATCTATTTCGAAACCCATAATAATCCCCCTAGCCCCCGAAGGGGGAACTCCTATTAGGGGTCAATAGGATTAAGTTATTAAAACTTTATTATTACAATTTATTATGTCAGCCTCTATTCCCCCTTCGGGGGTTAGGGGGATTTATATCATCAAATCGCACAAATCTTTCAATGCCTCCAATGTTTGTAAATCATCTGTCAATGGCTCTACAACTGCCACATGAACAGCCAATCGTTTTGGCAATCCGCTATGAATAATTTTGGCGGCATCGACCAAAAGACGAGTCGAAACCGTTTCGGTAAGTCCCAATTCGGTTAAATTCCTGATTTTATTTCCAATAGTTACTAGTTTCTTAGCGGTGTCATTGTCGATATTCGTTTCTTTAACCAAAATTTCGGCTTCGATTTTCGGTTCCGGATAATCAAAAGAAACCGCAATGAACCTTTGGCGTGTAGAAGGTTTTAGTTCTTTAAAACCTCTTTGGTAACCTGGGTTAAAGGAAGCCACGAGCATAAAATCATCATGTGCTTTGATAGTTTCTCCCAACTTGTCGATATACAGTATGCGTCGATGATCGGTCAGCGAGTGGATAGCCACAATCACATCGGGACGGGCTTCGGCCACTTCATCAAGATAGATTATCGACCCATTCTTTACAGCAGTAGTTAGAGGACCATCAAGCCAAACCGTTTCGGCACCTTTGATGATAAATCGGCCAATCAAATCGGTTGCAGAAGTTTCTTCGTGACAACTGATGGTAATGAGATTTCTATCGAATTTATGCGCCATATATTCCACAAAACGGGATTTTCCTGTTCCGGTTGGGCCTTTCAATAAAAAAGGGATTTTGTTTTTATACGAATGTTCAAAAACTTCTACCTCTTTGCCTACGGCGTGGTAGTAAGGTGCGCTTATTAAAGTATCTGCTAACATATTTTTTATTTTTTAGAAAAAACCGAAACGTAAAACAATCGTTTTTATGGAAATGGAGTTCAAAAACTGTTGTCTAAACGTTCCGGTTAAAAAAAAAGCTGAGTTAGTTATTAGTTTTATCGTTTTAATAATTAGTCAATAGTGATTGGCAATTAGGGGGTATCAAAAAAAATTAAAAAAGATGAGTAAGTTTGGTATGTTTTTTTTTGAAAATTCAGAATTTATCACTTCATAGTTTAAATTCAGGCCAACCACTAAAGACTTTATTACTGAAAAACATTTATGCTCTTATGGCTTCATCCGTAGGACGTCCATATTTTATGAAATCATAAACGAACATGCAAATTCCTGTGGCAAACATCGTGGCGCAAATGAGCAATACCACAAAGTGAATACTGATTTCGTTTTGCACGACCATAAATTCCATCTTCATTTTTCGTTCTAAATAAACTTGGGCTACACCAGCTACTCCAAAAGCAACAGTCATCCCCAACATTCCAATATTGGACAACCAAAAAGCGGTCATTCCAGTTGCGCTTTCATATCTCTTACGACCGGTTACATTCGGCAAGGCA
>NZ_DATIDM010000208.1:0-7027 GCF_035456225.1 Flavobacterium sp. | reverse complement strand
CTAATTCAGATGAAGTTCTTTTAACAATATTAGTGTAGCCTTTCTGCTCCAGGTTTGCCACGATGGCACTCCCCACCATTCCGCGATGTCCGGCAACAAATATTTTCGAGTGTAATTCCATTATTTAGCGCGTGCTCTTAAGTGTTTTTTCTTTCCTAAACAATTCGACATCAGCCTCCATCATTTCCTGAACAAGCATTTGCAGGTCGTATTTTGGCTGCCAGCCTAATTTCGTTTTTGCTTTGGTGTTATCGCCAATCAGTAAATCCACCTCGGTCGGTCTGAAGTAAGTCGGATCAATTTTCACAACCACTTGTCCGACAGTAAAGCTGTAATCAGGGTTTGATGTAGATACAACTACTGCAACCTCATCCACACCTTCTCCGGAAAATGCCACTTCAACACCAACTTCTTTAAAGGCCATTTTGATAAAATCTCTAACCGTGGTGGTAACTCCAGTTGAAATAACGAAATCTTCAGGTTTATCCTGCTGCAAAATCAACCACATCGCTTCCACGTAATCTTTAGCATGCCCCCAGTCACGTTGTGAATCGATATTTCCCATAAATAAGGTATCCTGCATTCCCATTGCCATTTGAGCAACAGCTCTGGTAATTTTTCTGGTTACAAAAGTTTCTCCTCGACGCGGACTCTCGTGATTGAATAAAATTCCGTTACAAGCAAACATATCGTACGCTTCACGATAATTTACCGTAATCCAGTAGGCATACATTTTTGCTACAGCATACGGAGAACGCGGATAGAAAGGAGTTGTTTCCTTTTGCGGAACCTCCTGTACCAAACCGTACAATTCTGAAGTTGAGGCCTGGTAAATTTTAGTTTTCTTGGTTAATCCAAGCAATCGAACAGCTTCTAAAATACGTAATGTCCCGATTCCGTCTGCATTTGCAGTATATTCCGGTGTATCAAAGCTTACTTTAACGTGGCTCATCGCACCTAAATTGTAGATTTCATCCGGTTGTGTTTCCTGAATGATTCGGATTAGGTTGGTAGAATCACTCAAATCTCCGTAATGCAATTTAAAATGCTGGTTTTCAATATGTGGATCCTCATAAATGTGATCGATACGTTGTGTATTAAACAGGGAACTTCTCCTTTTGATTCCATGAACCATATAGCCTTTTGACAATAATAATTCTGCCAGATAGGCACCGTCCTGTCCTGTTACTCCCGTAATTAATGCTACTTTCATATGAGTCTGTTTATTTTTTATTGGTTTTTTAATTCTTCTTCTATCAGCAAATCCAAAACGTCCAAAATCGATAAATCATAATCCCAGTTTAATTCTGATTTTGCTTTAGTATTGTTACCGTAAATATCTTCGATATCTGCCGGCCTGTATAATTCGTCGCTTATTTTACAAGCGGATTTGTCAATCTTTAACTTTTCAAAAACATAGAAAATTATATCCCTCAAAGATACAGATTTACCTGAACAGATAAGATAATCCGACGGGTGTTCTTTCTGAAGCATCAAATACATAACTTCCACGTACTTTGGTGCATAACCGAAATCCCTTTTAACATCAATATTCCCAACGGAAAGTAATTGCTGTTCCCCTTTGCTTATCTTAATGCTTTCCCTAATTACTTTTTTAACAAAGAAATGCTCCTGTCTTAAATACGACTCATGGTTAAATAATACGCCACAACTGATATGCAATCCGTAACTTTCCCTGTAATGAATACAGGTAAAATGGGCAGCCGCTTTTGAAATCGCATAAGGGCTAAGCGGGTGTAACACACTGTTTTCAGTAATGGGCAGGTTATTCACCTTTCCGTACATTTCACTGCTGCTGGCTTGGTAAAATTTAACTTCCGGATGTTTATTTTTAATAGTTTCCAGCAAGTTAAAAACACTTATGGTATTAAACTGAAAAGTCTGAATCGGTTCCTTAAAGGATTTGAAAACGGAACTCTGTGCTGCCAGATTATAAAACTCATCCGGTTGAACCTTATCAAAAAGGTTTTCCACTTCATGAATATGCAGCAAATTTACATATTCGAATTTTATTTTGTCTTTTATTCCAAGGTATTCCAAACCGGTAAGTCCGTCCGGATGATTATTTTCCCGTAATAGCCCTACTACTTCGTAACCTTTATCTAGCAGCAATTGAGCCAGATAAGCACCGTCTTGCCCGGAAATACCTGAAATAATTGCTCTTTTACTCATTGATTACTACTTTTTTATACACTTCAAGACAATGCTGAGCAGTTACTTTCCAGCTGAATTTAGAAGCCTGCTCTATACCTTTTTCAGCATATTTTCTTCTTAAGTTTTCATCCGACAGAAGTGCCTGCACTTTGTTTTTCAGGTCTGCCGTATTGTTCAGTTCAAAATAAACCCCTGCATCACCTGCTACTTCGGGAAACGAACTGTGATGCGCCAATACTATAGGACATCCGCAGGCCATCGATTCCAGCACCGGAATCCCAAAACCTTCATATTCCGAAGGAAACACAAAACATTTGGCATTTCTGTAATACGATGCCAGTTCATTATCTTCAAAATTTCGCTGAAGGATCTGGTTTGCTATACCCAATTCAGCGATAAGTTTCTCTTCCTCTTTGGAAAACTTATTACCTCCGGCACACACCACAAAAAGGTCTTTATCGGCTTTCAGCAAATCTGCAACCGCTTTAATAAAGAAAATAAAATTTTTATACCCGCTTCTGTTCCCCACAAAAAGAATGTAATCCTTCGGAAGGGAAAGTGAAGCACTGGAATTAGCTTCGATACTGTGTGAAAGATAAACAATATCTATTTTAGCCGCATCTATATGAGGATAAATTTCCAGAATATCTTTTTTGGTGCTTTCAGATATGGCAATAATCCTTGTCGCTTTTTCCATCAGCAGTTTTTTCTGTTCCGAGGTTTTGGTGTCTCTCTGAAAATACTGCGGCAGTTTTTCGTGTATCATGTCATAAACCGTCAGCACAAATGGCTTATTCCCCAATGTATCAACAAAATACGGATTGAAATACGTAGGCACAAAAACATCAAAATCCTGTGCTTTTATCGCTTTTAACGTAGCCTTAATATTTGCCTTTCGATAATTTTTATGAATCTTTTTCCTGATGAACTTCGGAAAAAACGATGAAGTCATAAAGGATGCAAAAGTATTCTGAAACAAGTTAGCTTCTTTTAGGTGCAGGTTGTCCGAAAACACAACCGGACAGTTTATCGTCACATCCTTTTCTTTTTGATAAGCCAGATACAATTCTGTGTAATACCTCGATATCCCTCCGAATTTCTGTTCGTTAAAGGTTTGAGGATCTAAAATTATCTTCATCCGATTTGTAGTATTTAGCTTCTTGTTTAAGATGTTTTTAAGGTTGCAAATTTAGATTATTTATTTGATTTAACCCGTTGAGTATAATTAAATAATTTGATCTTTAATGTGGTTAATTGGTCTATTAAAGACAAACTTATTGAGATACCACTCATAGACTTCAAAGCGCTGTTTTTCAAGATTTTGACCACCATCTATTTTGTTTTTTTCATCTCAAACAATTACACCCAACGGTTCGATTTATACTTACCTATTCTGCTTTAGTAAAGCAAAGCCCTGCAGAGTTATTTATTTTGACTACTTTTGAAAAAGAAAATTTAACTGATAATTTTATGAATTGTAAAATTTGCAATAGCCCATCCGAAAAAATATTCAGCAAAACCATACTTCAGAAATACCCTTCCAATTATTACAAATGTACCGCCTGTAATTTTGTTCAAACCGATGAGCCGACTTGGCTTAACGAAGCCTACAGCAGTGCCATTACGGATTTGGATATTGGTTTGATCGACCGAAACAACAATCTTAAAAAAGAAGTAAAAAATATCATTGACACCCATTTCCCGGAATCTAAAATATATCTGGATTTCGCAGGAGGCTATGGTGTTTTTGTTCGTTTGATGCGGGACATCGGCTACAATTTTTACCGTCAGGATACCTATTGTGAAAATATTTTTGCCAATCATTTTGACATTACGGATACCGATATTAAGAAATTTGACATCGTTACCGGTTTTGAAGTTTTGGAACATTTAAATGAACCGATCAGGGAAATTGAGGAAATGTTAAATTATGCTGATACCGCTATTTTTTCGACTGAACTTATCCCGGACACCAATGATAAAATAGAACATTGGTGGTATATCACTGCAGAGACAGGACAACACATCGCTTTTTACTCTAAAGAAGCCATGGAAATCATAGCCAAACGTTTTAATAAAAATTATTACAGAAGAAACGGCAACATTCATATTTTCACCAATAAAAAGCTTACCAACTTTAAACCAAAGTCATCAAAAAGCTTTTTGTCCAAATTGTTTGAAAAGAAAGTCCGCCGCGAATCCCTAACGCCAAAAGACTACCAATACATCAAGGATTTTCTGAACAAAAAATAATAGTTTAAAAGCATTTTCGAATGAACATTACCATAATAAACAACGGCAATCCGATTCCCAGTATTCATTATGGAGGTACCGAAAGGGTTATCTGGGGTTTGGGTTACGAACTTTATAAATTAGGACATAAAATTACTTTTATAGTTCCGAAAGGCTCCAAATGTGATTTTGCCGATGTTGTTTTTTTGGAAGAAAATGTTCCTATCAACAGCCTGATTCCGAAAGACACGGATATCGTTCATTTCAACGGTTTTTATGACGAATCCATTGAATTCCCGTTCGTTTATACGCTGCACGGAAACAACCCCGAAGGTTCTGTAGCGGAACCGTTCACGATTTTTATTTCCAAAAATCAGGCATATAGAAATCAAGGGAAAACTTTTATTTATAACGGTTTGTTATGGGAAGACTATCCAAAAGTGGATTTAAACAAAAAAAGAGAATATTATCATTTTTTAGGGAAAGCAAGCTGGAAAGTAAAAAACCTACAGGGTGCCTGTGAAATTGCGGTAAAGTCAAACAACAAACTCATTGTAATGGGGGGAGAAAAATGGACTTGGGCCAACATAAAAAGAAAACCGCAATATACGCTTCATCCCAATATAAAGTACTTTAAACAGGTTAACAATACGCAGAAAATAGCTATCATGGAGCAATCCAAAGGATTGATTTTTCCGGTAAAATGGCATGAACCTTTTGGGCTGGCCATCATCGAAAGCATGTATGCCGGATGTCCTGTATTCGGTACCGTTATGGGCTCTTTACCGGAACTCATTACCCCGGAAGTAGGTTTTGTGAGTAATGATCTTTCCGAAATCGTTACCAAAATAAACTCCTTGGAGTTTTCACCTAAATATTGTCATGAGTATGCGCTGGAAAATTTCAATTCAAAAAAAATGGCTGAAAAATACCTGGAAGCCTATACTAAAATTTTAGATGGTGAATCTTTAAATTAATTACCATGCAAGACATCAATACTGAAATCCACAACGCCTACGAAGTCATTAAAAATGGCGGAATCATTCTCTATCCGACAGATACTGTCTGGGGAATTGGATGTGATGCCTCCAATCCTGAAGCAGTAAAAAAAATTTACGCCCTCAAACAAAGGGAGGAAAGTAAAAGTATGATTGTTTTGATGAATGGGGAAAGAATGATGTACACTGTTTTTAAAGACATTCCAGAGGTGGCCTGGCAGATTTTGGATTTATCCGAAAAACCAACCACCCTGATCCTTGACAACCCGAGAAATGTAGCACCAAATATTATTGCAGAAGACAAAACCTTGGGAGTACGAATAGTAAAAGAACCCTTTTGTTTTAAACTGATGGAACGTATGAAAAAACCATTGGTTTCCACTTCGGCAAACATCTCCGGACAGCCTACGCCAAAATCCTTCAAAGAAATCAGTCCCGAAATTTTAAAAGGTGTGGACTATGTGGTAAATTTGCACCACGATAAAATTTGCGACAAACCTTCGACGATCATCAAATTAACAGCGGATAGTCAAGTGAAGATTATTAGAAAGTGATTTTCAGTCGCAGTCACAGTTTACGGTTTATAGTTTATAGTTAACCACTTTAAACTTTGAACATTTAAACTTAAACTTCAGCATGAATTACAAAGAAGCATTACAGGATAAAATATTCATAATCATTGCACAGGCCGCGCGCGAACTTAACGTGGAAAGCTACGTTATTGGCGGTTTTGTCCGTGATCTGATTTTAAAACGGGATCATAAAAAAGACATCGATATTGTTGCCGTGGGCAGTGGCATCGAATTGGCTTTAAAGGTATCCGAACTTATTCCGAACAAACCAAAAGTTCAGGTTTTCAAAAACTACGGAACGGCCATGTTACGCTATCAAGACATGGACATTGAATTTGTGGGCGCAAGAAAAGAAAGTTACAATAACGACAGTCGGAATCCGATTGTTGAAAACGGCACCTTGGAAGATGACCAAAACCGACGTGATTTCACCATTAACGCTTTAGCGCTTTCCTTAAATGAGAACAATTTCGGGGATTTAGTGGATCCTTTTGACGGATTAAAGGACCTGGAAAATAAAATTATCAAAACTCCTTTAAATCCTGATATTACTTATTCTGACGATCCGCTGCGAATGATGCGTGCGATTCGTTTCGCTTCACAACTCGATTTTGAAATCGAAGCCGAATCCCTGGAAGCCATTTCCAGAAACAAAGACCGTATCAATATTATTTCAGGGGAACGTATTGTAGATGAACTGAATAAAATTCTGATGTCCGACAAACCCTCCGTTGGGTTTTTATTGCTGTACAAAACCGGTCTATTAGATATAATCCTTCCGGAACTGACCGCTTTGAATCAGGTGGAAGAAATAGAAGGACATACGCATAAAAACAATTTCTATCACACGTTGGAAGTAGTGGACAATATCTGTCCAAATACCGATGATGTGTGGTTACGCTGGTCGGCTTTACTGCACGATATCGGAAAGGCCCCAACAAAACGCTACAACAAAAAGCAAGGCTGGACATTCCATGGCCATGAGTTTT
Source organism: Flavobacterium sp. (assembly GCF_035456225.1). Lineage (GTDB taxonomy): Bacteria > Bacteroidota > Bacteroidia > Flavobacteriales > Flavobacteriaceae > Flavobacterium. The sequence goes on along the minus strand of NZ_DATIDM010000208.1, from coordinate 61 downwards.
TGGGCGGAAAAATGGCCAAGAAAATTTTCATACGATTACACATGCCACTAAACCAAAAACT
>NZ_DATIDM010000207.1:0-2218 GCF_035456225.1 Flavobacterium sp. | reverse complement strand
CCGGCACAGTATTCCCTGGGTTTGAAACCATCGGGTTTGAACCACGAGACCTTAACACCAGAACCTGTTATATTACAAAAGCCTCAAATCAGATTCTGATAAATACTACCAGTGCCCTAAACGAAGACCGAGTAATTAACTTTCCTGTTCGTTTTATTGCCAACACCGATTATACAATAGCCGAACGTTACAGTATTATGGTAAAGCAATATGTTCAGAGTTTTGAAGCGTTTACATTCTACAAAACACTGAAAGACTTGTCAGGCTCCGAAAGTCTTCTATCCCCTAATCAACCCGGTTTTTTCAGCGGGAATCTAAAATCAGTTTCCAACCCTAATGAAAAAGTCATCGGTTTTTTCGAAGTAGCTTCAATGTCATCAAAAAGAATTTTTTTCAATTTTGATGATATTTTTCCGAACACCCAAGTACCTCCCTATCCTTACGAATGCAATGAGTATTCTTATAACAGTGAGGATTTTGGACTCAACCCACATCCTACTCCGGAATATCCTTGTGGATCTGCTGGTGATGGGGCAGTATTACGTTCAGCCATCAGGAGAGGCAGCCTAATTTTTTACAATTCAGCATTTCCCATCTTTACTATGGTCAAACCCCCATGCGGTGATTGTTCCACTTTTGCATCTAACGTAGTCCCTCCTTTTTGGCAATGAGAAAAACAATTAAGCTCCTTTTATTAGTACTTCTGACCAGTAATTTTATTCTTGGCCAGAACAACAATGCTGTTAAATCAATAAGCCAGATCAACACTATTGAAGAAAGTGTTTACCTGCATTGCAATACCACAACAATCCTTTGCGGAGAAACCCTTTTATATAAAATATATGCACTGAACACCACTCAAAAAAAATTCAGTTCAATAAGCAAAATAGGATATGTTGAACTACTTGACGAAAGTAACCAAAGCGTCATGAAACAAAAAATCGCTTTAAAAAACGGAACAGGACAAGGTGACTATTTTATAACGACATCGTTAAAAACAGGAAACTACAAACTTGTTACCTATACCAACTGGACACGCAACAAAAAAGACAAAGGAATTTACAAAACCGATATTTTTATAGTAAACCCTTTTGAAAGACTTCCGCTAAAAGAAAGCGAGGGAGTGAAATCATCCGAAAAAAGTTTTGCAAACAACATACAATCCGAAAAAAAAGAAAGCACACCGGAGCCAGGCAACATAACTATTTTAGCAAAAACGGACAAAACCAAATATGCCTTTCGAGAGAAAATAAGTCTGACCCTTTCCTCTGAATCAAAAAATGACATTAAAGGGAATTTCTCCGTTTCGGTGAGAAAAAAAGACAGTTTACCCCTTGGGAGACCCATTACATCAGTGGATTTTTTAAACTTGGCTGCGGTTGAAAACGGTTCAAATATCGAAAAGAGCAAATTTTTACCGGAATTACGGGGCGAAATCATTTCCGGAAGAATTGTTGCAATTAATAATTCCAACGACCTTAAAGACAAAACCGTATCGCTTTCTATTCCCGGGAAAAATTTTGGAATGAAATTGACAAAAACAGACGAATCGGGTAAATTCAATTTCATCCTTGATGACGTTCCTGAAACTTCCGGTGCAATAATCCAGATAATAGGAAAGGACCGAAATGATTACACGATAGAACTGAACGAAATGAGCAGCCCAGATTTCAGCAAGCTGATTGTTTTGAATCCGTTATGGGTTCATTCCAAAAACAAAAGTGATTTAGAACAGCGATCAATTGCCAATCAGGTAGAAAACAATTACTATCAACAGAAAAAAGACAGTCTGCTACACAATCAAAAGACTCCGGCATTTTATCATTCTCTGGAAAAGGAATACATTCTGGACGATTACACTCGTTTTCCAACCTTAAAAGAAACCATTATTGAGATTTTAGCGGGTGTCTATTACACGAAAAACGAACAAGGATACACCATTCATTTAAGAGACAGTTACGGGCAAAGCGATGCTTATGGAGAAACCATGGTAATGGTGGATGGTTTAATAATTGAGGATGCAAATGAATTGTTTGATTATGACATGCAGAATATTTACAAAGTAAGTCTGGTGAATCGCGGTTATGTTTACGGCCCTAAAGTATTCAACGGAATCATTAATTTTATTACCAAGAAAAATGACTTTCAAACCAAAGCTTCCGGTAATTTCATCAAAACAGTAACTCTTGACAGGCCTCAAGCAGGAAAAAAATATTTT
>NZ_DATIDM010000206.1:0-19927 GCF_035456225.1 Flavobacterium sp. | reverse complement strand
CGATGGTATATACCTGCGCCAATCCTTTTTGAGCAAATGCCTGCAGACTGTTTGCCTTAATCATCTTTGCATAAGTTATCGACTCCAGAAAGCTCTTTGTGGCAGATGCATTATTAGACATCATCAAATAACAGTTTCCTTTATTATACTTTGCAATACTGATTATATTGGCACTGCTTTTTATGTTATTAGATTTCAGGATTTCACTAATTCCTCGATCAAAAAAATTAATAGCAATAGCGCAGTTTAGCTTCTCCTTATAGATGAACCCTCTAACAACATAATTAATCCCAAGGCTAACATGAACAGAATCCGGTTTTGAATATTCCAGACACAATTTTTCAGCCTGATCAAGGTATTGAATGGCCTTATCATAAATTTTTAACTGATGGTATTGAATCCCGGTTTTGGTAACGATCGATATTTTCAATCGCTTATTTTTAGTTTGAGGTAAAAGTTCATTCGCCTTAATAACATACTCCAAAGATTTCTGATAATCCCTTTTTGCTGAATACCCATCTGAAATCAATTTAAAAATTGCAATCTTAACATCTACATCATTTCCCTTTTCTTTCAGAAGCTGCTTCCCTGTTGCAATTACTTTATCGGGATTTTTATACATCTCCAAAGAATTCTGTTTCAGGATACTGTCAATTCGATTCGTATCCTGGGCATAAGACCCCAAACCAAACAGCAATAACCCTAGTAAAAGGAAACCCGAAAAAAATAAATGGATGTTATGTTTCATGGATTCAGTCTTTAAGAAGCGTTCCTGTTTTCTTTTTCGTTTTTCAAAAGCTCTATGAAAGTCACGGGGGCTAATCCGGTTATCGATTTAAAAACCGTTGCAAAACTGCTGTGAGAGGAGAACCCGCTGGCTTCGGCAAGATAACTTATCTTGTAATTCATATAATTAGGGTCCGATTTTAACTTCTCCACAATATAGCTGATGCGCAACTTATTGATGTAGGTATTAAAATTCACTTCATAATGCTTGTTGATCACTTCCGAAAGATACTTGATGTTGGTATCAAACTGCCCGGCCAAAATAGCAAGCGACATATCCTTATTAACGAAACGGGTCGAGTTTTCAAATCGTTTCAGCTTGTTTAACAACAGTTGTTCTGTTTCCTCTGTGATAGAGCTTTTTTTGGATGGTTCTTTTTTAACCTTTTCTTTCTTTTCCGGCTGAAGCAAAACCATATTGCTTCTGGTGATTTCCAGATAACTGATAATATCCTTTAAACGCTTCTGATCCCACTGATAACGGAACCAAAATCCCGCCGAAATCAATACCATAATTACAAAAACACCCAGTATCAGATAAAAACCGCGAAAGTACCCCTCACGTTTAGCCTGATATTTATTTTCATAATCTTTTGTAATCAGATTATAAGCCGTATTTAGCGATTCCTGGCCAATGTTTTCGATTTCAGCATTGGTATTAAGGAAATCTGTATTATAAAATTTATAATTCGCCTTATCATTTAAAACAATGTAATTGTCTATAAGATGACGGCTGATATCCCTTGATAAATAAATATTTTTAAATTCCTTTGCTGTTTTTAAGGCATTCAGCAGTTCCTGAACAGCCAGACTGCTTGCTTTCCGGTGAAAATTAACGTTGGCCGACCCCATTAAAGCTAAAGCCTCCGCATAATTGTTTTGAACTTTTCCTTTAGTTGAAATCTCCAATGCCCTTTTAAAATTCAGCGATGCCTTTTCAAAATCGTTTAAACCAAGATATACACGGCCTTTCGAAATGGTAAACCACAAATCAAAATAGGGATATTGTTTCGAGGCTTCGGCTATCTGACTGGTGTTTTTTTCAATCAGTCCCAAAGCATTTTTAAAGTTCTGTCTGTCAGCCTGGACTTCTATTTTTTCAAGAAGCATCAAAGAGTGGCAATAGGTCTTTTCGCTTTCATCTTTTATTGATTTAAGCCCGTCCTCTGCCTTGTCAAAATATTTTTGAGCCTGATTGTCAAGATATAATTTTTGGAGTATTTCGGATTTTGCCACTGCCGCTTTTATCAATATCAAAGGTTCTGCGCCGGCATTTTTTTCATTCACTTCAAACAAATGAACTAGTGTATTTTTGTAATCACCTTTTACTTTATAAATTTCGGCGACCATCAAATTGATTTGGGCTTTTTCACTTTCCGATGTGGTTTTCGACAAAAGGTGCAACGCAATCTTCAGCGCTTCGTCCGGTTTACTGTAAACCAATGCTTCCGATTCTTTAAAAAGCAACGGTTCATCAATAGTATTCTGCGCCCCGACCGGAACACAAAAACACAAGCAGAAAACAACAAGAAATAAAAAATTCAATGAAACGGGAAAATACCTCATTAGCCTTATTTTGTTCTTATATAAATTCAGAGCAATTATTAAAAATCAACCTTAAATCCCTGCAAATTTAGCATTTATCAATACAAAATCAACATCTTGCTAAAAGTAAGAATATAATATCAAAATTACCGCATTTCTAAAGTCTTTCTTTTGTTTGTTTCATTTTTTTATCATATAAATACGCATTTTCCTTCAAAAATAAAAATACAATAGTTTTTTAACAATTTGTTACCCGTCTCAAACTATCACAAAAACATTATTTTTTGTATTTTCCTTAAACAGACAATTACTTTTATTTTAATGATATAATAACAATTCTTCAGTAACAAAAAAATCATTTTAGCGTCTTATTCCTACTAAAAAAAACAATTAATTCATGTTATTTCAAAAGTGTTTCATTATTCTTTCTCTTATACTTTTCAGTAATTTTTCACTAGCTCAAGAAAAATTCACAATTAGCGGGACCGTCTCTGATGCCGGCACAAACGAAACCCTCATCGGCGTAAGTATTTCCGTAAAAAACACAAAAAGTTTCGTGGTTACCAACGAATACGGATTTTATTCCATAACCCTGCCCAAAGGCACATATGAAATTGCCATCAGCTATTTAGGCTATGAATCGGTTTCTGAATCCGTAATCCTCAATGAAAATGCCACAAAGAATTTCAGCCTGAAAGAAACTGGAAAACAATTGGACGAGGTGATCATCACTCAAAAAAACAGGGCCAACATCCGTAAACCGGAAATGAGTGTCAACAAACTGTCCATCAAAGACATCAAACAAATGCCCGTGGTTTTAGGAGAAGTCGACGTAATCAAATCACTTCTGTTTTTGCCCGGAGTCACCAATGCCGGCGAAGGACAATCAGGTTTCAATGTACGCGGTGGTGGTGCCGATCAGAATCTGATCCTTTTAGATGAAGCGACAATTTTCAACTCGTCGCATGTTTTCGGATTCTTTTCAGTATTTAATCCAGATGCCATAAAAGATTTAAAATTGTACAAAGGCGGCATCCCTTCACGTTTCGGAGGCCGTGCTTCCTCGGTTTTGGATATCTATCAAAAAGACGGAAACAGCAACCGCTTCAGCATGAACGGAGGTATCGGATTAATTTCCAGCCGTTTAATGGCGGAAGGCCCCATAGTAAAAGAAAAAGGTTCCTTCTTAATTGGCGGAAGGGCTTCTTACGCACATCTTTTCCTTAAGTTGAGTGACAATGAAAACAAGGCTTATTTTTACGACCTAAACACCAAACTTACCTACAAATTCAACAAAAACAACAATTTGTATTTATCCGGCTATTTCGGAAGGGACGTTTTTACCTTAAGCGAAAGTTTTACCAATACTTATGGGAATTCAACTCTAAACCTGCGTTGGAATCATCTGTTTTCCAATCAGATTTTCTCCAACCTGTCCATGATTTACAGTGATTATTATTACGGACTGACATTAGACTTCGTAGGTTTCAACTGGAAATCCGGAATTAAAAACTACAACCTCAAATACGATTTCAAACACTACCTGTCCGATAACGTAAAATTGAATTACGGCGCCAATGCAGTGTATTATGACTTCAACCCGGGTACCATCGAGCCTACCGGAGAAAATTCCGGAATCAATTATGAACAATTGGACAAAAAATACGCTTTGGAACCCGCTTTCTATTTGGATGCCGAAAAAAAAATCACCGATAAACTAAACGCCTCTTACGGATTACGCTACAGTTTATTCTACCGATTGGGCCCTTCGACAGTTAATTTATACGAAAACGACCAACCGGTGCTTTATGATGAAGAACTAAAAATCTATGAAAAAGCCAAACCCATTGGAGAGGTTCACTACGGTAAAAATGAAGTTATTGCCAACTTTGACAATCTGGAGCCCCGTATTGCACTTGCCTATGAGCTGAACCAAAACCAATCCGTAAAAGCGAGTTACAACCGAATGGTCCAATACCTACAATTGGTTTCCAATACAGCTTCCCCTACTCCATTGGATGTCTGGACGCCAAGCGATAAATACATCAAACCGCAAATTGCCGATCAGGTGGCTTTCGGGTATTTCAACAACTTCAAGGAAGATGCTTACACGGTGGAAATCGAGAGTTTTTACAAAGTCATAAAAAACCGCATGGACTATATCGACGGAGCCGATTTAATTGCCAATGAAGCGATAGAACAAGTAATTCTCAATGGCGAAATGCGTTCCTACGGACTGGAATTCTTAATCCGTAAAAACACCGGAAAACTAAACGGATGGGTGGCCTACACCATTTCCCGTTCCCAGCAAAGAACGCCTGGACGAACCGAAACAGAAATAGGGATCAACAACGGCGAATGGTACCGCTCTGCCTACGACAAATTACACAATCTCGCGGTAACCGGTTCGTATAGGTATTCCAAAAAATGGACTTTCGGAACCAATTTCATCATACAATCCGGTCAACCAGTCACTTATCCTAACGGACAATATGTGTATCAAGGAGTTACTGTACCAAGTTACGGGACAAGAAATGCGAACTCCTTACCTTTGTACCATCACCTGGATGTATCGGCAACCTGGATTCCAAAACCGGACAGCACAAAACGCTGGAAAAGCGAATGGGTCTTCAGCATTTACAATCTGTACGGAAGAAAAAATGCCGCTTCCATCAGTTTTAGGGAAAACGCCGATACCGGAAACAATGAAGCCATACGACTGTCGATTTTCGGAATAGTACCTTCGGTTTCCTATAATTTTAAATTTTAAAAAACTGGCTATGAAAAACTTACTATACATCACACTTCTTTTGCTTGTATTTTCATTTGTAAGCTGCGAAGACACTGTTGATGTTCCTTTGGACACAGCAGAACCAAAACTGGTAATCGACGCCTCCATCAAATGGCAAAAAGGCTCTGTAGGAAACGAACAAAAAATTAAACTCACCACAACTACCAATTATTACAATGCTACGGTTCCGAAAGTTTCCGGAGCAACAGTGTTTGTAACCAATAGTGCCAATGTGGTTTTCACTTTTACTGAAATACCGGACACCGGCGAATACATTTGTACCGATTTCGTCCCGGTTATCAATGAAACCTACACTTTAACCGTAATCCACGACGGTGTGACTTACAAAGCCACAGATAAACTCTACGCAACACCGGAAATAGACAGCGTGGAACAAACCACAGTACCCGGATTTGACGGCGATATAATTCAGGTGAAATTCTACTATCAGGATAATGGTGCGGAGGATAATTTCTATCTCATCGGCGCTAAAAACAGTACGAAAGTCTTTCCCGAATATGGTGTAATCGACGACGAGTTCTTTCAGGGCAATCAAATGTTCGGTTTCTACACCGATGAGAACTTAAAAGCCGGAGACAAACTCGATTTCGGTCTGCAAGGCATATCCGAACGCTATGCTAACTACATGGATAAACTAATAAGCATTTCAGGAAATCAAGGCGGAAACCCGTTCGCAACACCACCGGCGACTTTAAGGGGCAACATCGTAAACCAAAACAATCAGGACGATTTCCCGTTCGGTTATTTCAGTCTGACAGAAATCGACACACTCAATTATACGGTTCATTAGAAGCTGATCCGGCTATACTTTCCAAGAAATCACCGTAAAACCCATTTTTCTAAAATAAAAAAAGAGCTTCCGTTGGGCGCTCTTTTTTTTATAAGAAAATTTAGGTTGTACTGCAATTTGCTTTCCATTGCTATCCGGGCTAAAAAAAGATGTTTATTAGTATATTTACAGTCTGAAAGCAGAATTTAGATTTTCAGACTTCAAAACTAACGACAAACAACTAACGACTAAAATATGTCTTCACATCATATAGTCCGCGATGATCAGGAACCTGCTTTAATTATTGCCAACGGCGCTTCATGCAGCGAGGAATTATTGGGCCAGCTTTTGGAATGGTCCCCTTTTGTAATTGTCCTTGACAGCGCTATCGAACGTGTTTTAAAATTAAACATAAAAGTGGATGTGCTGTTAGGGGATTTCGACAGAGGTTTCAATCCTGAACACTATCTGAAAAAGCAATATCCGCTTGAAATCGTTCATACCCCCGATCAGGAAAAAACGGATCTGGAAAAAGCCTTCGACTACTTAATTGAAAAAGGACATACAGCCGTAAACGTAGTTTGGGCCACAGGAAGACGTGCCGACCATACGATTACGAACATCACAAACATTGTTCGCTATCGCGAGCATTTGAAAATTGTTATTCTGGACGATCATTCTAAAATTTTCCTTCTTCCGAAGCATTTTCAGAAATGGTATACGAAAGACAGCATCATTTCATTAATCCCAATTGGTCAGGTGACCGGAATCCATTCCGACAATCTCTTCTACCCTCTTGAAAATGACACGCTAACCATCGGTTTCAGAACGGGAAGCAGCAATCATGCTAAAGAGGACGGATTGGTAACAATCAATCACGACAACGGCGATTTAATCTTAATCGAATCTTTAGATTAGTAAAGCAGCCTGCAACTTTTTTTATACTACTTTTACTTTTGTCGGGAACGAAACCGTCACAGAATTAGATAATTATAAAAAATTGCATCATGAAATCAAAGTTCATTTACCTCCTTCTGGTATTTTCAATGATATCAGTTGCCCAGGAAACGACGAGACTGAATTTCGAACAGTCATTGGAAAAAGCCAAAACGGAAAATAAAAACGTTTTACTCTTTTTTTCAGGCTCCGACTGGTGTGCACCTTGCGTAAAATTCAAAAAACATTTTGTGGAAACCGAGCAGTTCAAAAACTTCAGTGCAGAAAACCTGATTGTTTACAATGCTGATTTCCCAAGATTGAAAAAAAACCAATTACCGGCCGACATCACTCAGGAAAACGAAAAATTAGCGGAAAAATACAACAATGAAGGCTTATTTCCATTGATACTTCTAGTAGACAACAACGGCAAAGTAATAAAAAAATGGGAACACTACCCTTCCGAATCATTGGATGAATTTATAGCAAAACTGAAAGGATAATGCTTGAAAAAAAGGTCGAAAAACTAATGGGGAATCGATTTGAGATTTCCGTAATCGGACCCGATGAAAATTGGTGTAACGACAAGATTGATTTGGCCATTAATGAAATAAGGCGAATCGAAAAACTCCTTACCACATTTTCAAACGACAGCATAACCTTTGAAATCAACGAAAATGCGGGAATCCAACCGGTAAAAGTTCCCGAGGAAGTATTTAGCCTGATACTGCGCTGTCAGATGATCTCCAAGATTACGCAAGGCGCTTTTGACATCAGTTACGGAGGCATCGATAAAAAATTCTGGAATTTCGATCTTGAAATGAAGGAGTTACCGGACCCGGAAGCTGCTAAAAAATCGGTAGAACTAATAAATTACGAGAATATTGTTTTAGATGAAACTAAAAAAACAGTTTTCCTGAAAAAGAAAGGAATGCGAATCGGCTTTGGAGGCATCGGAAAAGGCTATGCAGCCGAAATGGCAAAGAAAATACTAATTCAAAACGGAGTTGAAAGCGGAATTGTAAATGCGGCAGGCGATTTAACCACTTGGGGCCATCAGGAAAACGGTGAACCCTGGACAATCGGCATCGCAGATCCTAATTTAAGGACTTCCACTTTTTCAACATTTAAGATTACCAATACTTCGGTTGCCACATCTGGTAATTATGAAAAGTTTGTCATGATAAATAATAAAAAATATTCTCATACGATTGACCCAAAAACTGGTTTCCCGGTAAGCGGAATAAAAAGCGTGACCATCATCGCCGAAAATGCTGAAATAGCCGATGCTTTAGCAACTCCCGTAACCGTAATGGGAATCGAAGTAGGATTGGATTTCATCAATCAATTGAAGAATATCGGATGTGTCATCATTGATGATTTTGACCGCAAATACTATTCAAACAACATCAGACTTACTTAAATTAAACTGAAATTACGCTATGAAAACAATTGCTTTTTTTTCACTGCTTGGCTTGTGTATAGGATGTTCTCCTGTAAAAGAATATCAGAAATCCAAAATCAACGATTCAGATATGGAATTGGCTGCCAAAAAAACAGAGAAATTCGAAAACACATTCCAATTGTACAGGGAAGGCAGTTCAGGGGCCAATGGTGGTAAAACCGGTGGCGGCTGCGGATGCAATTAATTAAAATTCAAGTAGAAAAATGAAAAAGAGAATTTTTACAGCATCCTTATTGGCATTTTTATTCGGACAGAATCTGAAGGCTCAAAACGTCCAAACTACTGACAGTTCCGCCTATAAAAAGCAAAAATTAAAAATTGAGGAAGTAAACCTCATTTCCAGCTACTATTCCCAGGACGGAAACAACTCGGCCGTAACCGGTGGGGTAGGAACCGAAAAACTGACCGATATTGCCACCACTTTTGACATCAGGGTTTCCAAAAGAGATAAGAACAACAACAAACATAACTTCGGACTGGAAGTTGGGATCGATTCTTATACTTCGGCCTCATCAGACAAAATCGACCCGAACACGGTTACTTCCGCATCGTATCAGGACGTGAGGGTGTACCCTTCTGCCAATTACAGCTTTGAAAACCTTGAAAAAAAATATATTTTAAACGGAGGAGTTTCATTTTCTGCCGAATTTGATTACACCTCAATAGGCGCTAATGCAGGTTTCACAAAAATATCAAAAGACAATAACCGGGAGTTTTCAGTAAAAGGAATGGCTTTTTTCGATACGTGGAAAGTGATACTTCCAGTCGAGCTCCGGAACACGCCATCAGATACGGAAGCCAATCAAGGCGATAAAAAACCTCGAAACTCCTACAATTTAGGACTTATGTTTTCGCAGGTAGTCAACAAAAATTTCCAGATGGCTTTCCTGACGGACATCGGCTATCAGGAAGGATTATTGGCTACCAAATTCAACAGGGTTTATTTTGATGATACTCCGGCCACGGTAAAATCGGAAAAACTGCCTGATACCCGATTCAAGATTCCGGTGGGCGTACGAGGAAATTACTTCTTGGGCGACAATATCGTCTTAAGAGCATTTTACCGCTATTATTGGGACGATTGGGGAATCAATTCGCACACGATCAGTTTAGAACCGACTTTAAAACTATCCGCTTTTTCATCCCTTTCGATGCCTTACCGATTCTACACACAATCGGCAGCTGATTATTTCAAACCGATTTATCTTCACGGATTGGAAGAGGAATTCTATACCAGCGACTATGACTTATCCGAATTCAGCAGTAACATGATCGGATTGGGATACAGAGTCACTGATGCCGATAGGGGAATTTTCCATATAAAGCATTTTAACAGTCTGGAATTACGTTATGGCTATTACACCAGAAATAACGGTTTGGATTCGCATATTATCACCTTGGCAATGAAATTTAAATAAAACCTGACTTATAAATTCCACAGCAGATTCGTAGATTTTAGTCTTTTTAATCTGTAAATCTGCGGTGAATTATTTTTCAGAAATTAAAATCTGCATTACTGACTTCCTGAAATTTGCATTCTAAATCCGTATCTTTGCAGTACATCCTCAAACAGGAACCTATTAAAAATGAAATTCCAAGTTGTTTCCGAATTTGCTCCTATGGGAGACCAGCCTCAAGCCATTGACAAATTAGCAAAAGGTCTGATTAATGGTGAAAAATACCAAACGCTGCTTGGAGTTACCGGTTCGGGAAAAACATTTTCAGTTGCCAATGTAATTCAGGAAGTACAACGTCCTACATTGGTTTTAGCTCACAACAAGACATTGGCTGCACAGTTGTATTCGGAGTTCAAACAATTCTTTCCGAACAACTCGGTGCAGTATTTCGTTTCTTATTACGACTATTACCAGCCCGAAGCCTTTATTCCGGTAACGGGAACTTATATCGAAAAAGATTTGTCCATCAATGACGAATTGGAGAAACTGCGTTTAAGCACTACTTCTGCCCTGCTTTCAGGACGTCGTGATGTATTGGTGGTCGCTTCCGTTTCGTGTTTGTATGGTATCGGAAATCCTGTGGAGTTTCAGAAAAACGTGGTTTCTTTAGAGAAAAACCAGACAATCTCCCGAACCAAATTACTGCATCGTTTAGTGCAAAGTTTGTATGCCCGAACCGAAGCTGAATTCACGCCGGGAACCTTCCGGATCAAAGGCGATACGGTGGATATTTTTCCGAGTTACGGGGACGAGCCGTTCCGAATTCACTTTTTCGGTGATGAAATTGAAGAAATTGAAGCTTTTGACTCCAAGACCTCACAGGTTTTGGAAAAATATGACAAGCTGACGATTTACCCGGCAAATATGTTCGTAACCTCGCCTGATGTTTTACAAAATGCCATCTGGGAGATTCAACAGGATTTGGTTAAACAGGTTGATTATTTCAAGGAAATAGGCAAACATCTTGAAGCTAAACGTTTGGAAGAACGAACGAATTTCGATTTGGAAATGATCCGTGAATTGGGTTATTGTTCCGGAATTGAAAATTATTCGCGCTATCTTGACGGAAGGGAACCGGGAACAAGGCCGTTCTGCTTATTGGATTATTTTCCTGATGATTTTCTGATGGTTATCGATGAGAGTCACGTTACCATTTCGCAGGTTCACGCCATGTACGGTGGGGACCGAAGCCGAAAAGAGAATCTGGTGGAATACGGTTTCCGATTACCGGCAGCCATGGACAACCGTCCGCTTAAGTTTGAAGAATTTGAATCCCTGCAAAATCAGGTTATCTATGTTTCGGCCACTCCGGCTGATTATGAACTTCAGAAATCGGAAGGTATTTATGTCGAGCAGGTTATCCGTCCGACAGGGCTTCTCGACCCTATTATAGAAATTCGTCCTAGTTTAAACCAGATTGACGACCTGATTGAAGAAATTCAGTTGCGTTGCGAAGCCGACGAGCGTGTTTTGGTAACCACTTTAACCAAACGTATGGCGGAAGAACTGACCAAATATCTGGCAAAAGTATCCATCCGTTGCCGCTATATTCACAGTGATGTTGACACTTTAGAACGTGTGGAAATCATGCAGGATTTGCGTAAAGGACTTTTCGATGTTCTGATTGGTGTAAACTTACTCCGTGAAGGATTGGATTTACCCGAAGTGTCTCTTGTAGCCATTTTGGATGCCGATAAGGAAGGTTTCCTTCGCAGCCATCGCTCGCTTACCCAAACGGTAGGTCGTGCAGCGCGTAACGTTAATGGAAAAGCCATCATGTATGCGGATAAAATCACGGCAAGCATGCAGAAAACCATAGACGAAACCAATTATCGCAGAGGCAAGCAAATTGCCTACAATACCAAACACGGATTGGCTCCAAAAGCCCTGAAAAAAAGTCTGGGAAGTGCTTTGGCCGGTAATTCGGTTTCAACGCAATATTTCGAAGACAAAGCGCTGAAAGCAGCCGAGCCGGAAAGTCTGTATTTATCCAAACCGGAAATCGAAAAGAAAATCCGTGAACTTCGCAAAAACATGGAAAAAGCAGCTAAAGAACTTGACTTTATGCAGGCGGCCAAACTACGTGATGAAATTAAGGCTTTACAGGAAAAAATTTGATGTTTTTATCTACAGTAAACACTATTCTTCTCTTTTATTAATCTTTATAGACTACCATTACGGACGTGGTCAGACACGTTGTACGACGTGGTTAAAGGCGTCTCGAAGTCATTAAAATACGTTATACGACTTGGTAAATGACGTTCCGAACGTAACCTAATACGTGAGTTGTGAGGAAAAAGGAAAACCATTTTTATCTAATCAGAGCTTCATGTAGATTGGAAAGAAAAAAAACAATAATAGCACGGAACAGTAACTTCTCATAATGGCAACAACCTTGTGGGTATATTCAGTTTTACTGCTTCGAACGGTACAAATACTGTTACCGTTTCAAACGGAAGTTTTAATATAACTCACAACTAATATTATTTCACACTATTAAAAAAAGAGCTGACATTTAATTATCAGCTCTTTTTATTTATAAATGTTTTCAACAACAGTTGCGTAATTAATTATGCTGTGACTCAAAAGAATAAAGCAATTTTTCCGGCTCAATCATTTGGTTTGGTGATTGAGCCATTTGCTTTAAGGTACTTTTGATTCCCATAGGGTTTAATCCCATAGTAATCCCGATTTCGTGTATCGCTTTTATCTCACGCTCATGCAAAACGCCATCACAATGCATCAGCAAAGCCAAGCGGTAGAATTGCATGATACGGTGAAGTTCGTCTTTAATTACTTTGATATCGTTACGTTTACCGAAAAGTTCCAGAAAAACCTCTTTTTCAATCTTCAGTTCCTGTGCAATAATCCATAAAAAATCATATTCACGGTCGTGCAATTCACCATCCACCACGGCAAAGGCAATCATTTCGGAAAGAAGGCTTATTTTTTCATCGTAAGTATTCATCGTAACGCTATTTTTTTTACGAAGGTAAAATAAAATCTCAATTCTTAAAACTGTATCTTTGCCTAACTTATATTTTAGGATTTATGACAAATAACGATATATTTAAAAAGTTAAGAGTAGCGCTACAATTAAGAGATGACCAGATTGTATCCATTTTGGAATTGGTGGATTTCCGAATTTCAAAGGGTGAAATCGGGAATTTCTTTCGTACAGAAGACCACCCAAAATACGTGGAATGTGGCGACCAGGTTTTACGCAATTTCCTCAATGCTTTAATCATTCATTTACGCGGAACCAAAGAAAGCCCTAAAAACGCTTTAGAAGTCATAAAAAACCACAAAAACGACGCGCCAAAAACAGAGGAAAGAAGGAGAACGAATGAAAAACCGAAATTCTCCAGTGAAAAGTCTAAAAACAATGCTGACAAACCTAAATCAAAAACTGATTTCAAAAAACCGGCTTCCAAAGGAAAACCAGTCCAAAAAAAAGAGCCAATAGTTGAAAAAGTCAGATTCAACAATGGAAAGAAAAAAGACAATAAGTAAATTGCTTTTTATATAAAAAACAAAAATCCCGAACTTTTACTCGGGATTTTTCTATTTGTCAAAGTTCTTATTCCGGTTTGAAAGTCACATAAAAAGAATATTCGCTGCCTTGTTTTAATTGACCGGCATCCACCTTTTTGTAATTCAGTTTATATGAAATGAATTTTTTAATTGCATCATTATCAGTATCGACATTCAACACTACGATTTCATCATCAGAATTAATCTTAACCTGAACCTTTACCACTACCTCTTTTTCAAGTTCCACGTCGAATTTAGTTGTCTCCAACAACTTAACCACTTTTTTTACCGCTTTTGGCAAATCTACTGTTGCATTAGAATTGTTAGCCGAAACAAATGTTGTATTCATGAATAGTACAACAACAAACAATGCGATTAATTTTTTCATTTTTTTGATTTTTTTGGTTTGATTACAGGTCAAAATTAGACAAACCAAACTATCAAAATAACTAATTTTCAATAACTTAACCATCATTTAAAACAAGTTTAGACACTATTCCCTATTCGCTAAAGAATATACTATGAAACAGCATTTTATTTCGATTATCAGCTTAAATCCCGTTAAAAATCAAATAGCACGCATTACATTAACTTAAACTTCAAAAGCTGCAATACCAAAACTTTACATTGGTCTAACAAAAAAGCCCCAGCAAATTGCTAGGGCCTTTTTATATATAAGACTAAAACGTTCTTTAATTAGCTTAAAGCAACTTTTACCTGATCAGCAGCTTCCTGGAACTGAACAGCAGATAAAATCGGCATACCTGAATTATCGATTAATTCTTTAGCGATTTCAGCATTAGTTCCCTGTAAACGAACAATGATAGGCACTTTGATATCGTCTCCCATGTTTTTGTAGGCATCAACAACACCTTGAGCAACACGGTCGCAACGAACGATACCTCCGAAGATATTGATTAAGATAGCTTTCACGTTTGGATCTTTCAAAATGATACGGAACGCCGTTTCAACACGTTTTGCATCAGCAGTTCCTCCTACGTCAAGGAAGTTAGCCGGCTCGAAACCAGCGTATTTGATTAAGTCCATAGTTGCCATTGCCAAACCAGCACCGTTAACCATACATCCAACTGTACCGTCAAGGTCTACATAATTTAATCCAGCTTCTTTGGCTTCTACTTCAATTGGACGCTCTTCTGTAATATCTCTCATTTCAGCAAGATCAGTATGACGGTATAAAGCGTTGTCATCCAAACTTACTTTAGCATCAACTGCCATGATTTTGTTGTCGGAAGTTTTCAACACAGGGTTGATTTCAAACATAGAAGAATCAGAACCGATGTAAGCTTTGTATAATGCGTCAACAAATTTCACCATTTCTTTGAATGCCTCACCTGATAATCCCAAGTTGAATGCAATTCTTCTTGTCTGGAAACCTTGTAATCCAACAGCCGGATCAATTTCCTCTGTGAAGATTAAATGTGGCGTGTGTTCTGCCACCTCTTCGATATCCATACCACCTTCAG
Organism: Flavobacterium sp.; assembly: GCF_035456225.1. Taxonomy (GTDB): domain Bacteria; phylum Bacteroidota; class Bacteroidia; order Flavobacteriales; family Flavobacteriaceae; genus Flavobacterium. The sequence goes on along the minus strand of NZ_DATIDM010000206.1, from coordinate 5,139 downwards.
TAGAATACATGATCATATTACGACCTTTACCACGGTTTAACAAAACAGACATGTAAAACTCTTTAGTTTCACTTTCTCCCGGATAATAAACATCCTCAGCCACTAAAACTTTGTGTACTCTTTTACCTGTTGGAGGCGTTTGAGGTGTAATCAAATCCATTCCGATAATTTGACCGGCGATTTCTTTAACCTGCTCTAAATTTTTAGCAAGTTTAACTCCTCCACCTTTTCCACGTCCACCAGCGTGAATCTGAGCTTTAATTACGTGCCAACCTGTACCGGTTTCATCTGTAAGTTGTTTTGCCTTTAAAACCGCTTCTTCAGCGTTATTCGCAACATAACCACGTTGTACACGTACACCGTAGCTTGCTAATATCTGTTTTCCTTGATACTCGTGTAAGTTCATAATTAAGATGTGTTTCTTTAAATAAAAAGTGCCACAAAAATAACAAAGTATATTGAATTTCCCTAATGTTTTTTTGATTTATCACACACAACAGCTTATAAAATTATAACAGACAGCACAACAGTTTAACATTTTGTTAAAATTATATTATTATCATTTCTAAGTGAAAAATCTTTTCTAATTTTACGAAAAATTTAATCAAAAATGGAATCTAATCAATTACTTCCACTAGCAGAAGAATTTGGGTGTCCACTATATGTGTATGACGCAGCAAAAATTCAATCACAGTACAACCGTTTAACCAATGCTTTTTCCAAGGTGGAAAAACTTCGCATCAATTATGCATGTAAGGCATTGTCGAACTTATCTGTTCTAAAGCTACTGAAGAAGATGGGTTCCGGACTTGACACTGTTTCCATCCAGGAAGTAAAACTGGGGTTACACGCCGGTTTTTCTCCTGACATGATCATCTATACTCCGAATGGGGTTTCTTTAGATGAAATTGAAGAAGCAGCTGCTTTAGGCGTTCAGATAAATATTGACAATCTTTCTATTTTAGAGCAATTCGGTGCAAAACACCCTACAGTTCCTGTTTGTATTCGTATCAATCCTCACGTTATGGCGGGTGGGAATTCGAATATTTCCGTTGGACATATCGACAGTAAATTCGGGATTTCAATTCACCAATTACCTCACATCTTAAGAATCGTTGAAAATACTAAAATGCACATCAACGGAATCCACATGCACACGGGTTCTGATATTTTAGACATCGAAGTGTTCTTATATGCAGCCGAAATTTTATTTGAAACGGCTAAACATTTCAAACAATTGGATTTCCTTGATTTCGGAAGCGGATTCAAAGTGCCTTACAAAAAAGGCGATATCGAAACCAACGTGGAAGAAATGGGTAAAAAATTAACCAAACGCTTTTTGGCTTTCGAAAAAGAATACGGACGCGAACTGACTTTAGCTTTTGAACCGGGCAAATTCCTTGTGAGTGAAGCCGGTTATTTCTTGGCAAAAGTGAATGTGGTAAAACAAACCACTTCTACAGTTTTTGCAGGAGTTGATAGTGGATTCAACCATTTGATCCGTCCAATGTTATACGGTTCTGAACACCACATCGAGAACATATCGCATCCTAAAGGAAAAGAGCGTTTTTACTCAGTAGTAGGTTATATCTGTGAAACAGACACCTTTGCAACCAACAGAAGAATCACGGAAATCAAAGAAGGTGATGTTTTAAGTTTCCGAAATGCGGGAGCATATTGTTTCTCAATGTCGTCTAACTATAATTCACGTTTCAAACCGGCAGAAGTACTTTGGCATGAAGGCAAAGCGCATTTGATCCGCCAACGTGAAACTTTTGATGATATTATCAGAAATCAGATTGAAGTTGAAATCTAAACCGATTTGTATCTTTCGTTATAATCAAAATCAAAAAAGGGCTGTTTATTCTTAAACAGCCCTTTTTCATTATTTGTCTTTTATTTTCCCTCCAACACTTCAGTCAATACTTCTGCTTCCGTTCCGTTCGGGAAAGTAATTTTCAGTTTTTGAGCTACCGTCGGCGCAATTTGGGTAATTGCTTTCTTATCGTGCGAGGCTCCTTTCTCAATTCCCCATCCGTAAAAAATAAGCGGCACATGAGTATCATAACTGTACGGACTGCCGTGTGTGGTTCCCATACCGGAGTACTCCACATAAGCAGGTTTGAACAACAAAACAAGCTCACCGTTCTGAACAGGATCATAACCTTTTACAATCGCATTTAAATAATACTCATTACCTGATCCGGCAAGGATTTCTTCTTCGGTAAATACTTTCTTGATGTATTTCTGGGTATACAGATATTCCTTGAAAACCTGTTTTACTTTAGACAGCTCCAGTCCTTTTGACTTAATAAGTTCCTTATTGAAGAACACATTGTAATTCGAATAATCCAAAAGCAGATTAACTCCGAATGTTTTCGTTGAAAATTCTCCCAATTCGGTTTCGATATTCTTCCACGGAATATTATCCACATCGTATTTGTTGTCTTTCAGATATTTGACATTTTCCGCACCGGCATGATCTGCCGTTAAGAAAAGTAAATAATTACCTTTCCCTACATTTTTGTCCAGGTAAGTCAGAAATTCAGCTATGGTTTGATCCAGACGCAAGTAAGTGTCCTGTAATTCTATGGATCGTGGACCGAGTGTATGTCCGATATAATCCGTTGATGAAAAACTTACCGTCAAAAAATCCGTGATATCGTCTTTACCCAAACTTTCTCCAACAATAGCTCTTTCAGCAAATTGTTCCAACAAATCATTACCAAAAGGTGTTGAGCGTAATATCCCGGCATCATTAGCAGCGTACATCTCTTTTAAACTATAAGGAAAAAAAGGCGTTTTTTTAAACAACAAACCTTCATACGGATTGTTATCGGTTAAACTCTCATTGTACGTTTCCTTCGGTTTCAACAAATCCCAACCTTTATCAATGTATTTCTGAAAGTTCTTTTCATTATTGAATTGCGCAACCCATTCCGGCAATTTTTCGCCGTAAAACGTACTCGATATAAAAGCCCCGGTTTGACTGTACCAAAAAGCACCATTGGCAAAATGACCCGCCGGCAAAATAGCTCCGCGGTCTTTCAGACTCATACCGATTACTTTCCCCTTAAAGTTTGTTGCCAATCGAAGTTCATCAGTAATTGTCGTTGCCTGAAGGTTTTTTGGCGACATCTTTCCTTCACTCTCTACTCCGTTTCCGACTAATTTTACCGTAGCATCATCGGTGCAATACACCACTTTTCCTGCCGCTTTATTAAACCATTCGTTGCCGACAATTCCGTGAGTTGCTGGCGTTGTCCCTGTATAAACAGATGCATGGCCCGGCGCAGTATACGTTGGCATGTAATTATAATGCGTGTTATGAAACGTATATCCGTTATTCATCAATCGTTTGAAACCTTCGTTTGAAAAATCATCCGCAAAACGATACAGGTATTCCATTTTCATCTGATCGACAACGATTCCGACAACCAATTTCGGTTTTTGTTGCGCATTTACAGTTGAAGCCAGTCCTAAAATTGCCAACTGAAGTAATTTCCTCATAGTTAATTCTTTTGCATAAAAAATCCCGAAAACCGGGACTTTATTTATTTTACATATTTCATGTTGTATATCAAAACCCTACTGTCTTCGTAGATATACAATTGTTTCACATCGCTTCCTTTTATCGTACGGATGGCCAACACACATTTTTCGCCGTCACCATTCGCACACTGAAATGTATCAACACTTCCTTCTTCATTGGATTTCGGATCATCATACCCTAAAATAGTGTATAGCTGAACGACTTCTGAATATACTACGATCCGGTCCTTATTTGTATCTAAAGTTACTACGATTTTCGCCTCTTTAAAATCAGAATACGGACTCCATTTCCCTTTGGAATTCTTAATACTCATACTCACTCCTGATGTTTCGAAACGATAGGTTTGTGCCGAAGCATTTAATCCGATAAACAACAGGAATACTAAACAGATATTTTTTAAAAACTTCATATTTTTTTCTTTCAGATTTTACAATAATGATGCCACTTGGCTGCGTGCGATTTCAAATTCAGACATCATATCGTCTACAATTTGCTGAACTGGTTTGATATCGTGGATTAAACCGGATATCTGTCCGATTTCCAATTCACCTTCCTCCAAATCACCTTCAAACATACCACGTTTCGCTCTTGCCCGGCCTAATAACTCTTTCAATTCATCGGTCGTAGGACATTTTGCATACAACGCCTGAACATCGTGATAGAATTTGTTTTTCACCAGTCGTACAGGCGCTAATTCTTTTAATGTCAGATGTGTTCCTCCTTCTTCAACATCAACAATGGTTTTTTTGAAATTATCGTGTGAAGAACTCTCTAAAGAAGCCGCAAAACGACTTCCAACCTGTACCCCGTCAGCACCCAAAACCATTGCGGCCAACATACCTCTTCCCGTGGCAATTCCTCCGGCAGCAATAAGCGGAATGGTAATATTTTCTTTTACCATCGGAATTAAAGTCATCGTAGTAGTCTCTTCCCTGCCGTTGTGTCCTCCTGCTTCAAATCCTTCGGCAACTACAGCATCAACTCCGGCTTCCTGGGCTTTCAATGCAAATTTTGAACTACTAACCACGTGAACTACGGTAATTCCTCTTTCTTTCAGGAAGGAAGTCCACGTTTTAGGATTTCCTGCAGAAGTAAAAACGATTTTCACCCCTTCTTCCACGATGATATCCATGATTTTTTCAATATCCGGATACAACATAGGCACATTTACCCCAAAAGGTTTGTCTGTTGCCTTTTGACACTTCTGGATATGTTCCCGAAGAACTTCAGGATACATCGACCCGGCACCAAGCAGACCTAATCCACCGGCATTACTCACGGCACTGGCTAATTTATAACCACTGTTCCAAATCATTCCACCCTGAATGATTGGATATTTGATATTAAAAAGTTGCGTTATTCTGTTCATTCTTTAAAAGTGTTACTTTTTTATCAGTTTACCGATTTCCGATTTATGATCAAAAGTAATATTATAAGTATAAATTCCTGTATTTAAATTCTCTAAATTTATTGACTGGTTTTCATTTATCGTTTCCTTCAACACCAGTTGCCCAAGATTATTGTACAACATAATTTCCGCATTGGAGACCGGATCTGCAAAACTGACATTTAACCTGTTCTGTACC
>NZ_DATIDM010000205.1:0-4684 GCF_035456225.1 Flavobacterium sp. | reverse complement strand
AACATATCGGTGAATAAATGCAGGTACGCTGATTTCATATTCAGGTTATGGTCGGCATCTTTCTTGAGCAGAAAAGCCGAAATGCCATTGACCACGATTCCCAACAAGGCCAGCCAAATTACCGTATCGGAAGCAATTTCCTTTGGATGAAAAAAACGGTTTATCGCTTCATAAATCAAGAACAAAGCGACGGCAACCAAAGTAAAAGCATTGACAAACGCCGCAATCAACTCGGCGCGTTTCAGTCCGAAGGTCTGACTGGTAGTTGCTTTTCTTCGGGACAATTTATGGGCCACGAGACTGAACAGGAGGGAAAGTACATCACTGAAGTTGTGCAAGGCATCGGAAATCAACGCCAGACTGCCTGATATAATGCCTCCTGCAAACTGTGCCAACGTAATTACTACGTTTAGTAAAATGGAGTTCACCAGGTTTTTGCCTTCCACGTGGTGTTTGTGAATGCTGTGGTCGTGATGCGGTTCCATTGTTGAAGTCTATTTTAAAAAAAAATCCGATTCGTTAACGGAACCGGATTTTCATATTTTTTACTGACAGGAAATTTTATTTACTCGTGTGGCGTGTCTTCCGCCTTCAAAATCGGTAGTTAAAAAAGTTTCTACCATTTCCACGGCTTGTTTGATATTGGTATAACGTGCAGGAATACTGATGACGTTGGCATCATTGTGCTGGCGGGCCAAAGCTGCAATTTCATTTAACCAGCACAAAGCAGCGCGAACGCCCTGGTGTTTGTTGGCTGAAATGGCAATACCGTTTCCGCTTCCGCAGATGATAATTCCGAAATCGGCTGTTCCGTTTTCCACATCACTGGCCACCGCATGACCGAAATCCGGGTAATCCACACTGTCAAAAGTGTCGGTTCCGTGATTAATAACAGTATGTCCCTGTGCTTCCAAATGTTGAACAATTGCTTTTTTGTAGTCTGGTCCGGCGTGGTCGTTTCCGATGGAGATTCTCATTGTTGTTGTGTTTTCATTTATTTTATACAAAGGTAAATCAAACGATTCTCAAATGCGAATCGTCCTTCAACTTTTTTAAAATTTCACGCACCATTTCGACATCATCCGGGTGTACCTTTAACCGAATACCACCCAGCGCCTGCGAATACATGGGTGCAATGTTTGTCATCGTTTCATTTTCAAAGAAATACTGGATTTCGGTTTGATCCAAAAGATGCTTGAGCACGGTAATCTCGTGCGGATAATCAAAAACGGCTATGGCTACGAATTCGGTCATATAATTTCTTTTTTTAAAGATACAAAAGTTATTTTTAGCATAAATATTACGCTTTAACCTTAAAAATCTTAATAGTTATTCGTAATTTTCAGCATTATTAAGAAATGAACTATGAGTAAGAGACCTAAAAAATTAGGAAAAAAACAACACGATTTTACCGCCCAGATATTTAAAATACTATCTAAAGACCCGAGTAAGTCGTTTAACTACAAACAAATCGCCGCAGCATTAGAACTCAACGATACCAAAAGCCGAAATGAAATTATACGTGATTTAAAATTACTGAAAGCACAAGATAAGATTCACGAAACCGAAATCGGCAAATACCAGATTATCTCCAAAGCCGAATACTACGAAGGAACAGTCGACATGACCAGCCGAAAAACAGGATATTTCGTTTGTCCGGAGCTGGAGCATGACGTATTCATCCCGGCCATCAACCTGAACCACGCTTTAGACGGCGATAAGGTGAGAGCCTACATTTACAACCGAAGAAGTTCACGAAAACCCGAAGCGGAAGTACTGGAAATTTTGGAACGTAAAAAAGAAGAATTCGTTGGGGTTATCGATGTACAGAAAAATTTCGCTTTCGTAACTACGGCCAACGCCAAAATGTATACCGATATTTTTATTCCGAAAAACAAAATGGGCGAAGCCGAACACGGTGATGTCGTTTTGGTAAGAATGGAAGACTGGCCTAAAAAAGCCGATTCTCCTTTTGGTTCGGTAATCAAAGTATTGGGGAAACCGGGTGAACACGATACCGAAATCCATGCGATTTTAGCCGAATACGGTTTGCCATACGATTTCCCGTTGGAAGTGGAAGCCTATGCAAAACGAATTGACACATCCATCACTGTTGAGGAAATTGCCAAACGCCGCGACATGCGTGAAACGTTGACTTTCACCATCGACCCGAAAGATGCCAAGGATTTTGACGACGCGCTTTCATTTAAGCAATTGGACAACGGAAATTACGAAATCGGAATTCATATCGCCGATGTGTCGCACTACCTTCAGGAAGGGACTATTTTGGACGATGAAGCCTACAGCCGGGCCACTTCCGTTTATTTGGTAGACCGCGTGGTGCCGATGCTTCCCGAAGTGTTGAGTAACTTTGCATGTTCCCTGCGCCCGCACGAAGAAAAATATACGTTTTCAGCTGTTTTCGAACTGAATAATAAAGCCGAATTGGTGAACCAATGGTTTGGACGAACTGTAATTTATTCCGATCAGCGTTTTGCTTATGAAGAAGCACAACACATCATTGAAACCAAAGGAAACAACACGATTCCTACTGAAATTTCCATCACCGGAAAAGAATATGTAGTTGACGCTCCAATTGTGGAAGCCACTTTAAAAATGGACGAGCTGGCCAAAATCCTGCGCAGAAAACGTATGGCTGCCGGCGCGATTTCATTTGATAAGGTGGAAGTGAAATTCAACCTGAACGAAGAAGCCGAACCAATCGGTGTATACTTTAAAGTAGCCAAAGACGCGAATCACCTGATTGAGGAATTCATGCTTCTGGCCAACCGAAAAGTGGCGGAGTTCATCGGAAAACAAAAGAAAACTTTCGTTTATCGTGTGCACGACGAACCGAATGAAGACAAACTGATCAACATGCAAACCGTGATTTCTAAATTCGGTTATTCACTTGATTTAAAATCGAAGCAAGGGATTTCTAAATCGCTAAACAGCTTGCTGGAAAATGTGAATGGTAAAAAAGAGCAGAATTTAATTGACACTTTAGCCATCCGAAGCATGAGCAAGGCCAGTTATTCGACGGAAAACATCGGACATTACGGATTGGCGTTTGATTATTATTCGCATTTTACCTCACCTATCCGTCGTTATCCCGATGTAATGGCACACCGTTTGTTACAGCATTATCTCGACGGCGGAAAAAGTGTAAGCGAAGAAGATTATGAAGAAAAATGCGTACACTCTTCCCAAATGGAGAGTTTAGCTGCCAACGCCGAACGCGATTCGGTGAAATACATGCAGGTAAAATACATGCAGGACCACAAAGATCAGGAGTTTCTGGGCGTAATTTCCGGCGTGACCGAATGGGGAATTTATGTGGAAATCATTGAAAACAAATGTGAAGGTATGGTGAGAATCCGTGAAATCCGCGATGATTATTACACCTTTGATGATAAGCAATATGCATTGGTAGGGGAAGTTTCAAACAATATTTTACAATTAGGAGACGAAGTTTACGTTAAGGTGAAGAATGCCGATTTAGTTAAGAAACAATTGGATTTCCATTTTATTAGAAAACAAGAATAAAATTCAACTTATGAAGAGATTAATTTTTACAGTTTTGCTTTTCGCAACACAATTGGGTTTTTCACAGACAAAAATCACTAAATCTGTAGGTGACTTTACCTCTGTAAAGGCCTTTGATAAGATTTCCGTTCAGCTCGTGGAAAGCACGGAAACCAAAGTAGAACTTTCCGGAGAGCGCAGCGGTGATGTCGAATTGGTAAATAAAAACGGAGAGCTGAAAATACGCATGGCGGTGGACAAATCGTTGAAAGGCGAAGACGTGACGGCCATCGTTTACTTTAAAAAAATAGAGGCTGTGGAAGCCAGCGAAGGCGCTTATGTTTCGAGCCCCGCCACTTTTAATGCTGTTGAATTTGCGGTAAGTGCTAAAGAAGGTGCCGAAGTAAAACTGACCCTGGATGTGAAAAAAGTGAACATCAAGGCAAATTCAGGAGGGATGGTGCGATTGACAGGAAAAGCTTCGAATCAGGATATTGTGGTTACTTCGGGCGGAATTGTAAAAGCCAGTGCACTGGAAGGCGAACAAACTGTGGTTGCCGTTAATGCCGGTGGTGAGGCGGATGTTACAGCGACCGATTTGGTAGAAGCCAAAACCAGAGCCGGAGGGATAATCACCATTTATGGCAATCCGCGGCAGGTTAACCAAAAAACGATTGCCGGAGGAACAATTCGCCAACACAAACTGGAAAAAATTTCAAAATAAAAGCCAAATAACAGATCTCAAATCTTACTCGTAAAACCCTTTTGGTATTTTGAGTTTAAGATTTGGGATTTTATTTTTTCTTACCTTTGTCTATATAACATTTTTAAATGATTGACGATATCCTAACCGGAATTCCTTTAGGGTTCTTTTTGAGTTTCATGATTGGGCCTGTTTTTTTTGTTTTACTTGAAACCAGTATTACTAAAGGTTTCCGTGCGGCCATGTCTTTTGATTTCGGAGTGGTTATTGCCGATATTTTCTTTATTGCGGTGGCTTATTTCAGTAGTTATCGTTTGATTCAGAGTATTAAAGATGATCCGGCCTTATTCATTTTCGGTGGTATCATCATGTTTACGTATGGAATGATCACCTTCTTAAAACTTCGAAAAGCCCATAAGCTAATTGACCCGGATGAGGAAGTGATTGAAATAATCA
>NZ_DATIDM010000204.1:0-3666 GCF_035456225.1 Flavobacterium sp. | reverse complement strand
GGTTGTGCACAAACAGGAACCGGAAAAACAGCCGCGTTCGCCATTCCGATTCTGAATCTTTTGCACCGTATTGTAGGTTCTTCCGATAAAGCAAAACGCATACGTACCCTTGTAGTTACCCCAACGCGTGAATTGGCTATTCAGGTAGCTGAAAGCTTTGACACGTATGGAAAATATACCAACATCAGATCGTTGGTGATTTTTGGAGGCGTAAATCAGACATCGCAAGTTGATCAATTAAAGAAAGGTGTTGACGTACTGGTAGCCACTCCAGGACGTTTATTGGATTTAAACAAACAGGGATTCATTGATTTGAACCACTTACATCATTTGGTTTTGGATGAAGCCGATCTTATGCTCGATATGGGATTCATCAATGATGTGAAAAAAATCATCAAACTTACACCGGATAACCGTCAGACATTATTGTTTTCTGCCACCATGCCAATTGCCATTCGTGAATTGGCTGACTCTTTCCTGACAAAACCGGAATACGTTTCCGTAACTCCTGTTTCCAGTACGGCAGAAAAGGTAAATCAGAAGGTTTACTTTGTAGAAAAAGAAGACAAACGAAAACTGTTATACGATATAATTGTAGGTGAAAAACTGGAAAGTGTATTGGTTTTCGTCCGTACAAAACACGGAGCGGACAATGTTGTAAAAGCGCTGAAGAAACAAAACATTCACGCAGAAGCCATTCACGGAGACAAATCGCAAAGTGCAAGACAACGTGTGTTGGAAAACTTTAAAAGAAACGAAACCACTGTTTTGGTGGCTACCGATATCGCCGCAAGGGGTATTGACATTGAAATGTTACCGTATGTAATCAATTTTGATTTGCCGAACATCCCGGAAACCTATGTACACCGAATTGGACGTACAGGGCGTGCCGGAAATACAGGCATGGCGATTTCATTTTGTGGAAAAGACGAAAAAACCTATTGGCAGGATATTGAAAAACTTACGCGCCAAAAAGTAAAAGTGGTAACCGATCATCCTTTCCCGTGGAATGAAGATGTAAAAAATCCGAATGCAAAACCTGATTTCAGAAATAAAAAGAAACCTGAAGGAGGAAACAAAAAATCGGAATCCAATTCCAGAAAATCCGAAGCTTCAAAGAAAAATAAAAAACGCTGGTATTAGAATTTTAATTGCGTACGCAGCAAAAAGGATCTTTATATTGCTTTTTCTGATGCAACTTTGTTCTGTAAAAGCTCAATCAATAACAGAATTCCGAAAACCAAAAAAATTTCTAATCCTCTAATTTTCAGATTGGAATTTAAAAAAACAACCGTGAAATTTAAATCATAAACTTCACGGTTGTTTTTTATTTTCTACTGCTATTTTTCTATTTCATTTTCGTTTTTTTAATTTCCTCCTTTTCATCCTTTTTATCCGTTTTATCGGAAAGAAGAACAATCATTCTGTATAAATGATTAGGTTCAAATGGTTTTACGATAACTTCATTCATTTTTGAAGCAACAACCTGTTCCATGATTTCCTGTTTATCAAAGGCTGTAACGGCAATTATTGGCGTATTGACTCCCATTTTCCTGATTTGTTTGGAAGTATCAAAACCATTGATTTTTGGCATATTGATATCCATTAAAATGACATCAAAAACTTCATTCTCCAGTATTTTTAACGCTTCAAAACCATCATCTACAATAACACTTTCGAAATGACGGATATCCAATATTTTTTTTGTCACAATTTGGTTGATCTTATTGTCTTCAACGACCAATATCCTGTAAGTGTGTTCTTCTGAAAAATCAACTTCGAGGTTTTTGAGTAAATTATTACGATGGTCTTCATCCGTATCAAAACCGATTGTAAATATCATTTGAGTACCAATACGTTCTTCACTCTCGCAATGAATCTCACTTCCAAATAAAGAAATCAACTGCTTAACTATGGACAATCCCAGACCAGTTCCCTGATAATCGTCTTCTTTTCGCTCAATCTGAACAAATTTTTCAAATATTTTTTTCTGATGCTCTTTTGCAATTCCGATTCCGTTATCGATAACTTTAAACGTGATAAAACTAAATGAAGCTTCATTTCTCTCTAACTTCGCACAAATTTTAACCTGACCGTCTTTAGTGAATTTCAGCGAGTTACTGACTAAATTCATGAAAATTTGTGACAATCGAACTTTATCAGTGATAATAAATTCCGGAATCGATTCGTCTACGTCCAACAACAGTTGATTGTTGTTTTTCACGGCCAAAAACTGCAAGCTGTCAACGATTGAATTTAATTCGTCTGAAAGATTGAAAATCGAATTCTCCAGAACAATTTTCTTTTCTTCGATTTTATATACCTGAAGAATATCGTTTACCAAAGACAATAAATATTTAGCAGAAAATTTCAGCGATTTAAGGTAAGTACTGTTTTTCAGTTCTTTATGTTCATCCGAAATCATGTCTGTGATCCCTACCACTCCATATAAAGGGGTACGAAGCTCATGAGTGATTGTTGAAATAAACTGGGATTTTAACAAAGACGCTTCCTCTGCCTGTTCTTTGGCAATCATCAGTTCTTCATTAGCCTCTTTTAATTTCCTGTTGGATTTCTTTTTGAGCTGATTATTTTTATAAAGTGTATACACCAACAACAACAAGATGAAAAAAATGAAAATAAACATTACAACTATCAGTCTGGTATGTTGCAACCGGCTCATCTGTTCGAGCTTTTCATTTTCAATCTTATCGATTTCCCTTTTGTATTCGTCCAATTCAATATGTGAACCGGCAAGATTCACTTCTTTGGTTCTGGCCAGATTATAAATTTTATGATCTAATACATTATGTTTCTCCAAATACAAATAAGCATTTTCATAATCTTTTATTTTCAGATAATATTTGGAAATATCTTCATACAGACTGGCAATATTGGCATCGAGGAATTCGACAGAATTATTCTCACTGACCTTTAATGCTTCTTTAAATGCCTTATCTGCTTCCGTGAATTTGTTTTTATGGGTATAATATGAACCAAATAATGATTTCATGGAGAGAGTAGCCTCCATTATATTGACCTTTTTGACAAGTGGTTCAACTTTTTTTAAATATGGATACCCGGCCTTGTAATCTTCCTTTCCAAAATAAGCCGATATGATATTCAGGTATGAAAATACAATTTCATTTGTATCTTTGATTTTCAGAGAATAAGCCAGTCCTTTTTTATTGTTTGAAATTCCCTTGGCGAAATCAATTTTTTGGTAACAGTATAAATTCCCGAGGTTATTATGAAGCCATCCCTTTAATGTATCGTTTTCAGTCTGGTTTGCAAATTTCAGTCCTTTGGAATAATAACCAATGGCTTTTTTATAATCTGAAAATTCTTCGAAGTTTAATCCGATAAGGTTATACGAACGTGCAATCAGCTGATTGTCTTCTATTTCATAAGCCGAATTCAATGCTTTTTTTGCATATGACAAAGACTCTTTACACTCTAAATTATTAAAATGCTCTCCGGCTTTAGACAAAAGATCTAAAATACTTTTACGTTTGACATTATCAGATTGGGCAATTGCCCCCTGAAAAGTCAGCAGTACAAGTAAAAGAAAGAATTTTAATATGTTTTTGTTCATCAAAGAATTTTAAAGTGTTAATTTAATAAACAAAAATCAAATAACACCAATAAAATATCATAAACAAAATA
>NZ_DATIDM010000203.1:0-16797 GCF_035456225.1 Flavobacterium sp. | reverse complement strand
TTCTTCGATTTCTTTTTTGTCTTTGCCTGCGATGAAGGCCGGAATGCAAACGTTTTCAAGTGCCGTAAATTCTGGTAAAAGCTGATGAAACTGAAAAATGAATCCCAACTGTAAATTTCGGAATTTTGAAATGGCTTTGTCGCTCATTTTCAAAAGGTTTTCACCATTGATGAATAATTCGGTCCCTTTTTCAGCCGTTGGTTTGTCAAGCGTACCCATAATTTGCAATAATGTGGTTTTTCCAGCCCCCGAAGCGCCAACTATTGATACGACTTCTCCCTTTTTGATGTGAAGATTAACGCCTTTAAGGACGTGTAGTTTATCGAAATATTTATGGATGTTTTTTATTTTGATCATCATTCTCAATTTGTACAAAGAAACGAAGATTTGATCAACTTTAAATCCAACAACCTTTAAAATTCGTAAGTGTGTTTATAAAGTTTAGTTAAAGAATCTTTGATGATTGGTTATATAGGTATATTTGATAAACAAAATTGAGCTATGAAAAGTTTATTTTTTAGTTGTTTTGCGCTTGTTATAATGTCTTGCGAAGCCAAGGACAAAAACAAGGTTAGTAATGTCAGTAAAGAAAATGAAATTGCAGTTATGGATAATCAAAAGCATGAAAAAGCAACATTTGCAGGCGGATGTTTCTGGTGTACGGAAGCGCTGTTTTTGGAATTGAAAGGGGTAGAGAAGGTGCTTCCCGGATATACAGGCGGAACAGTTAAGAATCCGTCCTATTCCGAAGTATGTACGGGAACCACAGGCCATGCCGAAGCTATTGAAATTATTTATAACCCGGATTTGATTTCTTACGAAGATTTACTGGAGGTTTTTTTCGGAACACACGATCCTACAACGTTAAATCGTCAGGGAGCCGATATTGGTACACAATACAGAAGTGAAATATTTTACCATTCGGAAGCACAGAAGAAAGCGGCCGAGAACTTCATCAAGTTATTAAACGATCAAAATATTTACGGTAAAAAAGTGGTTACAAAAGTTTCTGACGCGAAAGAATTTTATCCGGCGGAAGATTACCATCAGAATTATTACAACCGAAATAAAAACCAGGGGTATTGCATGGCAGTTATCAGTCCGAAATTGGATAAGCTGAAAAAAAACTACAAATCGAAACTGAAGTAGTTTGTGTTTATTTAAGTAATGGAAAAATGTAAGTTTAGATAACTAAATCTCTTTAAATGTACTTATTTCGAAATATTGGCATCGAATTTGAACCTGCTTTGTAAAAACATGTAAATGACAGAAACAGAAATAATAAAAACAGAAAAGAGTTTAAAAAACCGAAACCTTGTTTTAGGAATTATTTTCGATTTGATCGGATTTGCTTCTTATGGAGTTCCTGTTATAGCAGAAATCACCGATGTGGTCTGGGCTCCGATAGCAGGTTTTGTACTGTCACGCATGTACAAAGGAACAGTGGGTAGAGTAGGAGGTGTTTTAGAATTCTTGGAAGAAATAATTCCGGGAACGGATTTCATACCGACATTTACCTTAACGTGGATATACACTTATCTGATAAAGAAAGAGAAATAGAGGAAAAAGAAAAAAGGGATAAGGGAAAAGAGAATAGAGAAAAGATGTGACGTCTTATTCTCTTTTTTTATTTTCGAATGCATCGGCGATAAATCCTAATTTCATTCCGCGTAACATTTTGAAAACAAAGTTTTTAAAGAAAGTGTGTTGTCCGAATATTGTCCCAATCAAAACAAGCAAAACTTTATAAACCGGTAATATTATCAGGATATAAAGTGTCCAGTACAATACGGGATGTAAATTGTCTTTGGTAATGCCTAATAAATCCAGTATAGGCTTTGAAAGAAAGGAAGCCGTAGTTCCGGTAATGGCAAAAACGACGAATATGACCGCCATCTGCCAGTTACTTTTTATACCCCAACGCTGTTTTAAATTTGACATTTTTCAGAAATATGTCCAAAAATACAAATTATGGTCGAGGCGGGAAACCTCCCAAACGAATATTATTTTTTATTTGAAAATAAACCAGATAATTATAAAGCAAATAATTCACTTCGTAACCGTAATCCGTGCCATTTTGATAATCTATTTGCAGAAGATATAATTCGGCATCATGATTGGATTTTGGAGAACGGGCTCTGTTGTTCCATTCCACTACCCACGGAACATTTCTGCTTTCCAGGTAATTTTGACTATAGTAATTTCTCGGTTTTGCGGTAGTTTGTAACCAGGGTCTGAATCCAACATCTATAATGATTACTTCATAGCCCATATCAAGATTGGAAATGCGAACCGTATCATTGGCTTCTTCAGGTTTGTTTTCAGCAAGATTCTTTGCATTTGGGTTTGTTTCAGCAACAGGTTTTGTTGTCGAATTACATCCGAATATTACAGTAACCAATGCTACAACAACTATGTAAAGCAACGTTTTCATTACTTCAGAATTTCCTATAAAGTTACTAAAACTTAAACAAAAGAAATATCTAATTAACAAAAAAGCCAGACGTTATGATCTGGCTTTCAGTTGAATATTTGTGTTTACTTTCCGAACAGTTTGCCGAGAATTCCGCTTAAAAAACCTCCGCTTTTGCCTGAAACGGCTGCAGTAGCATCACTGATGTCTACTTTTCCGTCCCTGTTTTGATCCAATCCGAATTGGCCACCATATTTAGTAATGGCATCCATTAGTCCTGATCCGCCTCCAATAGAGTTAACAATATCAGAAACATTAAATCCGGGTTGATTCGGATCATTGGCTTTGCCTATTAAAGAACCTAATACGTTTGGAATCATACTTCCGGCGACACCAGAAGCAGTATCAGAACTCAAACCAAATTTCTGTCCCAGATTGCCCGAAAGCTGGTCGGTCAACTGTTTTACAACAGGATTTGACGCATCAAAATTTCCGCCTTTTAATAATCCTGCAATATCTTCTACATTGCCTTGAGCTGCCATATTTTGGAGTCCGGACAAAATACTGTTTCCGGTTTCGTTCATAACGGCTTCGTTGTGCTCGTTTGGAACTGACGGATTGTTAACAATGGCATCACCACCAAATTGTTTTACTAATTCTGATATCTGATCTAACATTGTGAAAAAATTAAAATTGAATATCAAATTTAGCAAAAAATAGTGGAAAATTTGTGTTAATCGTTCTTTAATAAGCTGATAATCTGCGTTGCAAGTTCTGTCCCGATTCTGTCTTGTGCTTCCAATGTAGCTGCGCCAATATGCGGTGTAAGAGAGATTTTCGGATGCATTAAAACCTGAATGGCCGGAGTTGGCTCTTCTTCAAAAACATCTAGTCCTGCAAAGAGAACTTTTTCATCATCAAGGGCGTCGATTAAGGCTACCTCGTCAATAGCACCACCTCTGGCGCAATTGATGATACCTACGCCATTTTTCATCATTGCGAATTCTTTGCTTCCAATCAAATGATCACCTACTGCAGGTGTATGAATGGTAATGAAATCAGAATGTTTGAAAATATCTTCCATAGGTTCTGTTTCGATGTTTACATTGATGAACTGACCATTGTAGAAATCCACTTTAATTACGGCTTCGTCCACATGTTTGTCTGTTGCTAAAACTTTCATTCCCAAGCCAAGCGCCATTCGCGCGACTTCACGCCCGATACGTCCAAAACCGATAATTCCGATCGTTTTTCCGCGGAGTTCGATTCCGTTCGCATAGGCTTTTTTCAAATTGTTGAATTGCGAATCGCCTTCCAAAGGCATATTTCTGTTGGCATCATGTAAAAAACGGGCACCGGAGAATAAGTGTGCGAAAACCAATTCCGCCACAGATTCAGATGAAGAAGCCGGAGTATTTATTACGTGAATTCCTTTTTCAACGGCATAATCCACGTCGATATTATCCATTCCGACACCACCGCGACCGATGATTTTTAAAGACGGACAATTGTCTATGATATCCTTGCGCACTTTGGTTGCACTACGGACCAAAAGTACAGAAATGTCATTTTTATTGATATAATTGGCAACCTGTTCCTGTGCCACTTTAGTTGTTATAACTTCAAATCCGGCTTTTTCAAGGGTATCAATTCCGCTTTCTGATAAGCCGTCGTTTGCTAATATTTTCATTTTTTTATTTTATTAATTTAAAGGGAAAAGAGACAAGAAACAAGAAACAAGAGACAAGAAAAAGGGAATTTATTACCATTTCTGTTTCAACTACCCTCTAAACTCTGCTTTCTTTTTTCTGCAATCAGCAATCTGCGACTACTTTCTGCCTTCTGCCTACTGATATCTGCCTACTGAATACTTTTTTCTAACTCTTTCATCACATCAACCAAAGCTTGAACGCTTTCAATTGGTAATGCATTATACATCGAAGCCCTGTAACCACCTACAGAACGGTGTCCGGTAATTCCTGAAATACCGGCTGCTTTCCACATTGAATCAAAAAGTTCTTTATGGTTTTCATCGTTCAATACAAAAGTTGCATTCATGTTTGAACGGTCTTCTTTTACGGTAGTTCCTCTGAATAATGGGTTTCGGTCTATTTCTTCGTAAAGTAATTTGGCTTTAGCGTCATTAATCTTTTCAATTGCTGTGATTCCGCCAAGTTTTTTCAGCCATTGCAAGGTAAGAAGTGATGTGTATACCGCAAAAACAGCAGGAGTATTGTACATACTTTCTTTTTCAATGTGCTGCTGATAGTTCATGATGTTTGGAATCGCTCTTCCGGTTTTGCCAAGAATTTCTTCTTTAACAACAATAAGAGTAGTTCCTGCAGGTCCCATGTTTTTCTGGGCTCCGGCATAAATCAAATCGAATTTTGAAAAATCCAACGTTCTGGAAAAAATATCCGAGCTCATGTCGCAAACTATCGGAACATTGGTTTCCGGAAAGCTTTTCATTTGAGTTCCGAAAATGGTATTGTTGCTCGTGCAGTGGAAATAATCCGCATCTGCCGGGATAGCGTACTCTTTCGGAATATAAACGTAATTGTCTGGTTTGGAAGAGGCCACAACAACTGTTTCACCAAAAGGTTTTGCTTCTTTGATTGCCCCGCTTGCCCACGTTCCTGTATCCAGATAGGCTGCTTTTCCGTTGACTTTCATTAGATTATAAGGAACCCGTAAGAATTCCATGCTCGCACCACCTTGTAAAAACAAAGCCTGGTAGCCTTTACCTGTTAGCCCTAAAAGCTCTAAAGCCAATGCTCTGGCTTCTTCCATTACGGCAACAAAAGCCTTGTCTCTATGCGAAATCTCCAAAATGGACAATCCCATTCCATTGAAATCCAATACAGCTTGTGATGCTTTTTCAAATACTTCTTGTGGCAGAATGCAAGGTCCTGCGCTGAAATTATGTTTTTTCATTACTTTTAATCGTTAAAAACCTGGATTACTGCTTCTTTTTCAATCAAATCGGTAAATTTACCATTAAAGCGGGTTGCTTTTACAAGATGGTTGTCAATCCAGTGATAATTTCCGCCTCTTGGTTTACCAAATAAGATGCTGTGAAACTGGAACCCGTGTTTGTTAAGCCATTCTGTCGTTACTTTACGGTGTTCTTCTGTTCTTGAAGTAAAGAGGCAAATCTGATGGCCTTCATCATACCATTTATTGATGGTTTCCAAGGCATCAGGAAAGGGTTCACAGGTTGCCATTCTTTCGGGTTGTTCGTTGGGAACGTCTTCCGTGATTGTACCATCAATGTCAATAAGGTAGTTCTTAACCCCGTTTGGTAAAACAGGACTAATGTTGTCTTTGTGTTGTAGTTGCATTAGAGTTGTGTGTTTAATGCAAGCAAATTTCAATAAAAAAACCGAATTTATTTATAAAAAAACACAAATTGTGTGATTATTATTGTTTTTAGGGATAAAATGCTATAATTTTAATAAAAATGAAATAGTATCGATATTATCAGCATAATCACATAATTCAGGATTTTGTGATTTTCCGAACGAAATACTGCGATTTATCAAATTATTTGACACGATACACTGTATTTTTTCTGAATCTTCTAACAGTTTGCTTTTTATGGCTTCCAAATCATCGTAATATTCATAAAAGACAGATGAAATAGGGGAAGAATAACTGGAATCTTCTTTCAAAGTTAAAAATTCATTATCCAAAAGAGGGAAGAGGCTCATCAGAAAAACCGCTTTGTTATAATCGTAATTATTAGCGTATTTCTCATAATGAATAATGTCTCCGTATTTGTAAATCGCTTCGAAGAAGAGTTTGAAATCGTATCCTCTAGGCACAAAAAGTTTGGAAACATTTCGGCATCCCAAACCAAAATATCGGAAGATGTCTTCTCCTAAAGCTTCCAAATCTTCTTTGGATTCTTTTCCGTCAAGAACGGCAACAGAATTTCTGTTTTTACGGATGATGTTGGGAACATCTTTAAAATAATAATCAAAATAACGTGCTGTATTATTGCTTCCGGTGGCAATTACCGCGTCAAAATTTTCCAATTTTCCTTCGGTGAAAGTAATGTGGTCAGCCATTCCGGGAGCTACTGCGATGAGGTAATCGGCAAGGAAAGGAAGTAACTTCTGATCGTTGGAAGACGTTTTTACTAAAACGTTATGTCCGGATAGTAAAACGCTTAAAAAATCATGGAAACCTACCAGTGGAATGTTACCCGCAAGGATTAATCCGACAGTTTTTGGCTGAACATTAGAAAAGTCATAAGCAGAAAGCCATTCGGAAAGATTTTCCTCGGTCAAGGATTCTGCCCAGGAATCAATAGCGTAATGCACCTGTTCCGGTGTAAACCAGCCGTTGTGACTTTGTGATAATTCAATCAGGTCGATACACTTATCAAAAAACAAATCATTGTGCAGAACGCCTTCTTTTTTAGAGGAATTATCCAATGAAAACTGACTTAAAAATTTACCTAATTCGATGAAAGCCGATTTTTTCTGATTAAGGTTCATATAATTTGTTTATGATAGGTTTAGATTGTAATTTTGTGCAAATTTACAGCTTATTAATTAATTTACGCTATGGCAATCATTATAACAGACGAATGTATCAACTGCGGGGCTTGTGAACCGGAGTGTCCGAATACTGCAATTTATGAAGGAGCAGACGATTGGAGATACAAAGACGGAACAAGTTTAAGAGGAAAAGTGGTGCTTCCTGACGGAACAGAAGTTGATGCGGATGCTCCACAAACTCCTATTTCAGATGATATTTATTATATTGTCCCAGGAAAATGTACGGAATGTAAAGGATTCCATGAAGAACCGCAATGTGCTGCCGTTTGTCCGGTAGATTGTTGCGTTCCGGATGATAATCATGTGGAAAACGAAGAAACGTTGTTAAACAGACAATCGTTTTTACATAACGAATAAGTTTCTTTGAATAAAGTATTTATAAGCCTGATTAGTTTTATGACTTTTCAGGCTTTTTTATGGACTTGCTGAAATGAATTCATAAAAAAAACCGTCCTGCAAAATGCAAAAACGGTTTTTTAAACAAACTAAACCAATTTTAAAGTCAATTAACCCATCGGATTAAAAGCAGTAAGTGTTCTCGGCCACAACTTTAGCAGCGATAGTCTCTCGTAAAGCCGCTACGTTTGGCATGTTTGTGTATTTTGTGAAACGACGTAATCCCATTAACATCATGCGTTGTTCATCTCCTTCTGCGAAAGAGGCAATACCTTCTTTCCCTTTTTGGGTGACGGTATCTACAGCGTGATATAAATACAATTGCGTCATTGCAATTTGTTCTTTTATGTTTTCGGCGCCTTTTGATTTTGCTAATTTTTCGGTTCTCAAGATGGCACTTTCTGCCATATAGATTTCAATCAGCATATCGGCTGCGGCCATAAGTAATTGCTGGTGTGCTTCCAAATCAGGACCATATTTCTGAACAGCAGAACCTGCAACCATTAAGAAGGCTTTTTTCAGTTTTCCGATCATTTCTTTTTCTTCGGCAAATAATTCGGAATAATCCGGGATGTCGAAAGAAGGGATTCCCATTAGTTCTTCGGCAACTTTCATGGCCGGACCTAATAAGTCTACATGTCCTTTCATTGCTTTTTTAATCAGCATTCCAACGGACAGCATACGGTTGATTTCGTTGGTTCCTTCGTAAATACGGGCGATGCGCGCATCTCTCCAGGCGGCTTCCATCGGTGTATCTTCAGAGAATCCCATACCTCCAAAGATTTGGATACCTTCGTCGGTACAATTTTGGATATCTTCAGAAACGGCAACTTTTAAAATAGAACACTCGATGGCAAATTCTTCAACACCTTTTAATTCTGCTTCCTGATGTGAATTTCCTTCTGCTTCACGTGCATTGATTCTTTCTTCGATGCTACCGGTGGCGCGATATGTTGCACTTTCGCCGGCATAACATGAAGTGGCCATCTCTGCAATTTTAGAACGAATCGCTCCGAAATTGGCAATAGGTGTGTTAAACTGAAGTCTTTCGTTAGCATATTTTACGGCTCCGGAAATAGTTCGGCGCTGTGCATCTAAACATGCAGCAGCTAATTTAATACGACCGATGTTTAAAGCATTCATGGCAATTTTGAAACCTTCTCCACGACCGGCCAACATATTTTCAGCAGGAACTATTGTGTCGCTAAAGAAAACCTGACGTGTAGAGGAGGAGCGGATTCCTAATTTGTGTTCTTCCTCACCAAGGGTAATTCCGTTTGGATTGGCCGAATCGTATTCTACTATGAAACCTGTAATGTTTTTATCGTGCTCGATTCTTGCAAAAACAATCATCAGATGACAGAAACCGGCATTGGAAATCCACATTTTCTGTCCGTTTATTTTATAACTTTTACCATCGGCTGAAAGTTCTGCTCTCGTTTTTCCGGAATTGGCATCCGAACCGGCATCCGGCTCTGTTAAACAGTAGGAACCAAACCATTCTCCGCTGGCTAATTTCGGAACGTATTTTTGTTTTTGTTCTTCGGTTCCGTATAATGTGATTGGCATTGTCCCGATTCCGGTATGTGCTCCAAAAGCGGTTGAGAACGAGCCTGTTGCACCTGAAATATAATCACAAACCAACACGGTATTTACGAATCCCATACCTAATCCGCCATATTCTTCCGGAACAGCTACGCCAAGAAAACCTAGTTCTCCGGCTTTTTTCATGCATTCCTCTGTATAGGCATAATCCTTTTTCTCAAATTTATCTTTATGGGCCCAAAGTTCTTTATCGACAAACTCTTTAACCGAGTCGCGCATCATAATTTGGTCTTCGTTAAAATCTTCAGGTGTGAAAACAGTTTCACATTTGGTTTCTTTTACCAAAAACTGTCCGCCTCTTGTGATATCTTCCGTTGTTTTAGCTGCGATATTTTCCATAGTTTTAGTTTTTTAGACTTTATAGATGCAAGAACCAAGAATCAAGAAGTAAGATGTCAATAGAATTCAGATGAAAAATGATACGAAGGAGATTTGATAATCATAATTCGAATCATTTTGTCCTATTTTCTAATTTAATTCTAACTTACTTATGAAACTGGTCATCATCTTTTGAAATTCGATTATTTTGTTTTCTATTTCTTCTGTTTTTTCTTTTGATAAATACTCATTTTGAAGAGCTATCAGTAACTGCGTTTGTAATTCAAATGAAGACCCTAAACTGATATTTAAAAAATGTTGAAAATGTTTATTTCCTCTATTTGAACCTTCAGCAATATTTGATGGCATCGAAACCGAACACTTGTTCATTTGACTAATCAAACCGTAAGTTTCTGATTTTGGAAATGTCTTACATAATTTAAAAATTTCGGATGTAATCTCCATTGACAGAATCCAAACCTTCAGATTTTTGAAGTTGTGGCGCATACTATTTTTTTTTTTGGCGTATATTTTTAAGACTCTTATTCGAATCTTGCTTCTTGCTTCTTGTCTCTTGTCTCTTGTCTCTACAACAACTCATAAATTCCTGCAGTCCCCTGACCAGTTCCAACACACATGGTTACCATTCCGTATTTGTTTCCGCGGCGTTTCATTTCGTCGAACAACTGAACGGAAAGTTTAGCTCCGGTACAGCCCAGTGGATGACCTAAAGCAATAGCACCTCCATTTACGTTTACGATATCCGGATTTAATCCCAATTCACGAATAACAGCTAAAGACTGTGATGCAAAAGCCTCGTTTAATTCTATTAATTCGATGTCTTTCAATTGCATTCCGGCTTGTTTTACAGCTTTAGGAATTGCTTTTACCGGACCGATTCCCATAATTCTTGGCTCAACACCGGAAGAAGCGAAGTTTACCAATCGTGCAATCGGTTCAAGGTTTAATTCCTTTACCAGTTCTTCGGACATTACTAATACGAAAGCCGCTCCATCACTCATTTGCGAAGAGTTTCCGGCAGTAACCGAACCATCAGCAGCGAAAACGGGTTTTAATTTTGACAGAGCTTCTTTGTTGGTATCGGCTCTTGGACCTTCATCTTTAGTAACAACATAAGATTTGGTCGCTTTTTTACTATTCTCATCGATATAAACCTGTTCCACGGTAATCGGAACTATTTGGTTGTCGAATTTGCCTTCAGCTTGAGCTTTCAAAGCTTTCATGTGCGAATTGTACGCAAACTCATCCTGATCTTCACGGGAAACGTTGAATTGTTTGGCTACCGCTTCGGCAGTTAGTCCCATTCCCCAGTAATAATCTTCGTGACCTGCCGCCGCTGCTTTGTAATCCGGTGTGGGTTTGTAACCGCCCATCGGAATATAACTCATGCTTTCTGCTCCGCCGGCGATGATACAATGTGCCATTCCGGATTGGATTTTAGCAGTAGCCATCCCGATAGTTTCAATTCCTGAAGCGCAATAACGGTTTACGGTTACCCCAGGGACATCGTCGATTTTCAATCCCATTAAGGAAATTAATCGGGCCATGTTTAAACCCTGTTCTGCTTCCGGCATGGCATTTCCAACCATTACGTCGTCGATTCGGGTTTTGTCGAAGTCCGGCAATTCCTTCATCATATATTCGATGGTTTCAGCTGCCAGTTCATCAGGTCTTTTAAAGCGGAACACTCCTTTTGGTGCTTTACCAACGGCGGTTCTGTATGCTTTTACTATATATGCTGTTTTCATTTTTTATTTTTTTGAGATGAAAGAGTCAAGAGTCAAGAACCAAGATTGATTTACAGTTTCTTTCACTTTCTTCTTGTTTCCTGTATCGATTTTCTAATTGCGAAGTGGTTTTCCTTTAGTTAACATAAATTGGATTCTTTCCAATGTTTTCCTTTCGGTACAAAGTGATAAGAAAGCCTCTCTTTCCAAATCCAGTAAGTACTGTTCGCTTACTAAAGTTGGTTCCGATAAATCGCCGCCGGCCATTACATAAGCCAGTTTGTTGGCAATTTTTCGATCATGTTCCGAGATGTATTGTCCTGCCTTCATCTGATCAGTTCCTACCAAAAACATTCCTAAAGCCTGTTTTCCTAAAACTTTAATGTCTTTACGTTTTGCCGGTTGTGTGTATCCTGCTTCGGCCATTAAAAGTGCTTGTTTCTTGGCTTCAGCAATTTGACGGTCTTTGTTAACCACAACAATATCCCTTCCTTTTTGAAGAACACCGATGTCGAAAGCTTCGTAGGCAGATGTAGCCACTTTGGCCATACCAATTGAAAGGAAATATTCCTGCAGTGTGTTCAATTCGACGTCGTTTTTTCGGAATAAATCCGAAGCACGAAGCGCCATTTCTTTAGAACCACCGCCGCCCGGAATTACACCCACACCGAATTCAACCAATCCGATATAAGTTTCTGCTGCGGCTACAGCTCTGTCTGCATGCATGGTAAGCTCACAACCACCACCTAAAGTCATTCCGTGAGGCGCTGCAATTACAGGAATTCCCGAATAGCGCAGGCGCATCATGGTGTCCTGGAACGTTTTGATGGCCATGTTTAATTCATCATATTCCTGTTCGACAGCCATCATGAAAATCATTGCAATATTCGCGCCAACCGAGAAGTTAGCTGCCTGATTTCCAATTACTAATCCCTGATAATCTTTTTCTGCCAATTCGACAGCTTTATTGATTCCCTGAATTACACCTCCGCCAATAGAGTTCATTTTTGACTGGAATTCCAGATTCAAAATTCCGTCTCCCAAATCCTGGATCACGGCTTCACTATTGCTCCATATTTTTTTGTTTTCGCGGATGTTATTCAGGATGATGAAAGCATCTTGTCCCGGAACTTTTACCTGCGATTTTGAAGCAATATCATAATAATAGGTTGCACCTTCTTTAACTGTGTAGAAGGATTTGTTTCCGGATGCAAGCATATCGGTTACCCAAATAGCAGGAGCAAGTCCTTCGGCTTTCATTAATTCGATTCCTTTTTCCACACCGATGGCGTCCCAAATTTCGAACGGCCCATTTTCCCAACCGAAACCGGCTTTCATGGCATCGTCAATTTTGTAGAAGTCATCTGTAATTTCAGGTACGCGATTGGAAACGTAAGCGAACATTGCAGTGAAGTTCTTTCTGTAGAATTCACCTGCTTTATCGGTTCCTTTTACCAATACTTTGAAACGGTCTATAGCTTTGTCAATCGTTTTTGTCATTTCCAACGTAGCGAATGATGCTTTTTTAGCCGCTCGGTATTCTAATGTGTCTAAATCTAAAGAAAGAATGTCTTTATCAACTTTTTTATAAAAACCCTGGCCAGTTTTGCTTCCGAACCAGTTGTTTTCCATCATTTTATTGATGAAATCCGGAAGTTTGAACAATTCGTGTGCCTCATCGTCCTTGCAGTTTTCGTATAAACCATTGGCAACGTGAACCAAAGTGTCCAGACCCACTACATCAACTGTTCGGAAAGTTGCTGATTTAGGTCTTCCGATTACAGGACCTGTTAGTTTGTCAACCTCTTCAATGGTTAACCCCATGTCTTTTACCAAATGGAACAGACTCATGATGCCGAAGATTCCAATCCTGTTTCCGATGAATGCAGGAGTATCTTTGGCAATAACCGAAGTTTTTCCCAGGAATTTTTCGCCATATTCATTTAAGAAATCTAGTACTTCTGTAGAAGTTTGCGGTCCCGGAATGATCTCGAACAATTTCAAATAGCGGGCAGGGTTAAAGAAGTGTGTTCCGCAGAAATGTTTCTGGAAATCCTCACTTCTTCCTTCACTCATAAAGTGAATGGGAATACCCGAAGTATTGGAAGTTATTAGTGTTCCCGGTTTTCTGTATTTTTCAATCTGTTCGAAAACAGCTTTTTTGATGTCCAAACGTTCAACCACAACTTCGATGATCCAGTCATACTCCTTGATTTTTGGCAAATCATCCGTAGTGTTTCCGGTTGTGATACGACTTGCAAATCTCTGATCGTAAATAGGTGAGGGCTTCGATTTAAGAGCATTTGCTAAATGATCATTCACCAATCGGTTTCGGACTGCTTTATTTTCCAGAGTAAGTCCTTTCTTTTCTTCCGCTTCGGTCAGTTCTCTCGGAATAATGTCCAAGAGCAGCACTTCGACACCTATATTGGCAAAATGACAAGCAATTCCGGATCCCATAATTCCGGATCCAATCACCGCTACTTTTTTGATAAGTCGTTTCATCTGTTAGGTTGTTTTTTTTGATGGTTATGGTAACGATTTAAGTTTCAATCTCTTATTGTGAATACAGATAAAGACTTGAATCGTTCATTTTATATTTTTTAATTTATTCTTTATTTTCTGTGTTGAATATGGATTTATCGGCAATCAGTTCATTAATGATTTCTGCCACTTCCATAAAACTGTTCAACTGTTCTTCGGTTACTTTTTTTCGTACTGTTTCATTGAATTTCAACACAGTCGATTTTGACAACTCTCTTTTTTCTTTTCCTAATTTGGTAAGGTGGATTATGACTCCTCTTCCGTCAGTTGGATTTTTCTTCCGAATAATTAAACCTTTTTCTTCCATTGACTTTAAAGTCCGGGTCAGACTTGTTGCTTCCATTCCCATTCGGGTTCCTATAGCTGTTGAAGGTGTGCCTTTTTCCCGGTCTATGCTCAATAGGGCAAATCCGGTAGCCATTGTGGCACCATATTTTGTAGCCTCTTCATTATACATTCTTGCTACTGCCTGCCAGGTGGCTCTTAAAACATAATCTATAGTTTTGTCTTTCATATTTTTCTAAAAGGAATTCAAATATACAAATATTTATTATGCATGCATAATAAAATTATATTATTTTTAAGTTTGTTAAAAAAAAACTCCTCAATTGAGAGGAGTATGAGAGTTTTTATTGGTTATTGTAAATTTTATTATAAAGATTTTGATATTTTTCTTTTATTATTTTACGTTTTAATTTCATGGTTGGTGTTAAATGACCTCCATCAATAGACCAGGTGTCCGGGGTAAGTTCTATCTTTTTGACCTGTTCCCAGTTTCCGAATTTTTTGTTTATTTCTTCCACTTCTTCCTCGATACGTTGTTTAACTTCCGGATTTGAAGAGATTTCCGCTTCTGTTGTACCGATGTTCAGACCTTTTAGTTTAGCCCATTCTTTAAGAAAATCAAAATTAGGCTGAATGAATGCGCCCGGCATTTTTTCACCGTCACCAATTACCATAATCTGTTCTATGAAACGGGATTGTTTGAATGTGTTTTCCAAAACCTGGGGAGCGACATATTTTCCGCCGGATGTTTTGAACATTTCTTTTTTACGATCAGTGATTTTTAAAAATCCTTCCGAATCAACTTCGCCGATATCGCCTGTATGGAAATAACCGCCATTAAGTACTTCATTTGTTTGGGTTTCATCTTTGTAATAGCCTATCATTATATTCGGACCTTTGCACAGGATTTCACCGTCTTCGGCAATCTTTACTTCAACACCATCTAAAACACGGCCAACGGTTCCGATTTTAAAACCTCTGTTTCTTTGATCGTTAACAGATATTACAGGTGAACTTTCGGTCAAGCCGTATCCTTCCATGATTGGGATTCCTGCAGCGGCGAATACTCTGGTCAGTCTCGGTTGAAGTGCTGCACTTCCGGAAACCATAAGCTCGAGTTCTCCTCCCAATCCTTCTTTCCATTTACTGAAAATTAATTTTCTTGCTATTTTTAATTGGAACTCATACCACCAGCCGTTGGCTTCATAGGGTTCATACTTTAAACCTAATTCAATAGCCCAGAAGAAAAGTTTCTTTTTTATTCCGGTTAAGTCGGCACCTTTAGCATATATTTTGTCGTACACTTTTTCCAAAAGACGTGGCACCGCCGTCATTACGTTTGGTTTCACCTCTTTTAGATTGTCACTCATTTTTTCAATGCTTTCTGCAAAGTAGATTGAAATACCATAATACTGGTAGAGGTACAAAATCATTCTTTCAAAAATATGACAAACAGGCAAAAAGCTTAAACCACGACAATCACCTGCTCTTAAAGGTACTCTTGGCGCACTCATCAATACATCTGAAACAATGTTTAGGTGGCTTAACATAACACCTTTCGGGCGTCCTGTAGTTCCGGAAGTATAGATGATTGTAGCTAAATCATTTGTTGTGATACTGTTTTTTCTTTCCTCGACAGCATCCTGATTTGAATTGTCCTCACCTGATTGCAAAACTTCTTTCCAGCTTTTACATCCCTGAATATCATTATAGGAGAAGATTTCTTTTAATGATGGGACATTTTGCTTTATGGAGTTTATTTTGGTAAAAACCTCAATGTCTGAAATGAAACAGTATTTAGATTCTGAATGGTTTAAAATATATTCATAATCTTCTGCTGAAATAGTCGGATAAATAGGGACTGTTTGTGCTCCGGTTTGTAAAACCCCGATATCGGTAATGTTCCACTCCGTTCTGTTATTGGAGGAAATAATCGCTATTTTGTCGTTTTTCTGAACTCCCATACGAAGCAATCCTCTTGAAATAGTATTTGCTTTGTCTAAATATTCCTTTGTGGAAGTCTTAATCCATTCTTCGTTTTGTTTTGTTACTAAAGCATCGGATAAATTATATTTTTCCAGCTGATAATATGGGAAATCAAAAAGACGTGTAATTTGGCTCATTTTTTCAGATTTTATTTCTGCAAATTATGAAAAATTAAATTTTATTGCAAAAAAAAAGGAAAAAGGGCGGGTGTTTGCAGGTTTTTACTGTTTTATTTTCAAAATATGAAGCATAAAGTATTGATATTTATTGCTTTGGGTTTGGATCAAAAAACATTTAATCTTTTAGGTGCGTACCTTATTTGAAGGTTTTTTCTGTTTTTTATGTTGAAATTTGTAAGTGAATCGATATTTGTTAAGCAGTTAAAAAATGAAAATAGTATGAAAGCATAGTATTTTTTGAATATTGGAAGGCTAATTTCAAACTTAAAATATTATTAATCTTTTCATAATGAAGCGGTTTTCAGTCTCATATTTCGTAGTTTTGGGCACAAAATAAATCGATTTCCAATACCTACTATGAAGAATTTCTTTCGTATAAGTGAATATAAGGCTCTGGTTTACAGGTTATTGTTAGCATATGTTTTTTACTTTATTGCCCGCGTCTTATTCTTTGCCTATAACTACAGTTTATTGAAAATTGCTTCGGCAGGAGAATTTTTCAGATTGGCTTATCATGGGTTAACCTTTGATACGACAGCGATTCTGTACGTAAATGGTCTTTTCATATTGTTTTCGGTCCTACCTTTTTGGATTAACACAAAACATGGCTATCAGAAGTTTTTGTTTTATCTCTATTTCGGTACCAATCTGATAGCTTATGCCACGAATTTCATCGATTTAATTTATTACAGATTTATTTATGCCCGCACTACAATTGCGGTTTGGGATTCTCTGAAGCATGAAAATGATAAAGGGTC
>NZ_DATIDM010000202.1:0-4327 GCF_035456225.1 Flavobacterium sp. | reverse complement strand
TATGACAAAACTTCATTAAATTGCTTTTGGATTTGTTTTTGATACCGTTGCATCAAAATCTACTTATGAAAGAAACCGATTTTAAATTTTCCGCCTCCGTGATTGCCTGGCCATTTTTGTTTTTATTGGCAATGTGGGTAGTGTTTTGGTTTGAAGTCCGTTTCAAGATGAGTTTGTATGATTACGGAATTTACCCGCGTACACTGTCAGGGATGAAAGGGATTGTCTTCAGTCCTTTTCTGCATGGCGATCTGCAGCATTTGTATAACAATTCAATTCCGATTTTTCTCTTGGTGATGGCCTTGCGTTATTTCTATCGCGAACAAAGTCTTCAGGTTTTGGTCTGGGGAATTCTGATGTCTGGATTCGGAACATGGCTGATTGGAAGGGAAAGCATACATATTGGTGCCAGCGGATTGATTTATGTGTTGGTGAGTTTTATGTTCTTTAAAGGAGTGCAGTCCGGATACTATCGATTGGTGGCATTGTCATTGACGATTGTTGTTTTGTACGGAGGAACGGTTTGGTATCTGTTTCCGAGCCCGGAAGAAAATATCTCCTGGGAAGGTCATATGGCAGGATTTATCTCCGGATTTTTACTGTCGTATTTCATCAAAACACAGGATTATCAGAAACCGATTAAATACGATTGGGAACGACCGGACTTTGACCCAAGTCAGGATCCTTTCATGAAACATTTTGATGAACACGGAAATTTTGTGCCGACCCCAAAACCGGATCCGATTGAAGAGCAATATTCTTACTTCATATCGAATTTACCAGTGGTGTATTTTGTAAAAGAATCCAAAAACGTGATGGATGAGCCTTCCGGAAGTGAAGGGGCAGGTAAAGCGTAAATTCGGTTTTAAAAAATCAACAAAAAGAAAGTGTTCGAAAAATCTTTCCGAAAGTGTATCTTTGGTTTTTAATCCTTACAACCTATGCAGCCATTATTGCTTTTACACGGGGCACTCGGTTCTCAAACTCAATTCGAGAACCTGAAAATGAAACTTTCGACTAACTATAAAGTATATTCTCTTGATTTTACCGGTCACGGCAGTTCTCCGCTGACGGATGGTGAACCATTGAGCATAGCTTCTTTTACACAACAGGTACTTGTTTTTTTGAAGGAACATCAGCTTACTAACGTAGCTATTTTTGGCTATAGTATGGGAGGTTATGTGGCCTTGTATTTGGCAAAACACCATCCGGATAGGGTTGGTAAAATATTTACGCTGGCCACGAAGTTTGACTGGAATCCGGAAAGCAGCAAAAAAGAAGCAGCTATGCTGAATTGGGAAATTATGGAACAGAAGGTGCCTAAATTTACTCAATATTTGCAGGGATTACATCAGGTTGATAAGGCACCTCGATTAGTTAAGGAAACGGCTCAAATGATGCTGGCTATGGGGGAGGAACCGCCGCTCACGGTTGACGAAGTAGGTGGTTTGGAACAGCCTATCCTTTTTTCGGTTGGGGATAAAGATGTTATGGTAAGCTTTGATGAAACATTGGCTTTGTACAAATCTAAATCGAATAATCAGTTATGGGTTGTGCCGGATACGGTACATGCTTTTGAAAAAGTTAATCTGGATAGGCTCTCAAGTGAAATTGAATGCTTTTTTAATTAATGTTTAGGAGTTCTAAATGGAAAATGAACAATTATAAAAAAGCCTGAAATGATGTTTCAGGCTTTTTGTTATAAATATTTGAAGTGTTAACTTCTTTGACGAATCGTTTCGTATAAAAATGCGCCGCAGGCAACTGAAACGTTCAATGAACCAATAGAGCCGAACATAGGTAGTTTTGCCTTTTCGTCTACAATCTTTAATACCGATGGATTTACGCCTCGGTCTTCACTTCCCATGATGATAGCTACGGGTTCGCTAAAGTCTATATCGTAAATATTTTGTTCTGTTTTTTCTGTAGCGGCCACGATTTTGATTCCGGAACCCTGCAGGTAGAAAACAGCGTCTTTGATGTGGTCGACTTTACAGATAGGAACATTGAATACTGCTCCGGCAGAGGTTTTAACCGTATCGCCGTTTACGGGAGCCGAGCCTTGTTTCTGGATAATGATTCCATCTACACCGGTACATTCTGCAGTTCTGATGATAGCTCCGAAATTGCGCGCATCCGACAATTGATCCAAAACAAGGAATAGTGGTTTTTTGCCACTTTCAATTACGCCTTCCACTAAAGTTTCCAACGATACAAACGAAATAGGGGCGATGGTAGCTACGGCGCCTTGGTGGTTATTGGAGGTTAATCGGTTTAATTTTTCTACGGGAACGTAAGAGAAATTGATGCTGTTTTTTTTCATCGTTTTCATCAGGTCGTGCATCAAATCGCCTTGAGCGTCTTTCTGAATAAAAACTTTATCAACTTCTTTTCCTGCGTTTATAGCCTCAATGATGGCTCTGATTCCAAATATTAGGTTTTCTTTTTCCATGGGACAAAGATAGTGTATTAGATTTTTAGATTGCCGGATTTTTGGATTTTTAGAAAGTTAGGTTTTTGGAAAGTTGGAAATGGATGTCGATATAAAATGTTGTTGGGTTGTTTAAATGTCACGGTTTTTCTAATAATCAAATTGTCCAATTTAGAAAACAGTTTTAAAACTGATATGGACAAGGGAGTTAGATAGTTTTATAGCTTGATCTCCGGTGGTACCGTTTGCGTATATTAAATTGAACAAGCCGGTCTTGGTCAGGAATCCGAATCCGAACCCCAGTCCGAGCAGGTTTTCTTTGGTGTTGGATGTTTTGTCCTGAAAATAACCATAATCGATAATGGAGTGGACATATAAACCGGGTGTCAAAACATAGCGGTATTCTGTTATAATGGCTGAAAAAAGATTGGCCTGTAAACTGTTTTCGCTAAAACCCCTGATGGAATTGATTCCTCCGAAACGATATAATTCGTTGGTTAAGTAAGTGTTACTCTGTAGGTAAAAGCTTTGGTTTTTGACCAAAATCAGGTTTTTTTGGTTCAGGTGAAAATTGTAATGCGCATTGAGCTGGGTAAAATGCTGGCTGTTGGTTTCGGTTTTGGAGGAGCGTTTTCCGGTTCCGAATTTCAAATTTATGTTGGCAGTTTCACGAAACAGATAATCATCCGGATCGTATTTGGAAAATAAGAAGGAAGCGGTCCAGAAGGAATTGGAATAACTGCCTATGGTGCCGGAAGTTGTTTTTTGAATATCTACGGACTCCGTTGATTGGTGACCTAAATAAACACGGGAATTGTAATTAAAGTAATAGCCCAGATCAATATCGGTGGTGGTATTCTGAAAAAGACTGTCCTGTTTGAATATTCTTAAATTGGCTTTAATGCCCATCGGACTTTTAAAGATGTATGGCACTTCGGTTCCGATATTGAAAGAGGTTTGTTTGTCACCATCTCCTTTCCAGTACAGATTGAATTTTTCTCCGGCATTCAAAGCGTTGTTTAAAAGTAGGTCGAGGTAACCGTTAAACCGGACTCCTGAATCTTCTTTGTTGGCAAAACCGATGAAACCGTCAAATCGGTTGGCTTTATTTTTTTCCAGGTATACATATACTTTAGTGCTGTCTTTGGTAAAGAGTATTTCGGGGTATTTTAGTTGCGTAACGAACGACAGAGCTTTGAAATCGTTGTTGAGTTTTTTCAGGGTTTCCTGGTTGAAAGGCTGCTTCCGATATTGTTTGGCAATATTTTTTCGGATACCTTCCGGGAATTTATCATAGCCTACAATTACGATATCGTTCAGGTTTCGTTTCTTTTCTGTTTTGAGTTGTAATACAGCCGAAAGAATATGGTTGTTTTTTTTATGATTTGTCAGTTGTAGTTCGCTTAACGAGTAACCGTTTCGTTCCAGTTTTGCCAAATTGTTGTTCATAAAATTGTCTATTT
The DNA here is from genome assembly GCF_035456225.1 of Flavobacterium sp. Classification (GTDB taxonomy): domain Bacteria; phylum Bacteroidota; class Bacteroidia; order Flavobacteriales; family Flavobacteriaceae; genus Flavobacterium. The sequence goes on along the minus strand of NZ_DATIDM010000202.1, from coordinate 433 downwards.
CTGAAATAGGCAGTTTTATGGTGTCGGATTCAAATTCCAGTAGTTTTTTTTCGCCGTCTGAAAGTGTACCTATATATATATGTATGGAAGAAGTTTGTTTTCCGACAGAATAATAAAATACAAAGGAAGAGTCGTTTGCCTTTTTTTGATTTAGCAACTGGCTTTCCAGATAGCCTTTTTTGAGAAGTGTTGAGGTAAGGTTACTGGTTTCTTCAAGGATGGATTTTGTGTTTTCGTGTGTCTTTTTGTAACCGATGCTGTCGATTGTTTTGGTTTCTTCGGTTGAAATCCCTTCGATTTTCAGATAAAGATTTTGAGCTTTTGATGAAAAGCCGGATAAAATCAGAAGTAAAAAGAAGAGGAATTGTTTCAAGAGAAAAATATTTTGGTAAAAATAACGTAAAAAATGGATTTTGAATATGTGAATTTGGCA
>NZ_DATIDM010000201.1:0-7571 GCF_035456225.1 Flavobacterium sp. | reverse complement strand
ACGAATGGTGTAACAATCCCTTATACTGTCACTTATATTTCAAATGTTATTCCTTTGCCGATAGTAGACTCATTAAATGATGTTGAAACATGTGGGAATTACATGTTGCAGCCCTTGGTAAACGGAAATTATTTTACAGGACAAAATGGAACAGGAACAGCGCTTTTTGCAGGTGACATGATTACTAGTGCACAAACAGTATACATATATTCCGAAACAGGAACAACACCTAATTGCTTCGCAGAAAGTAGTTTTGTTATTACTACAAATTCTCTGAGTACAAATAATTATTCAGAAACAAAATGTGATGATTTAAATGATGGTAATGAAGTTATTGACTTGTCTAGTTATAATGCAAACTTAGTTTCTGTCCCGTCTGATTGTACTTTTGAATATTATTCTTCACTAGCTGGTGCAACAAACCAGACTTCTACAGAATTGGTATCTTCCATATCAAATTACAACTTAACTATTGGATTACATACAATATATATCAGAATAACTTCAAATAGAGGATGTATTCAAATTGCCCAGCTAGATCTAACATTAGTAAGTACTCCAATAATAACTATCCCTGACATTGTCCCTATTTGCGAGAATGACAATATCATTGTTGATGCAGGTCTTGGCTTTGACAGTTACTTGTGGTCTACAGGGGAAACATCACAAACCATTACTGTTTCTCAAGCTGGAAACTATTCGGTTACGGTTACCGAAGATTATGGAAGTATAGATTGCTCTTCTACAAAGCATTTCAATGTCGTTTTATCAAATATTGCTACAATTACAAACATTGAAACGCAAGATTGGACAAATACTGAAAACATAATAACAGTAAACACAACAGGATTTGGAAATTACGAATATTCAATTGATGGGATTCATTACCAAGACAGTAATGTTTTTTCGGGATTAAACTGTGGTGAGTATACTGTTTATGTTCGAGATAAAAATGGTTGCGGAATTACTACCGAGAATATTTTTTTATTAATGTATCCTAAATTTTTCACACCAAATGGCGACGGATATAACGATACCTGGTCAATTAAGTTTTCATGGCTTGAGCCTGGTTTAAAAGTGACTATTTTTGACAGATATGGTAAATTCTTAAAAGAATTAATAAATTCTGATTCTTGGGACGGAAAATACAATGGACATGAACTACCTTCAACCGATTATTGGTTTGTTGTAACCAGAGCCAATGGAAAAGAATATAGGGAGCATTTCACATTGAAAAGATAAAAAAGAAATGCTGCTTACCGATACAGGTCAAATAAGTATTAAAGCGTTCAAAAAGAACGCTTTTTTTATTTAAAAAGCTAATCTGTTTGCAAACTTCATTTCTTTCCCTTATTTTTAGGTACTTAATGAAGTATCATGACAGAGATTGATTTAGAAGCTGAAAATAAAGCCATTGCAAAAGAATATAAGGAACTGCTCCGCATAAGTTACCAAACGCTTTCCGAAGAAGATAAAAAACTGATTCGAAAAGCTTTTGATGTAGCTGTGGACGCACATAAAGACCAACGCCGAAAATCAGGTGAGGCTTATATTTTCCATCCGATTGCCGTTGCTAAAATTGTTGCCAACGAAATTGGATTGGGCGCTACTGCTATTGCAGCTGCTTTGATGCACGATGTGGTGGAAGACACCGACATTACCGTGGAGGATATCGAACGTATGTTCAACCCTAAAATTGCGCGTATTGTTGATGGTCTTACCAAAATGGCGAAAGTCAAAACCGATCAGGAAATCTCTGTACAGGCGGAAAACTTCCGCAAGATGCTGTTGACTCTGAATGACGATGTCCGCGTAATTCTTATCAAAATCGCAGACCGTTTGCACAATATGCAGACCATGGAAAGCATGGTGGATTACAAACAGGCGAAAATCGCATCTGAAACCTTATACATATACGCTCCTCTCGCCCACCGTTTGGGACTTTACAATATCAAAACCCAGCTGGAAGATTTAGGTTTAAAATATACCGAACCGGTTGTTTACAACGATATTGTAAGCAAAATGAAAGAAAGCAAGGAGGAACAGCAGGCTTATATCAAGTCAATTGCCGATGTCCTAAAAAGCTCTTTAGACGAAGAAGGCATCGAATATACCATGAAAGGCCGTCCGAAATCGGTTTATTCCATCCGACGCAAAATGGTAGCCCAAAATGTTACGTTTGACGAGGTGTATGACAAATTCGCGCTTCGTATCATCTATAAATCAAATCCGCATGACGAAAAATTCCTTGCTTGGAAGATTTATTCGATTGTAACCGATCATTATCGTCCGAGTCCGAGCCGTTTGCGTGATTGGATTTCTTCCCCTAAATCAACGGGATACGAAGCATTGCACATTACCGTTATGGGTCCGAAAGGCCGATGGGTGGAAATTCAGGTGCGAAGTGAGCGAATGGATGAAATCGCAGAAAAAGGATATGCCGCACATTATAAATACAAACAAGGCGCTACGGAAGAAAACAGTCTTGACGTTTGGTTAAACCAACTAAAAGAGGCGCTGGAAAATTCAGAAAGCAATGCTGTTGACTTTGTAGAGGATTTTAAACTGAATCTGTACGCCAAGGAAATTTATGTTTTTACTCCAAAAGGGGAAATAAAATCCCTGCCAAAAGGAGCCACATCGTTGGATTTCGCGTTCAGTATCCACTCTGAAATCGGCGTAAAAACAAGAGGAACAAGAGTCAACGGAAAACTGGTTCCGCTAAATCATGTATTGAACAGCGGGGATCAGGTAGAAATCATCACATCACCCAATCAAAAACCGACGGCAAACTGGTTGGATTATGTAACTACATCCCGTGCGAAAAACAAAATCAGGAATGTACTTAACGAGAGTACCAAAAAAATTGCCGAAGACGGAAAAGAAATCCTTACCCGAAAATTACGTCATCTTAAAGTTACCCTTAATGAACAAACCATCAATGAACTGGTAAACTTTTTCAAACTGCAAACCAGTCTGGATTTGTTTTATCGTGCTGGACTCGGAACAATCGACAACCAACAGTTAAAAGATTATGCCGCGCAGAAAAGCAATACGTTGGTTAATTTCTTCAAGAAAACCATCAAACGCTCGCCTTCCGCACATTCGGAACATATCCATAAAGAAGAAATCAGCAAACACTATGATTTACTGGTTTTTGGTGCAGAACAGGACAAACTGGACTACAAGCTGTCCACTTGCTGCAACCCAATCCCCGGTGATGACGTATTCGGATTTGTAACAATAAACGAAGGTATCAAAGTGCATCGCAAAAACTGTCCGAACGCGATTAGCATGCAGTCAAATTTCGCTTATCGCATCATTCAGGCCAAATGGATTGACTCGTCTCAGGAAGAATTCAAAGCTTCACTGAAAATAACAGGTATGGACACGCTTGGCTTAACCAATGAACTTACCAAAGTAATCTCCAACCAGATGAATGTGAACATCCAGAGTATTTCTTTGAGCGGTGAGGCAGGACTTTTTAACGGACAGGTAACAGTTATCGTACAGAACAATATCATCCTGAAAAAACTGATAGAGAATATCAAAAAAATTGATGGGGTTGACAAAGTAATACGTGTAAACAATGTGCAAAACAGTAATTAAAGCAATTTTCCTATTTCTCCTTTTAGCTTTTTACAATACAGGTTTTAGCCAACCTAATGGGCGTACTAAATATTGGGTTGACAAAAACGGAAAGAAGGTCTCTAAATTTGAAAGAGGCTCCATAACAGAAAAAGAAAATTTAGCATGGGCAATTCACAAATCAAAAGACAGTGGTAATGTCGCTACATTGAAAAACCCAAGATATCAGGCGTACGAAACCAAGTATGATTCCATAAAAAGTTATTTTCAGAAAGCCACGAATCGTGAATTTAAAGAAGGTACTATCTTTTTAATTTCCTATTATTATAAAGATGATTTCTGCTCTGATTTTTCAACAAATCACTATAAAAAAAGTTTGATCAACGACAGAAAGACTTTTCTTTCAGAGATCAAAAACTCCGTTGAAACCAACAATAAAAACATTATTTACTTTGTTTTCTTTGACAACGGTATAAAGCTGGACAATGATTTTACTTCTGAAAAAGAATTCTTCTTCACGGATACCGATAATTTTTTAAGAAGAAACCTGATGACTTCCCCAACCCTTTGTGGCTCTGAACTAATTATAAAACCGGATGGAACCGCTTTGGTCAGAAATGGCGAATACCGTGCCGACTGGATGGCCAACCATCTTAAACCCGAAATCTGGAATTCTTTTTTTGAATCCGAATAAATATCTTTCACCTCACAAAAAATAACCGTATCTTTGCCGGTCTTTTATAGCAAACCTTAAATGGAAAATAATAAGAATCAGGAAATTGTAAAAAACGTATTCACGAAATACCTTGAAGAAAAAGGGCACCGCAAAACGCCGGAACGCTATGCTATCCTTCAGGAAATTTACGAAAATCAGGATCATTTTGACATCGAATCGCTGTACATCAAAATGAAAAACAAAAACTATCGTGTAAGCCGTGCCACGCTTTACAATACGATTGAATTGTTATTGGAATGCGGTTTGGTAAGACGTCATCAGTTTGGTCAGAATCAGGCTCATTATGAGAAATCTTATTTCGACAAACAGCATGATCACATTATCATGAGCGATACAGGTGAAGTAATCGAATTTTGTGACCCGAGAATCCAAACGATAAAACAAACCATCGAGGAAATTTTCGGCGTAAACATCCACAATCACTCGCTTTATTTTTACGCGACAAAAAAACAGGAATAAAAGTGCCGACAGTTTTTTTAGACTGTCTCCGAAAAATAACAAACAACTAAAACAACAAACAATACAATGACAGTAGATTTACTGCTAGGCTTACAATGGGGCGACGAAGGCAAAGGAAAAATCGTTGATGTACTTACTTCAAAATACGATATCATTGCTCGTTTTCAGGGTGGACCTAACGCCGGACACACTTTAGAATTTGACGGAATCAAACACGTTTTAAGAACCATTCCTTCAGGGATTTTTCACAAAACAGCAATTAACATCATCGGGAACGGTGTTGTTATCGATCCGGTGGTTTTCCAGAAAGAATTGGAAGGCCTTGAAAAATTCAACATGGATGTCAAATCAAAATTATTGATTTCCAGAAAAGCGCATTTGATTTTACCGACACACCGTTTATTGGACGCTGCTTCAGAAACAGCTAAAGGTAAAGCAAAAATTGGTTCTACCTTAAAAGGAATCGGACCAACTTATATGGACAAAACCGGAAGAAACGGAATCCGCGTTGGTGATATTGAATTAGCTGATTTCAATGAGCGTTACAGATCATTAGCAGACAAGCATGAAGCGATGATTTCGTTCTACGATGTTGATATGCAGTACAATTTACAGGAAATGGAGGCAGAGTTTTTTGCCGCTATCGAGGTTTTAAAAACATTGCAGTTCATTGACAGCGAAGAATATTTAAACAACGCCATGAAAGCAGGAAAATCAATTCTTGCTGAAGGTGCTCAAGGATCATTATTGGATATCGATTTCGGAACGTATCCGTACGTTACTTCGTCAAACACTACTGCTGCAGGAGCTTGTACCGGTTTAGGAATCGCTCCTAACAAAGTAAAAGACGTATTCGGGATTTTCAAAGCCTACACTACCCGTGTTGGTAGCGGGCCTTTCCCAACCGAATCATTCGACGAAGCAGGACAAACCATGGCTAAAGTAGGAAATGAATTCGGTTCAGTTACCGGACGTGCCCGTCGTTGCGGATGGTTAGACCTTGTAGCTTTAAAATATGCCGTACAAGTAAACGGTGTAACCCAGTTGTATATGATGAAAGGCGACGTTCTTTCAGGTTTCGACACTTTAAGAGTTTGTACAGGATACAAATACAATGGAGAAGTAATCAACCACTTACCTTACAATATCGAGGAAGAAAACGTAACTCCGGTTTATGTGGAGAAAAAAGGCTGGAAAGCCGATTTAACTGGCATGACCAAATACGACGAACTTCCTGCAGAATTGAAAGACTATGTGGAATTCATAGAAAGTGAAGTTGGAGTTCCAATCAAAGTGATTTCTGTTGGACCAGACAGGACACAGACGATCATGAAATAATTTGAAAAACGCTTTCTTCGGAAGGCGTTTTTTTTATAGCTATTTCACAAAGATGCGCAAAGAAACACAGAGACACTCAAAGTTTTTTTTAAGAGACAGTTGGTAACACTTGTACTTCTGCCTTCTGCCTTCTGCCTTCTGCCTTCTGCTTTCTGCCTTGCAGCACAAAAAATTCTTAATAAAAATCGGCTTTCACAGATTTTACTTAAATTTGGGCAAAATTCTGTAAATTGAAAAAACATATTCTATTCATATTAAGTGCCTTTCTTGTTGGACTTACCTCACTTGCACAAGACAAAAAAATTATCAAAATTGTGCATTCTGATTTCATTGACATGGATCAAACCGAAATTCCCGGAGCCATCCTGTTTACAGGAAACGTTCAGGTGGAACATGACGGGGTAATCATCAACTGCAATAAAGCGTATCATTTTAAGGATGAAAACTATGTAAAAGCCTTTGGTAATGTACGTTTGAACCAAGGCGATTCTATTACAATGTCCAGCAAATATGCCGAATACAATGGTAACCAGAAGTTTGCTTTTGCAACTGGCGATGTGGTATTACGTTCTCCGGAATCTACATTAACGACGGACACTATCAACTTTGACAGAAGCATACAACAAGCTTATTACAACACCTACGGAACCATCATCAACAAGGAGAACACCTTAAGAAGCAAATCGGGGCGCTATTTCCTAAACGAGAAAAAATACCAATTCAAAACAGCAGTAACGGTTACCAATCCGGAGTGTGTTATCAAAACAAACCATTTGGATTTTTACGACAATTCGGGACATGCTTATGTTTTTGGCCCGTCCACCATTACCAGCAAAGAAAATGTAATTTATACGGAGAATGGCTTTTATGATACCAAAAACCATACGTCCAACCTTTCTAAGAACTCAACAATCACCTATAAAAACCGAAAAATAAAAGGCGACAAGATTTATTATGACCGAAAAACGGAATTTTCCAAGGCCGTCAATAATGTAAAAATTACCGACAGCATCAACCGCATGATTGTAAAAGGACATTATGCCGAGATGTACAAAAACAAAGACTCGATGTTTATCACCAAAAAAGCTTTGGTTTCCTCGTTTGTCGAAAACGATTCGGTTTACATTCACGCGAAGCGCTTATTGGTTACAGGAAAACCCGGAGAACGTATTGTACGCGGATTTAACAATGCCCGAATATATAAGTCGGACATGAGCGGAAAATGTGATTCGATTCATTCCGACCAGCAGAAAGGACTGACACAATTAATCGGAAGACCTATTTTATGGAGCCAGAAAAGCCAATTGACTGGGGACATCATGCACCTGATTGGAAATAACAAAACCGAAAAGATGGATTCCTTAAAAGTAATAAATAACGCATTTATCATTCAGAAAGACACCATTGGAGGCGGTTATAATCAGGTAAAAGGATTGAATCTCTATGGCAA
>NZ_DATIDM010000200.1:0-5339 GCF_035456225.1 Flavobacterium sp. | reverse complement strand
CTTCCGATTTTGAAATCAGCGATGAAATTCTGTTGGATGTCAGTAGTGTAAAATACCCCATTGGCATTCGATATGAAACGTGTAAATTCATCGCCATTGGCAGAATCCCATAAATAATGGTAATAACCACTTGTTCGGGCTGTGCTTTTTGACAAAACAGTTTGAGAAGTCCAATTCTCCGACAATTTATACAATGCTTGAGCCTGCATATTGAATGAGTTATTCTGCATCGTTAAATCATTTGAAGTGAATGATCTTTTATAGTTTTTGTCGAATAAATCCATGCTGTGGAACGACAATGGAGAATACCTGCTTAAGAATAACATTGATTGTTTTGCCGAAGTGTTTTTATAAAATTCGGTGTTGATTAAAAAGGTTAATCGATCGCTGACTTCATATTTCAGGGAAGGAGCAATGAAGAATGCGTTTGAAAAACCGGCATCCTGGAACGTTTCTTCGGTTGAATAGGCGGTATTTACCCTAAAAGCCACCTTGTCGTTAGCCGGAACATTAATGTCAGCTGTTATTCGGTTCAATCCGTATGTTCCTGAGTTATAGCTTATTTCTCCTGCAAATTTCTGATACGGTTTTTTGGTGACAATGTTGATTAAACCTCCATAAGAAATAACACTGCTTCCGAATAAAGTTCCCGATGGTCCTTTGATTACTTCAACATTGTCAATGTTAATCGGATCAATCGTAGTATTGGTCAAGGCAGGCAATCCGTTTACCATGGTTGGCTGTACTGCAAAACCTCTCATGGTAAAATATTCGGCTCCGTCACCATTTCTACCTGTAGTTTCCCACAGACGGGTAACACCGGTGGCATTTTTTAAGGCTTCGTTAAAATTGGTAACCACTTGCTCTTTAAGAAGTTCACCTGTAACCACATTATAAACCTGTGGGTTTTCAATGTCCAATAAAGGCATTTTCGAAACGGTAGTACTTTTTTCTCTTTTGTATTTGTTTACCTTACCGTTAACGATAACTTCATCAAGTTTCTTAATAGAGTCGTTTTGGGTTTGTTTGTCCTTTTCCTGCGCACTCAATTGTAACCCGATGAGTAAAATAGAAATGGGTAGAATTAGTTTTTTCATTTTTATTTAGAATAAATTAAAATAATATTTCGACACAAAACTAATTGCTGGATAAATTATATGCAAAATTTATTTAGACTTATTTTAAATAAAATTTGTGATATTTTTATTACTTGTTGATTTTCAATTTATTGTTAATAAAAAACCCTCGATTTGTTCGAGGGTTTTAATTGAAATGGATTATTTTTTCTTCATCGGATAACTTTCCTTGCTTTCTTTTCCGTCTTTCATTCCGGAAATTTCAGCAACTAAACTGTCGGAGGAAATTAGGTAGTAAGTAATCTTACTTGGGAAATCATGTTTCGGATTTTCAAAAACCACCTGTTCGTCGTCGATACTGGTCATGTAAAAGGGAACCGGTTTGTCGTTGTTTTGTCCTTTTACCGTTACATTGTAAATTAAGCTGTCGTTCTTTTGCTGCAAGACAAAATTTTCATGAAAAATGGTGTCAATTGGTGCCGTAAAAAAAGTTTCACCAATAAAAGTACTGTCATTTTCCTGTTTCCAAGTCTCGGTTAAACTGCCTTTCGCAGAAGCATTTTCCCATTCACCCAAAAGCCAATCTGCTTTTTCAAGCTGTTCGTACGTTTTGGTTACAATCTCTTCCGGTTCACCTATTTGCAGTGAACTCTCCTTTCTTTGGTTACATGCAGCCAGTGAAATTACGGCTAATGCAACAGTAAATTTTTTCATTTTCATTCGGGATTTTAAACGGGATAAAGGTATATAAATTGACTAATATTTTACAAAAAAATATGTGCCGATTTTCAGTGTTTTTTAAACGTGTTTTTTTTGTAACTTTGCACCCGAAAACAGCGTATAGAATTATGTTAGACAGATTGCAATATGTGAAACAGCGTTTCGACGAAATTTCGGACTTGATTATCCAGCCCGATGTTATCGCCGACCAAAAGCGTTATGTTCAGTTGAATAAAGAATACAAAGATTTGAAAGCCTTGGTTGAAAAACGCGAGGAGTATATCAATATCGACGGGAATATCAAAGAAGCTCAGGAAATTATTGCCGATGGTTCTGATGCCGAAATGGTGGAAATGGCTAAAATGCAATTGGAAGAAGCCAAAGAACGTCTGCCGCAACTGGAAGAGGAAATCAAATTCATGTTGATTCCGAAAGATACGGAAGATGCCAAAAACGTAATGGTGGAAATCCGTGCCGGTACCGGTGGGGATGAGGCTTCCATTTTTGCCGGAGATTTGTTCCGTATGTACACCAAATATTGCGAAAGCAAAGGTTGGAGGACTTCGGTGGTAGATATGAACGAAGGGACTTCGGGCGGATTCAAAGAGGTGATTTTTGAAGTTACCGGTGAAGATGTTTACGGAACTTTGAAATTTGAAGCGGGTGTGCACCGTGTACAACGTGTACCGCAAACGGAAACGCAAGGACGTGTACACACTTCTGCAGCAACAGTTATGGTGCTTCCGGAAGCGGAAGAGTTTGACGTACAGATCGATATGAACGAAGTTCGTGTTGATTTCTTCTGTTCGTCTGGTCCCGGTGGTCAGTCGGTAAATACGACAAAATCAGCCGTGCGTTTAACACACATCCCAACCGGATTGGTGGCACAGTGTCAGGATCAGAAATCACAGCATAAAAATAAAGACAGGGCGTTAGAGGTTTTACGTTCCCGTTTGTACGAACAGGAATTGGCGAAAAAGCAAGCGGAAGATGCCGTAAAGCGTACTTCGCAAGTTAGTTCAGGTGACCGTTCTGCAAAAATTAGAACCTACAATTATTCGCAAGGTCGTGTAACCGATCACCGAATTGGTTTAGACGTTTTTGATATGGATGGGGTTATGAATGGTAAAATCCAAAAATTTATTGACGAACTCCAGTTGGTCAACAATATGGAAAAACTGAAAGAAAGCGACGTTTTTTAATTCTTTTAAGAAGAAAGAAACAAGAGATAAGAATAAAGACGCCATACCGAATTTTAAGGATGGCGTTTTTTTTTGGAGCGACCCGAGCTATAGCGAATTGGCGAAGCAATGGTTCGGGCATTTTAGGAATCCTTTTTCCCGCTGTCCGCTTTGCAAGGCGACGCTCCCATCGGGGCTAAAGTGGAAGCCATTTGAACTTTTGGAATCGGATGGGATAAAAACATACTGAAAAATACTCCACAACTTTGTAACTTTGCACTCAGCAACTAAAAATAAAACAACGCTTTTGCCGCTTCGAACCTAAGTACCTTAGCATCTCAGCGCCTTAGTACCTAAAATACGATGACAACACAACAACTACAAGAGCAGATTCAATCCAAAAAGTCATTCCTGTGTATCGGTTTGGACGTAGACCTTAATAAGATTCCGGAACATTTATTGAAAACCGAGGATCCGATTTTCGAGTTCAATAAAGCAATAATCGATGCCACGCACGATTTGTGTGTTTCCTACAAACCGAACACCGCTTTTTATGAGGCATACGGAATTAAAGGCTGGCAGTCACTTGAAAAAACCATCAATTACATCAACGAAAAGTATCCTGAAATTTTCACTATTGCCGATGCCAAACGCGGTGATATAGGAAATACTTCTTCCATGTATGCGAGAGCGTTTTTCAAAGATTTGAACTTTGATTCGGTTACCGTGGCACCTTATATGGGTAAAGATTCCGTAGAACCGTTTTTGGCTTTTGAAGACAAACATACTATTATGTTAGCATTAACGTCTAACGAAGGCGCTTTCGATTTTCAGACGCAAAATGTAGACGGAAAGGAATTTTATAAAGTGGTTCTTGAAACTTCCAAATCCTGGAAAAACTCCAAAAATCTGATGTATGTGGTAGGAGCAACCAAAGCGGAATATTTTGCCGAAATCCGAAAAATTGTTCCGAACAATTTTCTTTTGGTTCCCGGAGTAGGCGCTCAAGGCGGTAGCCTGGCAGAGGTTTGCAAGTACGGAATGAATGAAAATGTAGGGTTGCTGATAAACTCTTCCCGCGGAATTATTTACGCGTCAAACGGAACTGATTTTGCCGAAAAAGCAAGGGGAGAAGCTCTGAAACTGCAACAGGAAATGGAAGAAATTCTTGCAAATTAATAACTAGATTTATTTGTGGCTATAGTTTTAACCGATCAAATCGGAACGCAACATACTTTCAATAAGACGCCTAAACGAATAGTTTCTTTAGTTCCGTCCCAAACCGAATTGCTTTACGATATGGGATTGGAAGACAGTATCGTGGGAATCACCAAATTCTGCGTACATCCGTTTCATTTTAAATCGACTAAAAAGATAGTGGGAGGGACCAAACAGGTTAAAATCGATAAGATTAAGGAATTACAACCGGATATCATCATTGCCAATAAGGAAGAAAATACGCTTGAGATTGTTGAATCGTTAAAAGACATTTGTCCGGTTTGGGTAACGAATATCATTACGATTGAGGACAACCTGCAAATGATTTCTGATTTCGGACAGTTGTTCAACAAACGCACCGATGCTCAAAAGTGGATTGATAAAACGAATTTCGCTTTGGCCGATTTTCAAAACTTCATGAAAGATAGGGAAGTTCAGAAAGTGGCTTACTTTATTTGGGCCAATCCGTATATGGTGGCGGGTGGTGATAATTTTATCAATGAATTGCTCAAGCTGAATAAATTCGAAAACATCTACGACAATCATCCTAAATACGAAGGAAGATATCCTGAAATCGTAATCCAGAAAATGCGCATTCAGGGCGATCCGGATTTGGTGTTATTATCTTCGGAACCATTTCCGTTTAAAGACGAACACGCTTTTGAATTAGGACGTTACACCCATCATGCGAAAACTGTTTTTGTGGATGGTGAAATGTTTTCCTGGTACGGAAGCCGATTGGTTAAAGCTTTTGACTATTTCAAACAATTGCATCTTCGCTTAAATTAATTGCATAAAAAAACCACGCCCGAAAGCGTGGAATTCTTTTTAAACTAACCCTAACCAAATGAGAAACTCTCTATTTGATAACAAAGGTCCGATAATTTTTTTTTAGTTAGTGTTAATAAATTGTTATTTGTATCTTATTGATTTCTAAAATTTTAGCCTTGTTTTTGATCTTGTAGGGCAAATACCTTTTTTAACAAATCGGTGTTTCTGGCTGTCAGGTTGTTACGGATGTCTTTTTCTTCTACCGCAATCATTTTGAATACACCTTCCATTGCTTTGTTGGTAGTGTAATCGGTTAAATCCGGATTTACTTTTTTAACCAACGGAACACTGTTGTATTTTGTAATGATGGTAG